>NZ_JCACKR010000041.1:0-107993 GCF_059505485.1 Stenomitos rutilans
GTAGAACGCAGCTTCTTCCAGCTTAATTTGCTCTCGTTGAGGTAACAAAAGAGGGTTAATGCTGCTTTTGAAGATGGTAAGCCAGCGGCTGCCAAGATAGTTTAGTCTGTCGAATCTCCAGAAAGACAATGATTTCCTTAAGCATTGCTTCAAGCGGCTTCTGTTTACACGGAGAAGGTTGCAGGGGGTAACAAGCGTGAGTGTTTTAGCTTACATTACTGTTGATTATCTACGTGTCCTCCCTTAGAAGGAATCGAATAGGCTTTCCCCATGATTTTCTGAACCGTGACAGCATTCATAACAACTTGTTTAATGGCATGTATGACTCGATCGATCATTCCCGTCATCTCAACAAGAATCTTTAAGAGAGCAAAGGTGTTGATGTCAACGAAGTGATTGTCTGCTGAGCAGCTAGCGCGGTACGAACAAGCGGTTAAATCATGCTCTTTAAACATAATGTTGCCTTAGTGACTGGAGGCACATTGGGTACTGGTCGAGCAACAGCAATTACGTTCGGTGCGGCTGGTGCAAAAGCGATGTTCTCCGGTAGACGCAATCAAGAAGGCAGAGAAATGGCCGTACTGATTCGTGATGCAGAGGTAGAGTGCTTGTTTGTGTGATCAGACGTATCGAGTGAAGCAAGCGCTCATGCCTTGAGCCGAATCGCTTCTAAATCAAGCTCGTGTTCCAGTCGATGCAGCACCTCATCATTGATCACGCCCTGGTTCCGCAGTTTGACCACAACGTTGCGTTCCGCCACAACAGCTTCTCGTTGCAACACCTTGAGTGTCGCTAGTTGTTCACCGTTGCCAGTATCCATGTCAAGGCAGGCATCACAATATTGGCGAACGCGCTCCTCATACTTCCTGCGCAGCCATTGCACCATTTCAGCGTCTGCAAGCGCACTATCTTCAGCAATTAGTTCCTCTAACCGTGCCATCGCGGCTTCGGCTGCCTTGAGTCGAGCTTCCATCTCTTCACGCTCGGTATTGCCATCATCCGCGATCTTGAGCCAACGGATCAGCAACGGTAAGGTCAACCCCTGGAACACTAACGTGACTAGAATGACGCAAAAGGTGAGGAAGATCACCAGGTCGCGCTCAGGAAAGGGCGTGCCCGCATTGGTTGCAAGTGGTAAAGCGAGCGCCGCCGCCAAGGAAACCACGCCACGCATGCCAGTCCAACCAATAAGCGTCACCTGCTGCCAGGGCGTCGAGGGTTCACGTTCCCGCAGCCGACGGTCAAACAAACGGGATAGATAAGCGGCGGGAAACACCCACAAAATCCGAATCCCAATCACAACCACGCTGATCAAGAGGCTATACCAGGCAAGGGTTATGGCTGACCGTTCGGCGATCGCCGCCAAAATAGCTGGAAGCTGTAGCCCAATCAGAATGAAGACAAGCCCGTTCAGCAGAAAGACAAACAGTTCCCAAACTGCGAGTGCCTGCATGCGCGTGGTGGGAGTAAAGGCATCCGAACTGTGCCAGCGGTGGTAGATTCCAACTGCAACTGCCGCCAGCACACCAGAGACATGCAAATGCTCAGCAACCAGGTAGGAGGCATAGCTCATCAAGAGCGTGCCAGTCACTTCCACTAATGGCTCATCCAACTGTCGATGAATCCAAATGGTCACCCAACCCGCCGCTAAACCGACCAGGATGCCACCCACTGAGATCAGCACAAAACCCAGTCCAGCGTCCCACACCGAGAATGAGCCTGCGACAACTGCGGCTACGGCAAACCGATACGCCACTAGACCCGTCGCATCATTCACCAGGCTTTCCCCTTCTAGAATTGCCACAATGCGCTTGGGCACACTCAGCCGCTCCGTAATGGCAGCCGCTGCCACCGCATCGGGCGGCGACACGATCGCGCCCAGGACAAACGCGACGGGCCAGGTCATCCCTGCGATCACCGCATGAGCCGCTACCGCCACGGCACCCGTCGTCACCAGCACCAGACCGATCGCCAGCAGCAAAATCGGCCTCAAGTTGGCGCGGAAGTCTCGCCAGGAGGTGAACCATGCCGCCGAAGTCAGCAGTGGCGGCAAGAAAACCAGAAAGATCACGTCGGGTTTCAGCTCAACATGAGGTAGACCGGGCACAAAGCCCAGCGCTAGTCCACCCACAACTAACAGGATGGGGTAGGCGATTTGAATTTTTTCGGCAATCACTGCCAGGGCGGTCACTGCAAACAGTAGCCCCAAGACAATTTCAATCTCATGCATAAACAGGTGTGATGCTTTTTAGGTTGGTGGTGGAAGGTAGTGGGGTTGTGAGTGCTTTGACCGTTGACCGACTTTCACTTCACAGGAGTAGTGGCAGCTGCTTCGATCAATTTAGCGACTTCGTTGGGATGGGAGAGAAAAGGGACATGACTAGACTTGATCTCGGTCGTTTTAGCACCGATGCGTTTTGCCATGAAGCGCTCAAGCTCAGGGTTAATGGCACGGTCTTCCTGGGCCACTAGATACCAGGATGGGATCGTCTTCCAGGCAGCGCTGGTTACGGTTTGGTCAAACGCTGCGCCAATAAGAGGCTTTTGCGTCGCTGCTAGCACACGTGCCTCAGCCGTTGAAAGATCCTTGGCGAAGACATCGTGTAACTTCGCTCGATCGACGTAGAGAAAGCCTGCCGTATCTGGTACCAGTGCAGTGGCGAGCGGGGGAAGGGCGTATTTACCATTTAAGGCGCTAATCGTTTCGCCTGCATCGGGAGTGTAGGCAGCGATATACACCAGCGCTTTCACGTGCGAGTTACCCGCCGCCGCCCCTGTAATCACGCTGCCACCGTAGGAATGCCCTACCACGACGACGTTACCTTTTTGGGCATCGATCACTCGCTTGGTGGTAGCAACATCATCGGCGAGAGAGGTCAGGGGATTCTGTACAGCCGTCACCGTGTAGCCATCTCGTTCTAGAAGTGGGATCACACGTTGCCAGCTAGAGCCATCCGCGAAAGCTCCATGCACCAGCACGATCGAGGGCTTGATGCTCGACGTTTGACCCAATGGTTGTGCTGCTACTGCGTCGGGATGGTGCATCACGACGTTGACCACAAGGCCAACGATGACGAGCAAAAGGAGCCAAAAGCTCTGAACTTTTTTCGGGGTAAAAGACATAGCGATGCTTACCTCTGTGATAGTTGGTTGAATGACTTGCTGAGCCGATGATCGCTCATGCTGGCTGGTTGAATTTTACCTTTAACGGCGAGTCTCCCAGCTTTAGAATCAGGTGAAAGACATTTTGATCATTTATGACTGAACTGAGAGCGATCGCCCCGTTGTTGCGCAGATGCCAGCAGTTGTTTGCCGTAAGCGAGTTGAAGTGGCTCCCAGGTTAGTAGCGCCTTTGTCACGTCATGGTTGAATTGCGTGAGGGCATCCGAAGGCGATCGCATTTGCGGCGGCTCTAGCGGTACTCGCGACAGACGAAACGCGTCTTTCCAATCGCGCTCAAAGGCTGATGGCCTCTTGTACAGCATTGTGGTGAGAACTTGGTCGTCCTGCGAAACAAGAAATGTCATAAATTTATTATCTCTTTGCAGTTGACAAGCATTCTCAAATAGTTGCACACTCTTTAGAAGTTTAGAAATCAAGAGTTCAGTAGGAGTTTTCATGCTTGCTTCCTTCTTGATTATGTTTCGGGAAGGCGTGGAGGCGGCGTTAATCGTGGGCATTATCGCCAGCTACCTGCGTCAGACGGGACGCATTCAGCTCATGAAAGCCATCTGGCTAGGTGTTGCTTCAGCGACGTTGATGTGTCTGGGTGTGGCGATTTTGTTGCAAGCAACGCGTCAAGACTTTCCGCAAAAGCAACAGGAATTATTTGCATCTGTGATTGCGTTTGTGGCGGTCGGCGTGCTGACCTGGATGGTATTTTGGATGAAGCGCGCGTCACGTTCCATCAAAGGTGAGTTGCAGTCACAGGTGGAGTCCGCTATCCAATCGGGCGATCGAGGAGGACTGGCGCTGGTAGGCATGGCGTTTCTCGCCGTAGCACGCGAAGGATTAGAAACCGTAGTCTTTTTGCTGGCAACGTTGCAACAGAGTGTGGGCATTCAGATTCCGATCGGTGCTTTCCTGGGTTATGTAGCGGCGATCGTGGTGGGCGTGGGCATTTATCAAGGCGGCATTCGGATCAACCTTAAGCGCTTCTTTAAGTGGACAGGAGCCTTCATTATTCTGGTGGCGGCGGGGCTACTAGCAGGTGGTGTGCGCGCGTTGCACGAAGCGGGAGTCTGGAATGGGTTGCAAGGAGTCGTGTTTGATCTCAGCAATAACTTGCCGACGCAGGGATTGATCGGGTCGTTGCTGGCTGGCTTTTTTGGCTACAACGATGCGCCAACTGTCGGCGAAGTCATTGTTTATCTGGGTTACCTGATTCCAGTCATGCTGCTCTTTCTAGCGGGTAGTAGAACCAGTCAAACCCCTGTCAAGCAGTCTTTGTAAGCCAGATTAAAGCAACGTTCTCAACCTGTATGATGCAACGATTATTTATGTCTCACTCAAAATTCAGTTTGTCAGTGCTGGCGATCGGGCTAGTCTACCTGACCAGTGCCTGTACCTCACCTACCAGCTCGTCTGCCAACCAAGCAGAGGCTAAAGAGGTGCCAGTCACCGTAACCGATACTGGCTGTGAACCGGGTCAGTTGACCGTTGATGCTGGGCGCACAACCTTCGTGATTACAAACAAAAGTTCAAGAGCGCTGGAGTGGGAAATTCTAGAAGGGGTAATGGTGGTCGAAGAACGCGAAAATATTGCACCTGGTTTTGTGCAAAAGCTAGGGGCAGAACTGAAAGCCGGAGAATACATCATGACGTGCGGTCTTCGCAGTAATCCGAAAGGCAAGATTGTGGTGATGGGGACAAAAAGCTGAGCATCGTCATCGCACCAAAGTCGGTTGCCTCGAAGGATCTGCGATCGCTCCCTTAAACTTACCTAAGTTCATTACAACAATCCATTTCATTACAACAATCCATCTGTTTCCATTTACATCTTTAAAACACAACTGAGATCACTAAAATGACTTCTACCCCAAAACAAGCGTTTCGCTCTATTGCTTTCCTGTCCGCTAGTTTGCTCATTCTAGTAGCAGGAGGATGCACCTCTAAAGCACCAGAAGCAAATACCAGTTCACAAGCCAGCGCTCCCAGTGCAGAACCAGCAACATCTGGCAAAGTCGCGGTCGATCCCAAGCAGTTAGATTCAGCGATCGCAGAGTACAAGACCTATGTAGAACAAGAAACCGATCAACTGGTCGATAAAACGAAGGCGTTTACCGATGCAGTGATTGCGGGCGATGTGGCAACGGCGCAAAAACTCTATGCGCCAACTCGTGTTCATTGGGAGCGCTCTGAGCCGATCGCCGAACTCTTTTCTGACCTGGACGGCAGCATGGATGCCCGCGAAGATGATTTTGCCAAGAAAGCGAATGATCCAAACTTCACAGGCTTCCATCGGTTAGAAAAAGCGTTGTTTCAAGACAAAACCACTAAAGGCATGACGCCGATCGCTGAGAAGCTCAGAAAAGATTCACTCGATCTGCAAAAACGCATTGCCACACTCACCATTAAGCCAAAAGATATGGTAGGCGGTGCCGCTGCCTTAATTGAGGAAGTTGCAGCGACCAAAATTAGCGGCGAGGAAGACCGCTACAGCAAGACTGACTTGTGGGATTTCAAAGCGAACGTAGACGGTTCACAAAAGATTGTGGAACTTTTGCGTCCCAGCTTGGAAAAGGCTGATCCTACTCTCCTGGGACGAGTTGATAATAACTTCAAAACCATCAACGACAGTTTAACAAAGTACAAAACAGCCGATGGGGGCTTCGAGTCCTACGACAAGTTAACGGAAGCAGACCGACAAACGCTGAAAACGGTGATTGCAGCGCAATCAGAAGATTTGTCCAAGCTGCGTGGGACGCTGGGAGTGAATTAGAACGATGAAGGACAGTCTATCGAGTCCTGATCAAGCCTGGTTGCGAATCAGTCCTCACCTGCGTCGCCGTGATCTGTTGGTTGGTATGGCCGCCGCCGGAGGGCTAGCAGCACTGACCACATTAGGGTATCGATCGCTGCAAAAACGCGAAGAAGATACCACTGAAATGAGTGTACCTTTCTGGGGTGTGCATCAACCAGGCGTGATCAATCCCGCTCCGGCGGCGGCGTTAATGGTAGCGTTTGATGTGACCGCTCAAACCAGGACTGATTTGGTGCGCTTATTTCAGACGCTCACCCAGCGCACAGCATTCCTGATGGCGGGCGGTACCCCACCGCCGATCGATGCCAAGTTTCCCCCCAGCGATTCAGGCGTGTTGGGCACCAACGTGTTTCCTGATAATCTCACCATGACGGTTGCCCTTGGCAGTTCATTGTTTGATCAACGCTTTGGGTTACAAGCGCTGAAGCCACGTCGCCTGATGGCAATGCCCAATTTTCCCAATGACCAACTCGATCCGGATTTGTGTCATGGCGATCTTTTGCTGCAATTTTGCTCAAATACGGCTGAGACGAACATTCACGCCCTGCGGGACATTCTCAAACATCTGCCTGACTTACTGACCGTCCGCTGGAAGATGGAAGGCTTTCTGCCACCCCACACGCTAAAAAAGCTTGGCAAAGACACGGTGCGAAACCTGCTGGGCTTCAAAGATGGCACGGCAAATTTAGAGGTCAACGACACTAAATTGATGGATCGCACTGTATGGGTACAGCCAACCAGCGATGAACCGAATTGGGCCACAGGTGGAACTTATCAGGTCGTGCGGGTCATTCGTAATTTAGTAGAACGATGGGATCGCACGCCACTGCAAGAGCAGGAGGAAATTATTGGGCGCGAAAAAGGGTCTGGTGCGCCTCTAGGAATGCATTATGAGCGCGATCGTCCTGACTATGCTCACGATCCAACGGGAACACACATTCCACTCGACGCTCATATTCGACTGGCAAACCCACGCCAGTCCGAAAAGGGGCTGATTTTACGACGCGGCTTCAACTACTCAGAAGGGGTCGATCGATCGGGGCATCTGAACATGGGCTTACTGTTTGTTTGTTTTCAGGCAGACTTAGAGCGAGGCTTCATTACCGTGCAAAACCGCTTGAAGGGTGAACCCTTAGAGGAATATATCAAGCCGATCGGGGGCGGCTTTTTCTTTGCCTTGCCAGGAGTCACGGCTAAAGGGCAGTATTTGGGGCAATCGCTATTAGAAAGCACACCAACCTGAGTATCGAATAACTGAATCAGGAGAAATTGAGGATGCATCGACGCGATCGCTCAAAGCATAACTCAGACTCACCGCTCCAACCAGGCTGGCAGGGTTTCACTTTTGTGAGCCAGAAGCATCATTCCCAAGATTCAGCCGAGCCATCACCCTCTTTGCAGAACAATGGCGATCCGGTTCAGATGAGGTGTCTCTCTCAAACTCTAGCCGGCGATCGCGTTCGCATCATCGCGTTGCATCAAGATGCGAACAACTTGATTACCAGAGGGCTAACATCTGGTGTGACCGTGCAGATCGTAAGCCGCACCGCCAGTGGTTCAGTTGTTGTGTTGTTGCACGGTAAAAGCCTGGGAATCGGTTCGGCGATGGCGCAGTCAATTATCGTAGAACCAATCTGAAGACGGTGAGAATGGTCTAAATGATCTGGTCTTGGGCTATTGCTGGAAGTAATCGAGCTGCCAACAGATTTCTAGCCAAGCCGATAGAGTTTGCTTTGATGCTGTCACGCTTCGCACAACGCTCCAGACTTGAATGACCATAGCAACACTGTCCAGTTGCACCCTCAAAGGTTGGTAGGCAGCACACTGACAGGGAATGTCTAATGTTTGCAACCGTTGATAGACCTGCCAGCGGTCTTCACAGCTCACTTCGGTCAGGTCTTGGGGCTGGCAAGGAAGATTCTCTAAATTCATGCGATTGGCATCAGTAAAGAATGATTGGCAATAAGCGGCTGACAGTGCTTAGAATGCTTGAGAGCACTGCACAATGACGTAACGATTTGAGCAATGAAAGGTAGGATGCTCATCTTGATAACGAGAGCCTTTCTCCTGGAATCGTTAAGCCAAGGCTGCGATCGCTGTAGATAGGTTCTAACCGCTTTCCCTTTTTTTGTCCGTTGAGTGGTGGTTAAATCTTGAGCAGTGGTTAAGTCTGAGGCAAGCATAATCACTTCCGTTGGGTGGCAATGGCTAGTTTGGCTTCCGGCACTTGACGCAGTTGATCCATTACTTCAATCACATGACTGTGGGTTACAGAACCATCGGCGTTCAGAACGACAACCAGTTCCTGACCGGGGCTAAGCTGCGTTTTAATGGTGTTTGCCAGGTTATCAACCTGGATGGGCGCTTTGTTCAAGAAGACTTTTCCCGCTTTGTCAATGCTCACCGTCGATCGACTCGCGGCTTGCGGTTTGGCAGTGGTAGCTTTGGGCAGATTGACTGGCAACCCTTCAGAGCGCACTAGAAACAACGTCGAGAGGATGAAAAAGGTCAACAGCGCAAACAGCACATCGATCAACGGGACAACATTAATTTCGGTGGGTCGCTCCAGCTCTTCAGACAGTTGCCTACGCATAGGATGATTCCAAAACTCTGTGAGCACGACGATGGATCAGTTCTAGCTGGACGCTATACTCTTCAATCAGACCGAGTTGCCGCTGGTAAAAGGCGCGAAAGGTGTTAGCAAGCAAAAGGGCGATGGCTGCCACAGTTAAGCTAGGCTGTGTTTTAAAACTCCTAATCGCTTCGTTGCTGAAGCTTCTGCCCCCTTTTCTTGTATGCCCAAAGGGCTTTAAGCCCCCAAGATTGGGGGACTTTGAAGCCTGTTTGGAAGCCCCCAGAATTGGGGGTGGGGGGCTTTCGAGGGTTTTAAAACACGCCCTAGTAGCGGTGGCGACCAGTGCCTCACTGATTCCGGCGGTGACACCCAGCGTTTTCGTGCCGCCAATTTCGCCAAGATTCAGTGAACTGAAGGAGCGAATCAGCCCCATGATGGTGCCCAACAGTCCGAGCAGGGGAGCGAGACCCACAACCGTTTCAAAAATGGGTGAGAACCGTTTTAAGAGAGGCAACTCTGCCTGAATTGCGCCATTTAACGCCAGCCGAAATGCTTCAGGGTTGGCATCTTTGAGCGAAAGGGCTTCTAGAAAAATGCGGACAACGGATAGATCAAGGTTGCGTTTGAGCGTCTCGATCGCCAGGTCAGGTTTCTGTGGGTAACGTTTCAGGACATCCCGAATCACTGGATGTTGGCGGCGTTTAACACGATACCAGAACACAAACCGCTCGACTGCCAGGGCAATGACAGCGATCGAGAACCCGATCAGCGGCACCATAATGATGCCGCCTGCTGCGAATAGTTCGTTGAGTCTTGGCATGAACTCCTCTACGAAGGGTAGACATCGGTCAGCACCCACGTCGAACGACTGACGGATGACACAATCTTTCAAAAGCACTATAGAGTTTAATAGGAACTTATATCAAGTAGATTACCCAATTAATTTCTGTTGCTCACACTGAGTTGCTCGATCTCTGGACGCAAAAGCGGCCTAAGACAATCAGTAGGCGATCGTCATCAATTCTCAAGTACTCAAGACGTATGGTTAAGAAAACTTATGATTTCTTAAAGGCATCTCTCAGTCTTAAAAGTGCTAAAACCTCCTCTTTAAGAAGGGTGCATCGATTTGAAGCTGGCTTAGAGTCAATAATTTTTTGGCAACGAAAGGCTTGACTTTAGTCACTAAGCAGCATAGCTTTTTGATTATTACTAAAACTTATTCGCAATAAGAAACGCTAGTTCTTCTCATAAGGCTGGCAAATGTTTCTACCCGTCTCTCTGAGGCGGGCAATTTTTGTTGCAAATAACGTTACGGGCCTGTGAGGAGAAGTTGTGAAAAAGTGGCATTTAGAATTAGGGGTTGTGACTGACATTGTTGTGCAAAGCGCGATCGCGTCTCTGCTATCGTTGAGCCTCTCTCACTCAAAGGCTGAGGCGAGAGAACTACCAGTGGGAAGAACGGCAGCGGTAGAAACGCAGAAACCGACAGCGATCGGGACTCGCATGAAGGACTTTAATCGTCCTGCCACGACGCTCAAGGAATGGGAGAAGCTGATCACCCAAAACTCGCCTGCATCGGTGAGTGGGGTGAAGCTGGAACGGGTCGAGGATGGCTTGGATATTACCCTGGAAACTGCTGATGGAAAACCTTTACAGGTCGATGCTACCAAGTTTCGAGCTGAGGGTAAGAGCCTGGTTGCGGACATTCCAAACGCAGTGTTGGCATTGCCCAATGCTCAAGAGTTCAGTGCTGAGAACCCGACGGGAGAAATTGCTAATGTTCGCGTGACCCAGATCGATACTTCCACCATTCGCGTCAGTGTGGTCGGCACAACGGCATTGCCCACATCAGATGTGACGCTGAAGGTGAGCGGACTGGCGTATAGCCTCAATCCAGAAGGCCAAACACCGGAAGAAGAACTCGTGGTCACAGGTGAAGGGCAGGGACGATATCGCGTACCGGATGCCACTACTGCCACAAGAACAGACACTCCCCTCCGCGACATTCCCCAATCGATTCAGATTGTGCCCCAGCAGGTGATCAGAGATCAGGGAATCACGCGTATTACCGACGCGACTCGGAACGTCTCAGGCACAACGATCGCATCGGGCTACGGCAACCTCTTTGGCGATGTCCGCTCCCGTGGCTTCTATACCAACTTTTTAAAGGATGGATTCTCTGTAGGGGGTACAAACTTTTTCATTGATGGCGGCAATATTGAACAGGTAGAGGTGCTAAAGGGACCTGCTTCGGTGCTGTATGGAGCAGTGTCACCTGGTGGAGTCGTGAATTATGTCACCAAGAAACCCTTGAGCCGTCCCGCTTATGCTGCTGACTTTACTGCTGGCAGCTACGCCTTCTACAAAGGGGCGATCGACTTGACCGGACCCGTAACCCAAGACGAACGATTGTTATATCGCTTGAATGTTTCCTACGAAGACTCTGGCAGCTACCGCGATTTCATTGACAATAATATTTTCTTCATTGCTCCTGTTGTCACTTATCGGTTTAGCGACTCAACTAACCTTACCCTTGCCTATGAATATCTCAATGCGAAACTGGGATTCGATCGCGGTTTACGACCCGTACCTGCCTTTTTGAAGGTACGCAGAAGTCTGAATATCGGCGAACCTGAACTTGATTTTCAAGACATTGAGGAACATCGCGTCAGTTTAACGCTGGATCATCGGTTTAATCAAAATCTCCGCCTGAGAAGCCAATTTGTCTACCTTTCTGAGAAACAAAACAGTTTTGTGACTCAGCCTGGAGAACTCGATGCAGACGGTCGAACCTTGACCGATCGCGGGTATTTTGGCGGTTTAACTCACGTTGATACCTATGCGCTGCAAACAGATTTAATTGGTAATTTCAAAACGGGTTCTGTTGCCCATCAACTCCTGGCGGGGCTGGAACTGCGCCGGAGGCAACAGGCTGACAACGGCATCGGTGGGATTTTTGAGGGTACACTCGACATTTTCAATCCTGTCTATGGCTTACCCCGTATTCCTGATCCTGATAACTTCTTTGAGCAAAGCTCTAATAATGTCGGCATCTACTTGCAAGACCAGATGACTTTGCTCCCCAAGCTCAAACTACTGGTGGGTGGCAGATATGATTTTGTTTGGTACGACACCAAGTCCATCAGTGACATCAGCATCAATAGTGACCCTGTTCGGAGTGAGTTTTATGATGGTGCGTTTTCCCCTCGCGTTGGTATTGTCTATCAACCGATTGAACCGATCTCGCTTTATACCAGCTATAGCCGTTCTTTTGAACCCAATAATTCTAGAACTGCCAGTGGAGAGTCGCTAGAGCCTTCACGCGGTACTCAGTTTGAAATCGGTGTGAAAGGTGAATTTTTCAATAAGCGGCTGTCAGCCACGTTTGCAGCGTATGACATTAGAAAAACCAATATTCCCACCACAGATCCAAGTAATGAACAATTCTCGATCGCTATTGGAGAGGTGAAAAGCCGGGGGATTGAACTGGATGTTGCTGGGGAAATTCTACTCGGTTGGAAAGTGATTGCGTCCGGTTACTTGAATGATGCGTTTGTCAGCAAAGATAACAATCTTCCTGAAGGTCGCCGCCTGACTAATGCACCGACTCATGGGGCAAGTTTGTGGACAACCTACGAATTTCAAGCGGGTGGCTTGAAAGGGTTTGGCATTGGGGGAGGGCTATTTTTTGTCGGCGATCGCACGGCCAACATTGATGATCCATTAATCCTGCCTTCCTACGTCAGATTTGATGCTGCTCTCTTCTACAAATGGAATAACGGACGCATTGCCCTCAACTTCAAGAACCTCGGCAACGTGAAATACTACGAATCCAATGACTACCTGGTCTTTCCACAAACGCCATTTACTGTCCAGGGAACCGTTTCCGTGAATTTTTGATTCTTTTTAAGCTTGGAATCTCTGCTATGACGTTCAGAACTCTCCGCACCTGGATCTTTAAAGGACATCGCCTCCTGGGTTTTGCAATCGGGCTGATTGCGATCGTGATTGGTTTAACTGGCAGCATGATTGTCTTTCAGAGTGAAATCAACGACTTTTTATTGCATCGGCATCTTGATCCGATCATTCCTCAGGGCGATCGCTTACCGCTGGAAGTAGTTCTGGAACGGGTCAAAACCGCTTATACTAACCAGCCAAATATGTCACTGCAACGGGTTTATTTTCCAGCTAAACCCGATGATTTTTTTAATGTCATCATCTCAGTTACCAGCAATGATTGGGTCAGTGTTTACGTTAACCCTTATACGGGAGCAATTTTAGGCGACAGCCTGCATCCCAACGCCATACAGCATTTTCTAGCGATTGTGTATGAACTCCACACATCGTTGAAGTTAGGCGATCTGGGTTTATACATCGTTGGCTGGGTCGGTTTGGGTATGTGCATTGTTGTGGTTGCAGGCATTATCTTGTGGCCCGGCTGGCGCAAACTAGTTGCAGGTTTCAAGATTAAGTGGAATGCTCACCCCAAGCGCCTTAACTTTGATCTACACAAACTATTGGGGATTACAGCTGCCACTTTTTTACTGTTCACCTTCTTCACTGGGTTTGCCTGGAATTTAGGCTATGTTGACCCATTTATCCGTGCCATTACCTTCAGTCCTGCTCCGCCTGATCTCGCTTCTCAGCCGATCGCAGGTCAATCTCCTCGTTCCCTCAGCCAACAGATGAAAACGGCTCAACTTGCCCTACCCAGCGGAGCTTTGCGAAGCATTGACTTAACAGCAGACCCTAAAGCACCCCTGCGGCTTCGGATGAAGCAAACCCAGGAACGACAGGAATATGGCATCAGCAATGTTTACCTGGACCAGTACGGTGGTCAAATTTTGCGCGTTGATGATTCGTTAAAGGCATCATTGGGCGACAAGATTCTCAGTTCCTTCGATTTACTACACTACGGTACCTTTGGTGGCTTACCGACGCGCATCTTGTATGTGTTTGTCGGTTTAACGCCGCTGATTCTGTTTACGACAGGGTTTGTGATGTGGTGGTATCGCAAACGCAAAGATATTCGCTTGGTTGAGGTCAGTGAAGAGACGATCGCGCGACGCTGAGCGATCGCTTCCATCTCAGTTCAAGTTTTCTAGTTTTCAGTTGTGTGAGGGTTTGTTGTGAAATCATTTTCGTTAATTCATTCCCTGTGTTTAGTCAGTACCGCATCCCTGCTTTTCATTCCAGTCGTGCAAGCGAATGAAATGGCACCTGAGCGATCGCCTACATCCACTAACCTGCGTAATCTAAAACAACCTGCCAAAACTGTTAAAGAATGGCTGGCTCAAAGTGAGAACACACCCAGTACTGCCTCGGTGCAGGTAACTGGAGTGAAGCTGGAACGTGCCGACACTGGACTTGACATCACCTTAGAAACTGCTGACAGTAAACCCTTGCAAGTGGATGCCACGAAGTTTAGAGCCGAGGGCAAGAGTTTAATTGCGGACATCCCGAATGCGGTGTTGGTATTACCTAATGCCCAGGAATTCAGTGCTGAGAACCCGACGAGTGAAGTTGCTACGGTTCGCATCACTCAGATGGATGCTGCTACGATTCGCGTCAGTGTGGTGGGGACGACTGCCTTACCCAAGTCTGATGTCACGCTGAAAGTGGCTGGCTTGGCATATAGCCTCAACCCGGAAGGGGAAACACCGGAAGAAGAACTCGTGGTCACAGGTGAAGGACAGAGTGGCTACCGGGTTCCTGATTCTACAACAGCAACCAAAACCGATACGCCATTGCGCGACATTCCCCAATCGATTCAGATTATTCCCCGACAACTGCTGGACGATCGCCAGATCACGCGAATTGATCAAGTCGCTGACAACGTGCCAGGAGTTCAACCCTTTGACACCTACGGTGGGATTCCAACCGCAAGTTTTATTATTCGAGGTTTTAACAGTGCTTCCACTGTTTACCGGGATGGGTTTCGGGAATTCAGCTTTGCCAACCCTATCAATTTTGCGGGGGTTGAGCAAATCGAATTTCTCAAAGGTCCTGCCTCCGTTCTCTATGGACAAAATGAACCGGGTGGACTGGTGAACGTTGTTAGCAAGCAACCCCTTAAACAGCCCTACTATTCACCTTCCCTGACAATAGGGAGTTTTGATTTTTATCAAGGAGCGCTGGATCTCTCTGGTCCGCTCAATGCCCAGAAAACGGCAGCCTATCGTCTCAATCTAGCCTATGAGAATGCGGGTAGCTTTCGGGATTTTGTAGACTCAAAAAGTATTTTTGTCGCTCCAGCGCTTTCGTTTCAGCTTGGTCCCAAGACTAAACTGACTCTCAACTTTGAATATCAGAATTATAAATTTATTTTTGATCGAGGTCTTTTGCCTGAGCCGGAAAGCTTTCGGGTTCCAATCAGCCGCTTCTTAGGCGAGCCCAATGAAGATGATACGACAGCGAACTACTGGCGTGCCAGTTACGTGTTGGAACATCAGTTCAATCAAAATTGGAAATTTCGCTCTGGATTTGCAGTTGCGATCGCAACACTTGACGAATTTACGATCGCACCAGGCTCTTTGCAGGAAGATCGCCGCACGGTGAATCGTGGCGTATCTACTGCCGATGAAAAACAACAGAACTTTACGCTGCAAAACGAGTTGATTGGCAAATTTAAAACAGGCTCAATTGACCATCAAGTTCTATTAGGCATTGAACTGTTGCGTTATCGGTTCCAATACCAGTTTTTTGGTGCGACGATCGCTCCCATTGACCTCTTCAATCCTATCTATGGCGCACGACCTGAAAGCTCCTTTGTTGATGAATTTGGTCCAGATGAGTATGGAACTGATGCCATTAGCCTTTACTTTCAGGATCAAGCCACATTCTCAAAACAATGGAAACTGCTAGCTGGTGGACGCTTAGACTTAGCCCGCTCAACTGATCGTGGAGGATTTGACAATGCACTCTTAAAGGATGTCACCGATCTTGCTTTCAGTCCTCGTGTGGGTCTGGTGTATCAACTCACGGACTGGCTCTCACTCTACGCTAACTACGCCACAGCATTCAATCCCGTGATTTTTGGTACGAGTCGAACTGGAGCATCCTTTGACCCAGAGCGAGGCAAACAGTTTGAAGCAGGCATTAAAGCCGATGTGATTCCCAATCGATTATCTGCGACATTTGCCGCTTACGAAATCACCAAAAAAAATGTATTGATCACCGATCCAGAGGACGATCGCTTCAGCATTCAAACGGGAGAGCAAAAGAGTCGGGGGATCGAATTTAACCTGGTCGGTCGTCCTGTGAATGGCTGGAACACCGTACTGTCCTATGCTCTGACTGATGCATTTGTGAGTCAAGATACCACGATTCCAGTTGGAGATAAACTCGCTGGCGCACCTAAACATCAATTTGGACTATGGAATAGTTATGAAATTCAAGCAGGACCCCTGAGAGGATTTGGCGGTGGTCTAGGACTTTATTACGTGAGTAAAGCAGATGCAGTTCTACCTAACACAGATGTAGACCTACCTAGCTACTTTCGGGTCGATGCATCGATCTTCTACAAGCGGGATAAATGGAAAGTGCAGTTGAATGTCAATAATTTGACCAATGTGGAAAGCTACAAAACTCGTGGATTTTTAATTACACCTCAACCTCCACTGACAGTTTTGGGAACGGTTTCTTACACATTCTGATTGGCAATTCCATTGAGTTTCTACCATGAACCACAAAATTATTCGCACAGTCACCTTTCATCTACATCGCTGGCTGGGTTTAGTGGCTGGAATTTTGCTCTGCATCGCTGGCGTGACTGGCAGCATTCTGGTGTTTGAGCAGGAGATTGACAGCTTCTTGTTGGAAAAGCAAATTGGGCGTGTCGTGCCAGTGGGCGATCGCCTTCCCCTAGAATCTCTAGTTAATACTATTAACACCACCTATGCGTCCACACCCAAATTTAACCTCACTTACGTTGAGATGTTTGAGGGAGAGCCGTATGAGTTCCGGGCTGAAAATGCAGACGAGAAGGATTTTCGAGTATTTGTGAATCCATACACTGGCAAAGTGATGGGCGATCGCGTTTGGGATGATACCTGGCTTGGTTTCACATTCAAACTGCATTACCAACTTCTCGCAGGTGCCACAGGCACCTTCATCATGGGTGTTGTGGCGCTCGTTACTTTGATTCTCAGCCTTACGGGTATTGTATTATGGCCCGGATGGAGGAAACTCATCAGTGGCTTCAAGATCAAATGGGCAAGTCATATCAAGCGCGTTAACTTTGACCTTCACAAAGTTGCAGGCATTATTACCGCTGTTTTTCTTGCCTTCATTGGCTTCACAGGTTTTGCCTGGAATGTGCCTGAAGCCAAAGTAGAAGCGGCGATCTACGCTGCAACGTTCACGCCCAAACTGCCAGATCCTGTTTCCCAACCAATCCCTGGCAAACAGCCGCTTTCGCTGACCGAGTTGCTCCAACGCGCCGATGTGGCTGTTCCCAATGCACCTACCACTGGACTATTCTTCCCCACCAAATCTGAAGCCCCTTTATGGTTAAGTAAAAAACAACCTCAAGAAACCAGCAAATGGGGGAGCACACAAATTTATCTCGATCAATTCAGCGGTAAGGTGCTGCGAATCCAGGATGGCTTAAAGCCGACTCGTGCGGAAGTCGTCCTCAATTCATTTTCTCCGTTGCACTATGGCACGTTTGGCGGTCTTCCCACGCGCATCTTGTATGTGCTTGTTGGTTTAACGCCGCTCATTCTATTCACAACAGGTTTTGTGATGTGGTGGTATCGCAAACGCAAAGATATCCGATTGGTTGAGGTCAGTGAAGAGACGATCGCCAATCGTTGAGCGTGATGCTTTACAGAGTCCGCAGTGATCGCAGCTCCAAAGCTCGATTCCCATTTTTCAAAATTTTTCATCGTGTGAGGATTTACTATGAAGCCATTTTTGTTGATTCACTCCCTATGCTTAATCAGTACTACCTCTTTACTGATGGTTCCAATCGTGCAGGCTCATGAAACGGCACAACTATCGTCTACTGCTACGACTAAACTTCGCGACTTGAAGCAGCCTGCTAAAACCATCAAAGAGTGGCTGACTCAAGTTGAAACCACCCCCGATGTCTCACTTGTAAAAGTGATAGGAGTCGCCCTTGAACGTAGCGAAGCAGGTTTGAACATTACTCTGGAAACAGCTGATGGAAAACCATTGCAGGTAGATGCCACAAAGTTTCGCGCAGAGGGTAACAGCTTGGTTGCAGACATTCCCAACGCGGTGTTGTCACTGACATCGGCTCAGGAATTTAGCGCGGAGAACCCTACCGGAGACATTACTAGCGTGCGGATGACGCAAGTGGATGCGAGCAGCATTCGGGTGAATGTGGCAGGGAAAGATGCACTGCCCAAGTCAGAGGTGACATTGAAAACGGCAGGACTGGCATACAGCCTCAATCCAGAAGGGCAAACACCGGAAGAAGAATTGGTGGTGACAGGAAATCGCCCCGGTTCTCCCTACTTCGCCCCTAACGCCTCCAGCGCCACCCGTACCGACACGCCGATTCGCGATACTCCGGTATCCATTCAGGTGGTGCCCAAAGAAGTAATTGAAGCCCAGCAGTCCACTCGCATTGAAGAAGTACTGCGAAACGTCAGTGGCGTAACGTTCCAAGGCACTAACTTTGGTCGCAGTAGTGATTTTGCCATTCGTGGTTTTGGTGCCTCTTACACAACGTTGCCCCTCTTGCGTGATGGTTTCCGACTCTACAGTTTCGTTCAGGGGTTTCCAGAGCTTGCCAATTTGGAACGGGTGGAAGTGCTGAAAGGTCCGGCTTCCATCTTGTATGGAGATATTCAACCCGGTGGATTGGTGAACCTGGTGTCGAAGCAACCACTGAGCCAGCCATTTTACGAAGTGGAATTGCAAGTGGGTAGCCGCAACCTGGTGCGCCCCCGGTTTGACATTTCTGGACCTCTGACGGCGAATGGCAATCTGCTTTATCGGTTGAATGGGCTATATCAACACGCCGATACCTTCCGCGATTACAGCACCGAGCAAAATCGGTACTTCATTGCGCCTGCCTTAAGCTGGAAGATTGATCCAAACACTGACCTGAACCTTTCCCTGGAGTACACCTACGATAAGCGTCCAGCCGATCGAGGTATCTCTGCCTTTGGCAATGGTGTGGCACCCGTACCGCGCGATCGCGTGTTCAACGAACCCGATGACACGATTACCAACAAATTCACGAGCGTTGGCTACAACTTAGAGCATCGCTTTAGCGAGAATTGGAAAATTCGCAATGCCTTTCGTTACATCGCGACCGACTACAGTTTCAACCTGATTGCGCTGCCCTTGTCGCTGATTGAACCGCAAGGCACGCTGCTGCGATTTTTTGCGGATCAGGATGGTACTGAAAAATCGTATTCCGTGCAAACCAATGTGCAGGGCAAATTCAATACTGGATCAGTGAGACACGTTTTTCTGTTTGGGGTTGATTTTAACCATAGTGATCAGACCAATGTGACGATCGGCGACTTTGTGAATCCCCTTCTCCTCGACATTTTTAACCCGGTGTACGGGCTAACTCCCCGACCTAATACCGCCTCCTTACCCGTTGTGGCTGATTAAACCGACAACATCAACCGGATAGGAATTTATTTGCAGGATCAGATTTATCTGTTGGATAACCTGATTGTGCTGGGAGGCTTGCGGTACGACACGGTACATCGCAAAACGACCAGCCCAGACGTGTTGTTTAGTCCCGGTGGAACGGACGTGACACAAGATGAAGATGCACTGATTCCCCGCGTCGGCATTGTCTATCAACCGATCCCAGAACTATCGCTCTACGCCAGCTATTCCCAATCGTTTTCACCTAACACTGCCACCACATCCAGCGGAAACCCTCTGCAATCAGAGCGCGGCGAGGGGTACGAGTTGGGCATCAAAGCCGAACTGCTAAACCGTAAACTCTTTGCCACGCTCACCTATTTTGACATTACCAAACGCAAAGTGGCAGTGACTGATCCCAATAATTCCTTCTTTTCTATCGCCACAGGCAAGCAGCGCAGCACTGGTGTGGAACTGGACATCACCGGGCAAATTCTGCCGGGATGGAATGTGATTGCCAGCTACGCCTACACCAACGCCAGGGTGACAGAAGACACCAACCCAGAGTTTGTCGGTAATCGTCTGGCCGGAATTCCGTTCAATAGCGCGGGCTTGTGGACTACCTATGAGATTCAGAGTGGCAACCTGAAAGGCTTGGGCTTTGGGTTTGGCTTTAACCTGGTCGGCGAACGTCAGGGCGGCTTACCTAACAGTTTCCGGGTGGATAGCTATATCACACCGAATGCGGCTATTTTTTATCACCGCGACAAGTTGAGACTGGCTGTGAATTTCAAAAATCTCTCGAATGCCAATTACATTGAGGCGGTTGGCACTGCCAGAGATTCCGGTCTTTATCCTGGTGAACCGTTCACCGTCATTGGCTCTGTGTCCTATGACTTTTGAGCAAGCTTAATTTCTAATCCAACTAACTTGAATTTGTGAGAGAACATCGCATGACGTTCCGCAACCTGGCATTACGACTACATGGTTTCATTGGCACTGTGATGGGATTATTGCTGGTTGTGAGCAGTCTCACAGGTGCCAGCATCGTGTTTCGTGAGGAACTGGATCACGCGCTCCATCGATCGCTCCAATCAGCCACTCCCCAAGCCGAACAGGTTTCCATCGACACCATTCTTACCCCTGTACAGGCTGCTCACCCCAGTTTGCCATTGCAGTTTGTTATGTTTCCTCGCAAACCAGATGAAACCTATCTGGTCGCTATGAAGGAACCCAACGGACATCGGCTAGAAACCTTTGTCAACCCCTATACAGGTGCAGTGCTAGGAGAACGAGTGTGGGAACGATCGCCGATCGGGTTCCTTTATAGTCTGCATGAGGAACTGCTGTCAGGCACTGGAGGCATGGTAGTTATCGGTATAGCGGGCCTCTCTCTGCTGCTAACCGCCCTCACCGGAATCATCTTGTGGGCGGGTTGGCGTAGGCTGGCAAACGGGTTCAGAATTCGCTGGCACGCACCCACTGCTCTAGTGAGCTTTGACCTCCACAATGTAGGAGGTATAATCTCCGCCGTGTTTTTGCTCGTTCTGTCAGCAACCGGCATTGTGATTGTCGCTTTGCATGTGCTGCCAGCGCTAAGTACCCCACCTGCCGTAAAATCGGCACCGCAACCATCATCCCTTGCCTTGAGTGAGCTCCTGCGTAGAGCCGACGCCGCCATACCTGAAGGCAAGACAACTATGATGGTATTCCTCGAAACTGAACCCCAGACGGTTTCCATCCATAAAAAACTACCGAATCAAGAAACCGGGCGCTTTGACCTCAGCAGCGTGGAGATCGATCGCGCCAGCGGCAAGGTGTTGCAGACCAACAGAGTCGTGAAGCCAGAAGGGTTTTTCAAGGTAATTATAACGATCGCTGATCTACACTTCGGTACCTTTGGTGGGCTGGCAACGCGGGTTCTCTACGTCTTTATGGGTTTAATGCCTACCATTCTATTGATCACGGGCTTAATCACCTGGAAACGTAGACGCGGACTATTAGCAAGACGCAACGCAGAGTTACAAATCGCGCAGCAAGCTCAGGTTAATCCCCTTCCTTAAAACGTTTGGGTGCAATGCTTCAATGCCATCTTCTCTCTAGTCTACTGGCCTAACTGACCAATATCCTATTCACTTGTGTGCGAGGATTCATTGTGAAAACTGTTTGGT
The DNA here is from genome assembly GCF_059505485.1 of Stenomitos rutilans. Classification (NCBI taxonomy): domain Bacteria; kingdom Bacillati; phylum Cyanobacteriota; class Cyanophyceae; order Leptolyngbyales; family Leptolyngbyaceae; genus Stenomitos; species Stenomitos rutilans. Next base: position 21,308 of record NZ_JCACKR010000041.1, read on the forward strand.
TTATTCATTCCCTGTTGTGGCTTACTATCTTCGCTCCATTAACCATGCAATCGGTTCAAGGAAACGAAGGCACCAATATAGCTAAATCGGGATCAGATATTACTCGTATTCGTGATTTACCGCGATCGGCAACTACCGTCAACGATTGGATCAGTCAAATTGAGCAGACAACCACTCAAGCAACTGTACAAATTACGAGTGTGCGTTTGAATCCCACATCAACGGGATTGGAAATTGTTTTAGACACACTTAATAATCAAGCGTTACAAGTAGATGCCACTAAATTCACCTCTGAAGGGAACGCGCTAACCGCCAGTATCTCCAACGCAGTACTGTCCTTACCCACTGGGAATGATTTCCGCGCAGATAATCCCACAGGCGACATCACCAACGTCATCGTCACTCAAGTCAATGCCACTACTATTCAAATCAATGTAGCTGGAAAAGCTGGATTGCCCACCTCAGATGTAACGCTGAAAACCGGAGGACTGGCATACAGCCTTAATCCAGAAGGTCAAACACCGGATGAGGAACTGGTGGTGACGGGCACTGGGCAGCGAGGATATTTTGTGCCGAATGCAACGGCTGGTACACGTACCGATACGCCGTTACGCGATGTGCCGCAAGCCATTCAGGTCATTCCACAGCAGATTATCCGGGAACAGCAGGTGACTCGCTTGGATGAAGCGCTTCGTAACGTCAGTGGGGTGACAGCGACCAACTTTGCGGGAGGCTTCACAGATTTTACCATTCGCGGGTTTTCGGGTGCGCCAATCTTACGCGATGGGTTTCGGCAGTACGACTTTTTTCAATCCATTCCTGAAACGGCAAACTTGGAACGGATTGAAGTCCTTAAGGGTCCAGCTTCTATCCTGTATGGTGAAATTCAACCCGGTGGCGCGATCAATGTGGTGAGCAAAAAGCCGTTATCAAACCCGTTCTATGAAGCTGAACTCCAGGTTGGCAGTCGCGGCTTTGTTCGACCCCGGATTGATTTTTCTGGTCCCATTACAGCAAATGGCAATCTGCTTTACCGCTTGAATGCACTGTTTCAAAACGAAGATGGCTTTCGCGGATATGACCAGAACAATCAGCGAACATTCGTTTCGCCCAGTTTAACCTGGAAGATTGGCGATCGCACCGACATCACCTTTGAGTTAGGCTACATCAACGACAAGCGACCGTTAGATGCGGGTTTGGTTGCCTTTGGTACGGGAGTTGTTAGAGTGCCGCGCGATCGCATCACTAACGAATCGGCTGACAAAAGTGAACAGCGGTTTTTCAATGTTGGTTATAACTTCGAGCATCGTTTCAACGACAACTGGAAAATCAACAACGCTTTCCGATTCTTCCAACAGCGGTTTATCTCCGATTTCTATTTTCCCGCTGCTTTTAACGAGGCAACAGGAGACTTATCCCGCTTCTTTACAACACGCGATTTAGATTTTCGCACCTATGCCCTTCAGACCAATGTCACAGGTAGATTTACCACAGGCTCTATCGCTCATACCCTGCTATTTGGCGTTGATCTGAGTCGCCAAACCGAGCGGTTTTTTGGACTATCAGATTTTTCACCACCCACCGTTATCAATCTTTTTGATCCGATTTATGGAGCCAATCCCAGACCTGACTTGGCAATTCTACCTGTCGTGATTGATGATCTGACCTCACAAAACAGGTTAGGGCTTTACCTGCAAGATCAGGTCGCCTTACTCGACAATGTAAAACTTCTGGCAGGCGTGCGCTATGACACGGTGAAACAAATTAGGCAACGCGATCCTAACTTCTTTAATCCCATCAATTCTGAATCGACTCAAAATAATGACGCGGTGACTCCTAGAGTGGGTCTAGTGTATCAACCCATTCCCGAAATTTCGCTCTACGGTAGCTACTCGCGATCGTTCAATCCCAACTCTGGTACGACGGTCAGTGGCGCTTTTCTAGAACCGGAACGGGGGCGAGGCTACGAATTTGGGGTTAAGGCTGAATTGCTGAGAAGCAAGTTGTTTGCCACGTTAGCGTACTACAACATCACCAAACAGAATGTGGCAACGACTGATCCAGTGAATCCCGATTTTTCGATCGCCACTGGAGAACAACGTAGTCGCGGCGTTGAATTCGATTTGTCAGGAGAGATTCTGCCCGGTTGGAATATCATTGCCGCTTATGCCTATACCGATGCGGAAGTCACCCAAGATTCTGCGATTCCCATTGGTAATCGTCTAGTGGGTGTGCCCAAAAATAACGCCAGCTTGTGGACAACCTACACGATTCAGCGGGGCGATTTACAGGGATTGGGCGTTGGGTTTGGGTTTAACTATGTCAGCAACCGCGAGGGCGATTTAAACAACACCTATCGGTTGGGCGATTACTTTGTCACCAATGCCGCCATCTTTTACCGTCGAAATAACTACCGCCTAGCCATCAACATCAAAAACCTGTTTGATATTGACTACTTCGTGGCTTCCAACTCTGGCAGTCGTACCAGTGGCATTGAACCTGGTGCACCGTTAACCGTGATTGGCTCCTTTTCGGTGGAGTTTTAGTGTTGCCGCTATCACTTGTCCAGACTTTTGTTGTTTCGTTTATTCGAGGAATTGATATGAACCGAGTCTTACTGAATCTTTTGCTAGTCGTGAGTGGTGCGATCGCCACTGCCTGTCAACAGGCTTCCACACCGACCGCGAATCAGTTGACTCCTACTACAGCGCCATCCAATGTTTCTACCAATCAGGAAACGCCTCCAGCCACAAGCTTCAATGCAGAGATTTATCTCTTAGCCAATCCTGATGTTGCCAAGCAGATCAAAGCTGGAAAGTATAAGTCAGCACTGGAGCATTACGAAAAAGTGGGTAAATCTGCGAAGAACGCTCAGGGAGAAGCGATTGAAGGCTTCTTCACCGACACGCCAGGAAACGACACCATCAAAGGATTTGGGCCAAAGGCGGTGCCGATTATGCCCGTATTCAAAACTTCACGAAGGGTAAAGACGCTCTTGAACTAGCAGGGAAACCCGCTCAATACAAATTTGCAGCGACCGATGGAAACTTTCGGGTTTCAACCGCAAGTGGGGATTTAGTGGCGCTCGTAGAGGGAGTTAAGCCGCTCAAAGTGACGTAAACTTCCAAAGAAGCTGGCATATTCATTATGAAATAATCAGGACTGTCATGCGTAAAGATTCTAGAGCAAGCATTCTTAACGACCCAACGATTGAAGCAGTATTAGATCGCCTGTATGAAGAAGCCGATCGACAAGTTGGTGCGTTACTTTGGCATTATTTACCCAAGCTACCTGGCTTATTTTTGGGTAAAGGCATTCAGTGGGATCAAACCAAAACCGAATTTTATCGTGATAAATATATTCCCATTGAGCGCGATCAAGGCGAGTTTTTGTATTTATTGGCGCGATCGCTCAATGCCAAAGCTATTGTTGAGTATGGCACCTCGTTTGGCATTTCAACCATCTATCTAGCAACTGCTGTAAGAGATAATGGCGGCGGCGTAGTGATTGGTACTGAAATGGTGCCTGAAAAAGTCATTCAAGCCAGAAAAAACATTGCTGATGCCGAGTTGGAAACCTACGTTGAAATTCGTGAAGGCAATGCCCTGGAAACGCTCCAGCACTTGAATCAGCCGATTGATTTAGTGCTGATGGATGGATGGATTCATCTGGCGATCGACGTACTCAAGCTCCTCGATCCATTTATTCGACCGGGGGGCATTGTTGTGTCTGATAACGTGGGAACGTTCAAGGATGACCTGAAACCCTACGTTGAGTTTTTGCAAGATCCTGTCAATGGTTATCGATCAGCAACGTTGGCGCTCAAAGCAGGCACTGAGTTTTCAGTGAAAGTAAGATGAGTCGCGCTAATTCGTTGAAGATGAGTCATCGAACTCTACAACCTGCCAATCACACTCTATAGCATTGCAACCTTACCCAGTAACACGTCGATGTTTCTTTCTGTTTGGTCGGTTCATCTTTAAAAAGATATCCCAGAAGTAATTGCGCGAGATGCTGATGGTCATGAAGCTGATTCAGGTGAGTTCTCAAGCAAAATAGCTGAATTGCTAACTTGATGAGAATAAATAGCATCTATATAAATTACCTGATTAGAGACAGAAAGCAAGCGTGCTTAGCGTAAAGCGCACTGCTGAACTGTATTGAAATTGGGCGATCGCAGTAGCTAAGCAGCTATTAAGGTGTCTCTGGCTTTTGCCAATTCCTTTTTTTTACATTTCTTAACCGTAGCTTATTAGAAATCCCTCCCAATAAGTGTGCTACGATGCCCTTGAGTTTAATTGAGTAGTATTCTCAATAAATTGAAGTTTTTGACAACTTAATTCAGGAGAACAGTGTATGGTCAGAACTACCGATCAACCGCTGGAAGCTGTTCCTTGGTGGGCAGGTAATGCTCGATTAACCAATCTTTCTGGCAGGTTATTAGGTGCTCATGTCGCTCATGCTGGATTGATTGTGCTGTGGGCAGGAGCAATGACGTTGTTTGAGTTAGGTCATTTCAATCCGCAACAGCCAATGTATGAGCAGGGATTAATTCTATTGCCTCACTTGGCGGCGCAAGGTTGGGGCGTAGGAGCAGGGGGGACTATTGTCAGCACTTACCCCTACTTTGTGATTGGAGCCTTGCATCTGATTTCATCGGCATTTTTAGGCTTTGGTGGCATTTTTCATTCGCTGCGTGGTCCAGAGAAGTTGGAACCCAAGTTTCAATTTTTTGGTTACGACTGGGCAGATACGAACAAGATGACAACCATCTTAGGCACTCATCTGGTGTTGCTGGGCGTGGGAGCGTTTCTGCTGGTTGCGAAAGCCATGTTCTTTGGTGGCTTGTATGATCCGGTCGTTGAAAACGTGCGGGTGATCACGAATCCTACCCTCAATCCCGCCATCATTTTTGGCTACCTTTTTGGTGCTATCGGTAAATTCTGGATTGCAGGAGTGAACAGTCTGGAAGATGTGGTGGGTGGTCATATTTGGGTGGGCTTGTTGCTGATTGGCGGAGGGCTGTTCCATATCGCAACTAAACCGTTTGCATGGACGCATCCTCTGTTTGTCTGGTCTGGAGAAGCGTATTTGTCTTACAGTCTGGGGGCGCTGGCGCTGATGGGCTTTATTGCAACATTGTTCGTCTCAGTCAATACCACTGTATATCCCGAAGTATTTTATGGTCCGACGCTGGTGATTCGGCAAAACATTATTCCCTACTTTGCCTCGCCTGATCCTGATTTCTTAAGCGCACGATCGTGGTTGGCAAATGCACATTTCTGGTTAGCGTTCTTCTTCCTGCAAGGGCACATCTGGCACGCGTTACGGGCACGCGGGTTTGACTTCCGCAAAGGTCGGATTAATGACGCAGCAGTGCTACCACAACCCGTTTGAACAGTTTTTGGTGGTTAGTTTTTAGTAGTTAGAAGCAGTTATCTAACAACTAAGAGCTAACAACTCTCTTAGAAATCTTCTCACAGTCAGAGCGGAGAACACTGAATTCAGTACTGTTTTGAAGTTTCTTCAAGGAGATCAATCAATGACAGCAGTGATTACTGAAAGTCCTTATCAGCAACAAATTCCCAAAGTTGGCTGGTGGGCCGGTAACTTTCGTTTGACTAATTTGTCGGGTAAACTGCTCGGTGCTCATGTGGCTCACGCTGCCTTAATTCTTTTGTGGGCGGGCAGCATGACCTTGTTTGAGTTATCGCGCTTTATTCCGACCAAGCCAATGTATGAGCAAGGGCTGATTATCCTACCTCATTTAGCAACGCTGGGCTTTGGTGTGAGTGCAGGCGGACAAATCACCAACGTCTGTTGAGTGACGATTAGATAGACCACCAAGACAATTACATAGACCGCTCCAGAGAACACGATGTAGTCGTGCATTAGAGTGAACAAAAGCCGGACTGAGAGAGCCGGACTAAGGCAAGTAACTCATCTCATTCAAGTGAAGCGAAATCAAGATAAGCAAAGACACTAGAACTCGTTCACTGATTCCTTGAGAACGATTTAGTGCCAGCACCAGTGACATTTCAACAGGTTCAGCTGTACATGAACGCGAAGCAATTGGGACATTCCCAGATAAGAACGTGATCTGTTCCGCCGCAACCGCGTCATTTACGATGCCCCTTGAACCAAGGGTTTCGTTGTGTTGTGCCAACTCACCCAGGGGTCTTCGCCTTCTATGACGTTTCTATTCGTCGGCTCGTCGGTTGGCCGCTGGCTTCCTCCAAACACTCCCTCGCGAGAATGCCCTTGCCTCAAGCTAGTGGTTATCGTCACTCGGAACTTTTAGGTTCATTTGGCCGTTGGTTCCACTACAGGGGACTTTCACCCCATGAGTTCACGCCCATGCTGGGCGTACACAATCCGGTTGGAGCGGACAGTTGAGAGCCTTTTCGTCTATCGTTGTGGTCGATCTGCTGTCGCTCAACCAGAATGTTATACCGCTTGAGTTTCGGGTTGAAACAGTTGATTCGGTGAGCGTTGTGAGATAGTTAACGTATTAACTATTTGGTTGAGCACTCAACCCCTCGTCAAATGTCCAACTCTTCCTCTGATGCTGATTTTCTCCAGCAGTGGTGGTATGCTCTTGCTCCTTACAACTTGGGATACAAGCTCAAACTTGCCTCCCAACTGATGTACCGTGATTTCCTCGAGCGGCTTGAACCCTACGGTTTAACCCCATTCCACTATCTGGTTTTATGCTGTCTGTGGGAAGAGGACGGTCTTTCAACGACAGGAATTGCAGACAAACTGAAGCAGTTAGGTGCAACCCTCACTGGGGTTGTGGATCGGATGGAGGATCGGGATCTTGTCTATCGAGAACGCGACTCTGCCGATCGCCGAATTGTTCGGGTTTGGCTCACAGATGAAGGGAAAAAGCTGATGAGGGCGCTACCACCACTTGGCGCAGAGACAATTAAGCGGGCAACAAACAATATTTCTGAGGTAGAGCAAAAAGCCGTTTTGCAGCTCCTCGATCAAATTGTTGAGAATCTTCTCTAGTGATCGCAGACCTTTGGGGTTGATCTTTTGAGAGTTACTTAATATATTGACTATTAATACATTTAGTTTTTCTTGTGTAACTCCAAGTCAGTGCAAGCTCAAATCTCTGCTGCTTTAGATTGCAACCATCAATTTAGGAGGAAAAATGCCGAAACTGAGTATTAATCAGAAAAACTGGCTACTGTCAGCGCATATCGGTTTTGCTGCGCTGTGGACAGGAACCGTCCTGAGTATGTTTCTTCTATCGCTGAGAAATACCAATTCAACCAATGCAGAGGTGTTGCACACGCTTGATTCTGCAATCACTTTGCTTGATGACTGGCTTGTGATTCCTTCGGCGATCGGTTCGGTTATGACAGCGACCTTTCTTTGTTGGGTGACAAATTACGGATTTGTCAAGTTTTACTGGGTGATTACAAAGTGGGTACTGACAACTGGGTTAGTAGTTTTCGGTACATTCTGGTTATTTCCGTGGGGCAATGCTGCTGCTAAACTATCCGGGCAGGAGGGATTGCAAGCTCTTGACAACTCAATCTATGGGTTTGATGCTAGAGGGGTGTTGCTTGGAACGATTATTCTGGTTCTTTTCCTTGTTGTCATTATTGGAATTTCGGTTTTAAAGCCTTGGGGAAGACGACCAACCAAAGCAAAAGCCCAAGTCAGCGCCGATAGCTGAGAGGCTTACGGCGGTATAACAATAAGTCCCGCTGCACTGGAACGTATCAATATGGTCGGTGGTTGTAAAGTTTCTCTGCGTCCGGCGAGCGCGACCGTTGGCTCGACTTCGTTTCAGTCGTTAGGGCGAAATTTGAGCGTGATCTGTCAGTTTCTGGATTGAATCTGCGGTAGGATAAGTCTATTTCGTTCTGGTTAGGCGGGATGTAGTTGAGAAGCCATCGCGCAATCATTAAAATTGAGGTGTTGACCAAGACGGGGAAGGAGCGAGAGAGCAATGATTTTTGCAGATGTAAAAAGCAAAGCCCAAGCAATCCACATTCTTGCCATCTCAGGAAGTCTCCGTGAGGTTTCATCTAACACTGCCTTACTTCAAGCCGCCATCGCATTGTCTCCGGCCAATATTGAGATGAAATTGTATCGTAGACTCGGCGACTTGCCCCATTTCAATCCCGATCTTGAACCAATGGAACCGCCAGCAGTGATAGATTTGCGACGGCAACTGCGCTGGTCTGATGGTTTGATTATTTCTTGCCCAGAATACGCGCATGGTGTACCGGGAGTGTTGAAGAATGCGCTGGATTGGTTGGTGAGTGGGGAAGAGTTTGTGGGCAAACCGATTGCATTATTCAATGCATCACCACGTGCTATTCATGCTCAAGCTTCGCTCACAGAGATTGTGACAACAATGGCAGGACGAATCGTTCCTGAAGCCTCAATCACTGTTTCTCTGCTTGGCAAGAAACTTGATGCAGGGGAAATTGTTGCCGACTCAGAGGTTTCGAGTGAGGTAAAAAATGCGATTGTTGCCTTTGCGATCGCAATTGAGCAGTTCCGCGCCGAAGCAGTAGAGTTGTAGACTTAGCACGTCGTGCTAACAAATATGCCCTGAGTCGGTCGAAGTCAAGATAACTGTGTCAGGTTTGTTCTCACACTTCTCTCTTTTGGTTTCCTCTCTGATCTGAGAGAATTCATCGCAGAATGAAACAGAATTAAGCAAGATAAGCCTCAATTCTGTTTTCTCTAGATGCTAATTCATTACTTCTACTGTTCTCTGCCGTAATTCTTATTTTGATGCTTCTGCAAGTGCTAAATTCTTTACTAATGCTGAACCCTTGCGCTTCAAAGCCATCAAATATTTCACTTCATTATAGGGCTGTCTATTCTGCCAGCAGCGGAAGACAATCCGAATCCACTTGAAGGCCAAAGCCCGAATTGCTGCTTGGTGCGTTTTCCCCTTCTGTCGTTGCATCTGATAAAATGCGTCTGCCCAGAATGAGTGTTTGCGAGTTTGCAATGCCCAGTGCACAAAGGTCTGTCGAAGAAACTTGGGACAACTCCAGCGCCAATGCACCCACGACTTCTGTCCACTACTCTCTTTCATCGGAGCAATTCCGGCAAAGCGCAACAGGTCTTGAGCAGTTTGGTAGCGATCGCGTTCTTCCCCAAAGGCAACTAGAAGCCTGGGTGCTAAATGGGGTCCTGCTCCTGGTAGTGCGGCAAATAACTCAGCATCGGGATGGAATTCAAACAGCTTTTCTATCTTGGTGTCGAAGGTTGTAATGCTGGTAAGAGCACCTGCTAGCTCAATCAAATTGAAATTTGGTTTGGCATCTTGATGGCTAAGTTACTCAGACGAGGTAACGTCCTCAGTCAAGCTGATTTAAAGAACCGTATGCCTAAGTTCATCGCTTACTTCAACCGCACGATGGCAAAACCGTTTCAGTGGATTTATAAGAGCAAAGCTCTAGCCGCCTAGATGATATTCGTACTTACGCCGTAGCCTACTAGCTACTTATCCATTCGCAGCTTACACTGAGTGAGCTTTTTTACGGCTTCGCTAACCTTTAAAGCATCCTCTGATGGAACTACAAACTCTACTGAACGACGGGGCATTGAACGACAAATGGCTGAACTCGTCCATCAGGTTTTTCTTGAGCCGTTACGAAGTAGCGCCACCCAGCTTGCTTAATTGCGTTTCCTTGAAGTTGGCAAGATACGGACAGTTTAAGTTCGTGGCTAACTTGTCGGTTAACTTGCTCATCTTCCCTGGCAAAAGTCTATGACAAATTCAATATTTGGAGCATACCAACCAACTGCGATTGTCATTGCAACTAGCTTAAAAGTCAGCGTTACTTCAAGGTTCCGCCACCACTCAACGACACAATAAGACGACTGAGTGTTCTTAAAGCGATCGCGCTATCGTAGATGTCCTTTATGCCATGAAACCAACATCTGATCGTACTCTGCTCATGCCTGCGATCGCAGAACGAGACCACAGGCAAGGGGCACTCAATGCGGCAATTGTGTTAGTGGAATATGGTGATTATCAATGTCCCTACTGCGCTCAGGCTTATCCAATTGTTCAGGCACTACAACGGCAATTGGGCGATCGCCTGTGCTTTGTGTTTCGTCATTTTCCGCTCAATGAGATGCATCCACAGGCGCAGAAGGCGGCAGAAGCGGCAAAAGCGGCAGCGGCTCAAGGTAAGTTCTGGGAGATGCACGACTGTTTGTTTGCCCACCAAGCTGCCTTAACGGACGCAAAATTATTTGAGTGCGCGATCGAGATCGGTTTAGAGGTTTCTCAGTTTTTGCAGAATGTGACTGGAAACGTTCACGCCGCGCAGATTCAAGCAGAGATTGAAAGTGGCATCAATAGTGGTGTGACGACAACACCGACTTTCTTTATTAACGGTGTTCGCCATCAGAGCAGTTGGGATTTAAGGAGTTTGTTGGATGCGATCGCGCAAATTGTTTCAGAATAAGCATCTTAAGTTCTGGTTTAACGGGTTGATCTTCTCTAGCAGAAAGCGAGTGAGAACTGAATACTAGCTGTAGTTTGTACGATCTTTGCTTGCCTAATAATCTGAAAGTCTAGAAGGTGGAAATTCAATGACAACGAACAGCCTTTTTGAACGATTAACGCCAGCGAATGCAGCGATGTTGCTGATTGACCATCAGGTTGGCACCATGAATTTTGGCATTACGGATCTTGATGCCTTACATCTCAAGAATCAGGCGTTGTGGCTGGCAGAAGCCGCTAAAATTTTTGACCTCCCGGCAGTTTTGACGACTAGCAATCCCAATGGTGCGAACGGGCCGTTATTTCCAGAACTGCTGGACGTTTTACCCGATGTGCCCGTCATCGATCGCGTCATCATCAATGCTTGGGATGACCCCAACTTTTTGCAGGCGGTGCAGCAAACGGGGCGCAAGAAGCTGATCATGGCTGGAGTCACAACCGATGTATGTTTAACCTTTCCCGCGATCGGGGCGGTTAGAGATGGTTTTGATGTCTATGCAGTGATGGATGCCTCTGGTACCGTCAATCAACAAGCCATGTATGCATCCATGTTTCGCATGAGTCAGGCAGGCGTGAAAATTGCCAATACGAATATGGTGATCGCGGAACTCTTGGCAGACTGGTCGAGTAGTTACGGCGTTCCATTAGGAAAGCTGTATGCCAATCGCTTACCCAACTTTGGGTTTATTGCGGCGCATCTGGATTATTTAGCAAAACAATCTCACAAAGTTCCAGTAGCGGCTTAATCAGGATTACTCCCATGACCAATTTAACCTTAGAACAAACGGCTTCCAATACGGCTCCTGTCTATCCTTTTCCCTTGCCTGCGTTGCGGTTTGCCTATGATGCGCTTGAACCGTTCATTGATGCCGAAACGATGCAGGTGCATCATCAATTGCATCACCAGACCTACATCAATAATTTGAATGCGGCGATCAAGGATTATCCACAGTTGCATCAAATGTCGATCGAAGATATTTTGCGACAGCTTGATCAAGTTCCAGAGAGCATTCGCGCCACGGTTCGCAATCAGGGCGGTGGACATGCAAACCATCAGTTCTTCTGGAAGATCTTGAAACCAGGTCCTGCGACTACACCTGAAGGGGTATTGGGGGAGGCGATCGCTCAAGCCTTTGAATCGTTTGACAACTTCAAAACTCAATTCCATGCCGCAGGACTAAAGCTGTTTGGCTCAGGCTGGGTCTTTCTCGTGGTTGATCCGAAAGACGGTAGCAAACTCAAAATCCATACCACTGCGAATCAAGACAGTGTGCTGCTAGAAGGCTTGCCCGGACTGCTGTGCTGCGATGTGTGGGAACACGCCTACTATCTCAAATACCACAATCGACGGGCGGATTATCTAGAGGCGTTTTGGCACGTCGTGGATTGGGATGTTGTAGCACGGCGATTGGAAGGGTTTCGGGCAGGGAAAAGGCAGTTGTAAGTAAGGGGGAATGAAAACCAGGCAATTACCTCTTCCCCTCTTCCTCAAAAATTACACGCATCGAAACAGGAGAATAAACAATGGTTGCTGAATTGACAAAAACACAACTGTTCAACTGGGCAGAAATGAACGGTAAACTCTACAGCAACGGCTGGAGAGACGGCATTCAAACCACAAATGTTGTGGCTCCCGCAACCGGAAAAATCTTAGGACAGGCGGCACTAGGTTCGGCTGCCATCATTGCAGAAGCGGCAGAAATTGCAGCCGAAGCGCAGAAAAAATGGGTGCTGGTGCCACCGGAAGAAAAGCGATCGCTCCTGATTCGGGCTGATGCGCTGCTACACAAATATGCCGATGAAATCTGCGATGTGACAATGCGGGAAATTGGAGCAACGCGCTCGAAGGCAATGTTTGAAATCACGTTCTGCTCCGATGAATTTCTGGAGGCGGCTTCCTATCCCACCCAACACTTTGGGGCATTGCTTGCCGATCGCGCCAATCGCAAAAGCTATGCGGTGCGGGTGCCCTATGGGGTTGTGGCAGCGTTGACTCCTTCCAATGTGCCGCTCTTGTTGGCAGCACGGGTGATTGCGCCTGCTCTGGCGACAGGAAATGCCGTCATTGTTAAACCCCATCCTGCCTCGATCGCCTGCGGTGGTTTTATGTTCGCCCGCATCTTTGAAGAAGCAGGATTGCCGCCTGGATTGCTGCATGTCATTCCTGCTAGAGGTAAGGAGGCAGAGGCGTTTGAGACCGATCCCAATATCTCGATGATCCATTTCACAGGTTCCTCATCGACGGGACAACGGATTGCCGAAACCGCCAGTCGATCGCTCAAAAAAGTTTCCATCAGCGGCAGTGGCAAGAATCCCTTTGTGGTGCTGGAAGATATTGAAGATATTGAAGCAACGGTCTCCACAGCGGTGTTTAGCACGTTTTACTTTGGCGGACAGTCCTGCATGACGGCAGGGCGACATCTCGTGCATCGCAGTTTGGTGGATGACTACATTCGACGCTTTGTGGAAACCGCCAGCAAACTGGTTGTGGATGATCCGGTTGCCAATCCCGATGCGTTTTACGGTCCGATGATTCAGCCGGAAATGGTGCATCGTCAGGAGGAAATCGTTAACGATGCGGTGGCAAAAGGTGCAACGTTGCATCTGGGCGGCAAGGCGAGCGGTCCCTTCTTCCATCCCACCATCCTGAGCGGTGTGAAACCTGGCATGATCGCCTGGAATGAAGAAATTTTTGGCCCAATCGCGGCGATCACAGCATTCGATACCGACGATGAAGCCGTTCGACTGGCAAACGATACCGCCTATGGCTTATCGGGAGCGGTGTTTGGCTCTCAGGTGCGGGCAACGCGGGTCGCCGAACAACTGCAAACCGGGATGATTCATATCAACGATCGCTCCACCGATGACAGCGCTTATGTCCCCTTTGGTGGCGTGAAACTATCCGGGAACGGCGGACGCTACGGCAGCCATGTGAACTGGGACGAATATACCCAATGGCGCTGGCTTACCATTTCTGAAAAACCGACGCTGGTTTCCTTCTTTGGACATTGAACTGCTTTTTTAGAGTGTGAATTGTTGTGCAGCAAAATTGCACCATGATTCACACAGGAGGGTAATCAGAACAGACATTCAGGAGAACATTATGGGACATTTCATTCCTTATGCTGATGGTGAGCAATTGCTCGAAGGCTATTTTGCCCCACCGCAAAACCGTGACATTGCCCCAGGTATTCTAATTGCCCCAACCTGGCTGAGCATCACGGAAAGTATGCAGCAACGCGTCGATCGCCTCGCGGCTTTAGGCTACGCCGCTTTTGTGCTTGATGTGTTTGGGGCAGGCGTTCGTCCGGCTCCACCTCAAACTCCTCAGACGATCGTGCAGCCGTTTATGAGCGATCGCCATCACTTCCGCACCCGCCTCAAAGCCGGATTGGAAGCCTTGCAGCAACAGCCAGAATGCAACACCAGTCAGATTGCGGCAATGGGCTATTGCTTCGGTGGCTGTGCCGTGTTGGAACTGGCTCGTAGCGGCGCACCGTTGCAAGGGGTAGTCAGTTTTCATGGCGAACTGGATACACCCCTGCCTGCCCAACCGGGTGTCATGCAGGCGAAAATTCTCGTTTTGCATGGCGATGCTGATCCGATCGTGCCCTTTGAGAAGCTGATCGGCTTTCGAGAGGAAATGCGATCGGTCAACGCTAACTGGGAAGTGGATATCTACAGCGATGCCAAACACAGTTTCACAGGCGAAGGCGCGATCGGCACCATGCCCGAAGCAGGACTGAATCCCCAGGCAGAGGCGCGATCGTGGCAACGAATGGTGAACTTTTTTGAGGAAGTTCTGCCTGGAAGAGGAGGTAAAGGACAGCAGTAGATTTTTTTATTCCCCTTCCTGATTTCCGTTCGCTCAAGGTCATGCATTGGGACGTTCAGCATCAGCGGCTGCCAGCATCGTGGACAAGGCGTGCTTGAACACTGCGTTATCGGTGTCACTCAAATGACGACCAAAGTAGGTAGCGATGCCTTGAGCATAGACAGTCCACATTTTCTCCTGCTCAAGTTTGAAGAGTGGTTTGCTACTACTTCAATTGCTTAACTCAAATCTATTTCTTACACAATCAAGGAGACTTCAGTGAAATATTTACTCTCTTCAGCGACATTGATGCTGACAATGGCTTTCATGCTGCCTCTCGCAGCGATCGCTGCTCCCTTAACCAATATGTCGATTACCAGCGGTCCGCCACGTACTCTTAAGACTTCCGAAAGTCCACAACCAAACTATCCATCTGATTCATCCACCCCTAATTCCACCAAACCAAGCAACTGCCTCTCTACTGATGCTGTAAAGCAACTTAAAATTGATCGCTGCTCTAAACCAACTGCTAAACAGCCTTCCAATCGAGTACAAGATGATTCCTATCCAGGTTATTGCCCTGCACTCCCACCACGGGTTACATCCGGTGATTGGCTTTATAAGCAAACGCTCCAGCGATGCTTGTACGGTTCCTGACGCTCAGGCAAGATACTCTCACAGCTTATGGCGCTGAATATGAAGCTCACTCAACACGACACCAATCTTCTGCAATTCTGTCAGCAGGAATTCTCGGTTACAACAACTGATATTCAGTTGGTTCTGCGTCATCATCAACAAACGGTAACTTCTATCCCAATGTTGTTGTGGCAGTTTGGTATTGTCTCCATTGAGCAGTTAAATCAGATCTTTCATTGGTTAGAGACTCAGCCTGATGAGTCAGAACTCTCAGAATTGTTAACTGCTGCTAGCATGGTTGAAAAGGCTTGCATAAGCGCTTCTGCATCGGTATCACTTAAATAACGACCAAAGTACTGAGAGATACCTTGAGCGTATATTATCCACATTGCCTGCTGCATCGCCAATCCTGCTTCGGTCAATACAGCAAACGCGCCCCGTCGATCGCTCGGACAGCGTTCGCGCTGCAACAGTTCAGCCGCTTCGAGCCGATCGACTAACCGTGTCAAATTACTACGGCTCAACAGGGCTTTATCAGCCAGCTCACTGAGCCGCAATCGGTGATCTGGAGCTTCTTTAAGCGCCCACAGTACGTCATACCACTCTAATGGAGGTAAATCTGCCTCCTTGAGTTTCCCCTCTATACGATCGAGCAGTTTGATATGAGCGGTGAGAAATAACCGCCAGGTGGAATTGCGAAGGTCATCCAGTTTTTTCATAACCTTACTATGCCAAAAAATAGTTGCATCTGCAAATGATCCAAAACATATAGTTTCAAATGCAACTATATGTGTTATTCTTATTTTAGTTGCTTTTGCAACTATCAAAGCACAAACAAATCTCGAAGGAGAGCCAATCATGTTTAATACTTCTGCTTTACGGCGCTCGTTTTACACCGCTCGTCTTGCTCAAGCAATGGCAGCGACAGTGGCGTTCGTTTCGCTCTCAGCATCGCTTGCCGTTGCGGGACAGCACTCCGATGGACGACTCTTTTTTGACCATGTTCCACGTTTGGTGCGAACCACGACGAGTGCCATTACTGCGACGTATGTAGGTGGAGCAACCTATGAATTCACTATTACGGTGCCTCAAGATGCCGGTGCATCGCTACACGCCGTCACCATCCGTCAAGAACCGGGGCTGGGCACGGTGGCATTTAATCCCAATGAAAGTCGAGCCATTGCCGCCAATGGAGCAAACATTCCGCTCGCCAGTATTGGGGGTGCTAGTGAAACAGACACGACGATCGCGTTTGAGCAACCAATTCAACCTGGCGAAACCGTAACCGTTACGCTCAAAGCCGATCGCACTCCAACGTTAGAAGGTGTTTACCTGTATGGTATCACCGCTTATCCGGTGGGTGATCAAAGCAACGGGCTGTTTTTAGGTTATGGTCGCGTACAGATTTACGGTCATGGTGGCTGATACAACACAGTGAACGAATTTAGTTGTGAGCAGCAATCCTGGAGCATTCACAAAACCCATCTATTCAGGAAAACTGCTCACCGCAATCCACATTTCCATCACTTCACAGGAAACGGCATATGTTGGCACAGAAAACAATGCAACAGGCTCCTTCGATGCGTGCTTCCCTTGGGCTACTTGCGGTCATCACGGCTTCAACCTTGTGGGCAGTTGCCGCCAATGTTGCCAGTAGTTTGTTTCAAGTCGGTATCAATGCCTTTGATTTAGCGGGTATTGCAACCTTAATTGCAACCGTAGCCCTGATTCTGGTGCAAACCTTGCGCGAAGGGCTTCCTCGTTTGTCGGTTCGTCCATCTCAGTTTGTGCTTGGTATCTTGTTTGTCTTGTTTGTGGCGGCAGATTACCTTGCGATCGCGCGACTACCGGTTGCGGTGGCGATCGTGCTGATCTTCACGTCTCCAGTATTGGTTGTGCTATGGACGGCGATCGTTTCACGACGCTTGCCCTCAACTAAAGTTTTGATCGCCCTCGGTCTATCCGTGATTGGTGTAGCGCTGGTATCGCAATTACTAGCCGGGAATTTGGCGGCGTTCAATTGGTTTGGAGTGAGTGTGGGCTTAAGCACTGCCCTGTTGTTTGCGGCTTACACCCTATTGAGTGAACAAATCAGCACCACCTATAGTGCCACAACTTCACTCCTAAAGACGTTCTGGGTCGCCAGTTTACTCTGGATTGGTTACTTCCTATTCCACGGGTTTCCAGTCACCTTATTGGAGTCACAAACGCTGCCAAAAGTAGTGTATATGGGCATTGCCGGGAGTCTATTGCCTTACTTGCTCTACCTGTGGGGCATGAAACATTTGCAGGCAGAACGAGCGGCGATCGTCGCCACGATCGAACCTGTGATTGCCGCCGGAATTGCCTGGATCTGGTTTGGACAACAACTCACCATTTTGCAAATGTTGGGTGGTGTGTTGATTCTTATCGCCATCACGCTACTGCGAATTCGCAAAGCGTCTTAGTGCATTCATTCTGTTTCTTGACACATACCTTCAATGGAGTTTATTTATGACACGCCTGCTGCATATTGCTTCCAGCCCACGCTACGCACACTCTCATTCTCGCACACTGACACAGGAATTCATCGATAAATGGAGTCTTTACCATCCTGAAGCAACCGTTATACTGCGTGATTTAACGCTCAATCCAGTTCCCTACCTTGACGATACCTGGATTACTGCCAAATTTACTGCGCCCGATCAATATACGCCTGAATTGACAGGTGCGATTGAACTCTCCGATCAATTGGTGGATGAATTCCTGGCGGCTGACTGCTATGTCATTTCAGCTCCGATGTACAACTTCACGATTCCGGCCGTCCTCAAGTCTTACATTGACTATATTGTTCGACCACGCCGTACCTTTGCGGTTGAGAATGGTGCCTTCAAAGGTTTGGTGACTGGCAAGAAGCTATTGTTTATCACTGCACGCGGCAGCGATTTTCGTCCTGGTTCAGCCTTTGCGCCTTCAGATTTTCAAGAGCCGTATCTGCGAACCGTGTTCGGGTTCATCGGCTTTACAGAGATTCAGTTCATCAATGCAAACGGTCTGAGAACAGATCTCAGAGATCAGAGTTTAGCCGAGGCAAGATCCACCATTCAAGCGTTAGCCAGTCACTGGTAGGTTTGATGGCTGCACTGTGATCACTATGGCGCGATCGGACTTACTAAACATCCGCCAGCCCTGAACGAATTGCGGCAACTGAAACAGTTAAATGATGTGATTTCGATTTCACGGGCGAAGGGGCGATCAGCACCATGCCCGAAGCAGGGTTGAATCCCTAGGCAGAGGCGCGATCGTGGCAACGAATGCTAAATTTCTTTGCAGAAGTTGATTGCGAGTTAGACAAGCAGCAAGTTAAGTAGGGTAGCACCATGAATGCTGGTCATCAACATCAAACTAAACTTGCGTTAGTCACGGGTGGCAATAAAGGGATTGGCTTTGCGATTTGTCGGGGCTTGCTGCAAGCTGAATTTGAGGTGATTTTGGCAGCCCGATCGCTCGACAAAGCCAAACAAGCCATTGACCAACTGCAATCAACTCAAGTGCATCCACTGGTGTTGGATGTGGCTGATGATCATTCAATTCATGATGCGGTTGCAGAGGTGCAACGCAACTTCAATCAAATTGATATTTTGATCAACAATGCAGGTATCTATCCCGACGAAGGAGTCAATATTCTCACCATCGATCGTGACCTGCTCGATCGCACCATAAACACCAATGCCTTTGGTCCAATTCGGACAGCTCAAGCCTTTCTGCCGCTGTTAGAAGAAGCTCCTACGAGTCGCATCATCAATGTTTCTAGCGGCTATGGTGCGTTAGATGGTTTATCTGCCAGTGTACCGAGTTATTGCTTATCAAAACTGGCGCTAAACGGAGCGACGATTATGCTGGCAGAGGCGCTGCAATCAAAAGGCATTGCCGTATATGCCATGTGTCCCGGCTGGGTGCGAACGGATATGGGTGGCGCTGGCGCAACTCGATCGCCCGCACAAGGTGCCGATACCGCTATTTGGTTGGCAACAGAAGCATCACCGAAGCTGAGTGGGAAGTTTTTCCGCGATCGCCAGGAGATCTCTTATTGAGGGAAAAGCAGTAGGCTAGTTGATGGCGTTTTGTTTACAGGTGAATCCAAAGGTTTCATGGCTCTTATCTTTCAGCTAAGTTCAGCCTTAACGCGGTGTTCTTGTCTGGTCGGATAGCAAGTTGCCGGCGATACTAGAGCATCATCCATTAGTTGACAACTTTGAGACAATCACGGGCAGAAAACCTACGCTGTGGAAGGAGTTTGCTCTGAAGCACTAAGATGAATTCCATTACTGACAAAAAGGAGAATCATGATGACTACAGAGGCAAAAGTTTGGTTGATCACAGGTAGTTCTACCGGAGTTGGATGATCGCTTGCCGAAGCGGTGCTCAAGTATGGCGATCGCGTCATTGCCACCGCTCGCAAACCCGAACAACTTGATGATTTGGTTGCTCAATATCCCGATACTGTAAAAGCGATTCGCCTCGATGTGACTCAACCCCAAAGCATTCGTGAAGCGGTGGATGCGGCGATCGCAACCTTCGGACGGATTGATGTGCTGGTCAACAATGCGGGTTACGGTTTAATCGGTGCCCTGGAAGAAGTGAGTGATGAGCAAATTCGCCGTAACTTTGACACCATTCTCTTTGGCTTTGTCAATATGAAGCGGGCAGTGTTACCCATCATGTGGCAGCAGCAAAGTGGACATATTATTAACATGTCCGCGATCGCAGGCTTTTCCAACGAGCTTGGTTTTTCCATTTATGGCGGCGCGAAATTTGCGTTGGAAGGGGTGTCCGAAGCAGTATATGGAGAAGTCCGCCCACTAGGTATCAAGGTCACAATCGTAGAATCCGGTCCCTTTCGCGCAGACTTTATTGGACGATCGCTCGATCGAGCCGAACACAGTATGGAAGCGTATCAAGGAACCGTTGGCAAGTTTCTGCAATTTCTCAACCAGATTGAAGGCACTCAACCGGGCGACCCAGACAAAGCATCTCAGGCAATTATTCAAGTCGTCAATGCTGAGAATCCACCCTTGCGACTGGTGTTAGGCAAGTATGCTTACAGCAAGTTTCGCCAAAAAATCGCGTCACTTACAAAAGAACTGGATGAGTGGGAAGCGATCGCCGCGAACACCGATTTTGAATCCACAGAAGCGTCTCACTAGGAATTCATGAACGATTAAGTTAAAAAATTTATCATGATTGCCAACAAAGCGATCGTCTGCAAACTAAGCCAGCTTATAAAAAGTTGGGATTGAGCGATGCAATTCAACTTGATGCAGCGGAAGTGGAATGGCATTTCCATCGATTATGGTCAGATGTTTGAGGTCGGAGAGTTTGATGCGGCGATGCCGCAGGAAGGAGTCGCCGTCGCGTTTGCACCCCACGATCGTGTGGTTTGGTCGATGGATGGCGGCGATCGACAAACAACTGCAATGCCTCCGGGCAGCGTGTTTCTGTACGCTTCGCGTCGGTTTGTCTGGCATCAGCGCGAGAAACCCAGCGAGTGGATTCATATTACATTCGATCCGCAATTGATCAGCCGCATGGCTGTAGAAAGCGGACTGCCAGCAGACACCCAACTTAATCACCGCGTGCTGTTTCTTGATCCGACAATTCTGCACATTGCTCATTTACTGAAAGCCGAAGTGCTGAATGGCGGACTTTCGGGCGATTTGTTTGTGGAATCGCTGCGGAATGTACTGCTCATTCATCTGCTGCGGCATTACAGTCAAGCGGCTTCCATCAAGACTGTTGAAACTCGCTTGAGTCTGCCGCAAATACATGCTGTCAAGACGTATATCGAAAATCATTTAGCCGAATCGTTGAGTATTGCGAATCTAGCAGCGATCGTGCCGATGAGTGAATTTCACTTTGCGCGCTCATTCAAAGCCGCAACGGGAGAAAGCCCCCACCGTTACGTGACGCAGCGTCGCATCGAACGCGCCAAGATATTTTTGTCGGTGACGCAGTTATCGGTAGCGGAGATTAGCGATCGGGTTGGGTTCTCAAATCAGAGCCACTTTACGGCTCAGTTTCGTAAACTGACAGGAACGACCCCTAGAGGCTACCGCACCAGTGTGTAATGCCACCTGAAGTTGAGCAAGATTTTGATAATTCTCAGCAAGAATCGGTCGTGAAGCTTTCTCAGAGTTTTTCTAGAGTAAAGACGTTAACCGGATACCCATTCATACAAACTAATGATGAAACGATTCAAGTTCTTACCCCGTTCTGCTCTATCCCGTCGTCAAATGCTAACAGTCGGAGCAATGGGAGCCACAGGAGTTGCAGCAACCACGATCGCCGCTCAAGTTCAAGCCAATACAAAAACACCGATCGCGCCTGAAACTGGAAAAGCCAAGGCTCAAGGCAAATTTGCCAATAAAGTGGTGCTGATTACAGGCGCAACCTCTGGCATTGGAGAAGGGACTGCCTATGCGTTTGCTTACGAAGGCGCGAAGGTGATGTTTTGTGGACGACGCGAGAATTTAGGGAAGCAGGTGGAAGCCAAAATTAAAGGCTTTGGCGGTGAGGCAACCTACATGCGGGCAGATGTCCGACAAGAGGCGGATGTGAAAGCCTTTGTGGATACCTGCGTGCAGAAATATGGACGCATTGATATTGCCTTTAACAATGCTGGACTTCTGAATCCTAAACTGGTCAGGCTTCATGAACAATCAACCAGTGATTTTCTCGATGTTTTACACACTAATGCGTTGGGTGAATTTTTGGCGCTCAAATACGAAATTCCTCAAATGCTCAAACAGGGTGGCGGCTGCATCGTCAACATGGCAAGCGTTTCTGGCTACAAAGGCTTTACGGAGATCGGACCTTACAGCGTCAGTAAACACGCCGTTTTGGGTTTGACGAAAGTGGCAGCGTTGGAATACGCCAAAGATAATATTCGGATCACTTCCATTTCTCCTGGTGGTGTGGATACAGCCATGCTGCGGCAGGCACGGGAAGCACGTGGGTTAACGTTTGAAGAAGGCTCGAAATTTATTCCAATTCAGCGCACTAACACAGTGGAAGAGATGGCACGGGCGGTTATGCTTCTCAGTTCCGATGAGGCAAGTGCGTTTCATGGTTCGCTCGTAGATGTCACAAGCGGTATGTTGGACTAATTTAATGGCAAGCAAAAAACTTAATTCACAGAGGTATTTTCACCAGTGCACAGATTGCAGGCGTCTTTGCTACACCAGTTCCTGCGATCGCCTGAGTAACTAGCAGGCGCTGTTAGTGGTAACGAAAGTGTCACCTAAGTTGAATGACCACTAAAACGGATTAAAGGCGCGAGAAATAATAATTAACTGACAGCAATTTAAAGGGCAACAATCATGAGTTCAATGTCTGAAAAAGTAGCGATCGTCACAGGCGGCAGTTCCGGTATTGGTCGGGCTACTGCGATCGCCTTTGCAAAAGCGGGAGCAACAGTTGTTGTCGCTGCCCGTCGTGAAGGAGAAGGAGAAGAAACTGCTCGACTGGTTCAAGCAGCCAGGAGTAAAGGGCTATTTGTTAAAACAGATGTGACCCAAGCCGCAGACGTGGAAAGGTTAATTCAGACCGCGATCGCCCGCTATGGGCGCGTCGATTACGCCTTTAACAATGCTGGCTCTGGAAAAGCCAGTCCTCTGGTCGCTTTAGAGGAAGCCGATTGGGAGTATGAGCTTAATGCCAATCTCAAATCTGTTTGGCTTTGCATGAAGCACGAAATTCCAGCAATGCAAAAAACTGGCGGCGGCGCGATCGTCAACGTTGCTTCTCAAGGTGCCTTACTCGGTATTGCCAACTATGGTGCTTATGGAGCTGCTAAAGCAGGTGTGATTGCGTTATCTCGTGCGGCAGCGGCTGAACACTCGGTGGATCACATTCGGATCAATTCGATTAGTCCTGGTGCGGTGAAAACTGACTTATGGGCAAGCGCTCCACCTGAAATGCTGGATCAAGTGGCAGCAGGCATTCCCTTGAAGCGGATCGGGATGCCTGAAGATATTGCTGAAGCCGTTGTTTGGTTATGCTCAGCCGGATCAGCGTTTGTGACGGGACACAACTTAGTGGTTGATGGTGGCTTCACCGCTGTTCAAAAGTAATCAGCGATCGAACCATCATTACGGCCTGATGGGGCTGCTAGAAGAATCTTGCAAATCATATGATTCTGAAATGTTTTGCCGTCGGCAATTAGTAATCCAACTAGGCGTGCTTGCAAGCTGCCTTACCGCTACGGCTGCACTCGCACAAACAAAGAAACTATCATCTCAAAAGGTCATGGCTGGAACAGAGATTACGTCCGTTGTTAACAGTATTGTCATTTTGTCTGATTTACGCGACTGGGCAAGTGTGAGACGATGTTTTGCCGATCAGGTTGATGTCGATTACACATCGCTCACTGGTGGAAAGCCTAAAACGATCGCGGCAGAGGCATTAGTCCAACGCTGGAAGACTGCCTTTGAAAGCACCTTCAAAACCACGCAACATCTACTCGGTACTCATGTCATTACCCTTCAAGGCGACACTGCTACTTGCTTATCCCACTTTCAAGCGCGGCATACGACTTTGGATACCACCAAAGGTATATGGACATTGGGTGGACACTACCATGATGATCTGGTGTGCCTATCCTCCAAAGACTAAGATTCAAGAAATCATTAAGAGAGATATGCATCATGCCATACATCAATGTTCAAATTACGACAGGAGCTACGAGAGAACAAAAGTCTGAGTTGGTAAAGGAATTTACAGAATTACTTGTCCGCATCCTCGGTAAAAAGCCAGAACATATCCACATTGTTATTCAAGAGATAGCTGACGAAAACTGGGGTTTCTCAGGAATGCTCACAGATGAATGGAAAAGAAAGCTCACTAACGATTAGTCATTAAACGATGCATATGCCCATTTGAATTCAGGATTTCAGTCAGGAGAACGCTAAATGATTCGACTCGACAATCAAGTAGCAATTATTACTGGAAGCGGGCGCGGTATGGGTTTCGCCTACGCCCGTCTGCTGGCGGATAGAGGCGCACGTGTCGTAATACACGATGCGGGTGTCGGTCAGGATGGTATGGGTTCCAGCCCAGACGTAGCGGTCAATGCTGTCAGGGCTATTCAAGAGGCAGGTGGAACGGCGATTTCAAGTATTGCAATGCTTGATAGCCGAGAGAATTGTAAGGGTTTGGTGGAAACTGCGATCGCAGAATTCGGTCGCCTTGATATCTTGATCCACAATGCTGGCTGGGTCGCCTATCAAGCGATCGAGGAGTTAACCTCAGATTTTCTGCAACGTGCCATCAACGTTAACATCGAAGCACCAACCTGGTTGGCTCAAGCAGCCTTTCCAATGATGAAACAGCAAAACTACGGACGGATTGTGCTGACGACTTCAGATAGGGCGATTTACAAGCAATATGCATTCAAGGGCCTCGCTCCTTATGCAATGGGAAAAATGGCACAGATCGGTTTGATGAATGTGCTCGCGGTTGAAGGCAAAGAGTATGGCATTCTGGTCAATGCGATTTCACCAGTCGCTAAAACGCGGATGTGGAACATCCAAGATGAACCAGAGGAGTTGCGACCCGATCAAGTAGCTCCCGGAGTGTTATATCTTGCTTCTCCAGAATGCCGAGAGTCTGGATTTATCTTAAGGGCAAGCAATGGTCAATTCACAGCCGCACGCTGGGTCGAGCGAGACAACGTAGACTATCCATTAAACCTTGCCGCTGTGGAAAGCTCTACTGTAGAAGATTTGGCGACTCGCTGGCAGGAGATTGCTGTAGATGTTGCGCTTTAAAGATTGAGCTTGTACTTCGAGAGAATTATTGGTGGGAGCATATGATGAAACTATTCAGGCTTTTCTCTTTCTCTGCTTTATCGCGTCGTCAAATTCTATCCGTAGGAGCAATGGGAGCAGCAGGAGTAGCAACAACCGCGATCGCCGCTCAAGTTCAGGCAAACACGAAAACACCGATCGCCCCTGAAACTGGAAAAGCTAATGCTCAAGGCAAATTTGCCAATAAAGTGGTGCTGATTACAGGCGCAACTTCTGGTATTGGAGAAGCGACTGCCTATGCATTTGCTCACGAAGGTGCGAAGGTGATGTTTTGTGGACGACGCGAGAATTTAGGGAAGCAGGTCGAAGCCAAAATTAAAGGCTTTGGCGGTGAGGGCACCTATATGCGAGCAGATGTTCGGCAAGAGGTAGAGGTGAAAGCCTTGGTGGATGCCTGTGTGCAAAAATATGGACGCATTGATATTGCCTTTAACAATGCCGGAATTGAAAGTCCGCCTAAGTCGATCGCAGAAATGTCTCTGGACGAGTGGAACAACGTGATTGCAACCAACCAGACAGGCATATTTCTGGCAATGAAGTACGAGATTCCTGTGATGGTACAACAGGGCGATGGCACGATCGTCAACACTGCCTCTGTTGGTGGTCATCGCGGCTTTGGCAAAATTGGACCTTATGGTGCAAGCAAGGCGGCTGTGCTGCAAATGACAAGAATTGCAGCACTGGAGTATGCAGATAAAAACATCCGGATCAATTCAATTTCACCTGGTGCAGTTGATACACCGATGCTGCATCGTGCTATTTCTTCATGGGGTCTAACTCCTAAAGAAGCTGCCGCACCTTATCCCATTCAGCGATTAGCGACATCCGAGGAAATGGCAAGAAGTGTCATGTGGTTAGCATCTGCTGATGCTTCAGTGGTGACAGGGATGGATATGGATGTAACAGGCGGATACCTGACGAAATAAGGCAGTTTGCAGGGCTATATTTTCTAACAGTGCAGTAATTAGACAACGATCTGCTTTGAAATGGATTAGGCGATGTTGATTGAAATTTAGACGTTAAGAGCAAAGAAATAATGAAATTCAGCAATCAAATTGTAGTCGTTGTCGGTGGTAGTTCAGGCATTGGATTAGGAACCGCTAAAGCTGCTCACGCTGAGGGTGCATCCGTGGTGATTGTCGGGCGATCGCCCGATCGCTTAGATCAAGCCAGTGCCCAAATCGGCAGTCGGGCGCGTGGTATTCAAGCAGATGTTGAACATGAGGCTTCTGTAGAGACTGCTTTTACTGAGATAGGGCCGTTTGACCACCTATTCATTTCAGCGCAAGATGCTGCAACTGCACCGTTATCAAAAACGACTAAAGACAAGTTTCGTCCCACACTGGATAGCAAAATTTGGGGAGCCTTACATATCGTCAAACATGCCGCTTCTCGCATCTCTAGTCATGGGTCAATTGTTTTTATCTCAGGGTTAGCAGGTAGAAAAGGATATTCAGGATTTGCGCTGGCTGGAGCAGCGAATGCTGGCATTGAAGCGGTAGCCCGCAATTTAGCGGTAGAGTTGGCTCCAATTAGAGTGAATACCGTTTGTGCGGGTGTAATCGATACCCCTATGCTGGATAAAGTGTTTGGGGCACAACGCCAAGAAATTGTCGAAGCGATCGCGAATAAGCTTCCAGCCAAGCGCATCGGTAAACCTGAAGAGATTGCCGATGCCGTACTTTTTCTCATGGGAAATGGCTTTATCACAGGAGCGACTTTGCTGATCGATGGCGGCGATGCTTTAGTTTGATTTCTCATTAACGGCATTGCTGATCCTGCCTACTTCACTAAATTTACTTCAGCCCTTACAGATGATGCATAGGAGTTCAATGATGCGCTACAAACGATTAGGTAACAGCAGCTTACGGGTTTCAGAACTGCGTCTCGTCACGATGACCCGTCGAAATTCAGCCTTACTATCTTTTACACTCATCAACTATGATTCCTAACCCTGCAATCACAGAAGCTTTTGAAGACTGGCTGAAAGCACAAATCTTGCAGCTCAGTGTAGACACGCTCAAGTCCAATGCAGTCACCTGTACTGCCTGTGGCGAGATATTGGGCACTTACATCATTGACTACAAGGGTGATCGCTTCCGTCTCTCACTCGAACAAGCCTACGCCTTTCTCAAATTCATTCAGGAGAATTAATCATGCGCTACAAACTATTGGGCAACAGCGGTTTACGGGTTTCTGAACTGTGCCTCGGCACCATGACCTTTGGCGAAGATTGGGGCTGGGGTGCATCGCTAGATGAATGCAAAACCATCTACACAGCCTTTCGGGAAGCAGGCGGTAACTTCATCGACACCGCCAACATCTACACGAACGGTACGAGTGAGAAATATGTGGGTGAATTGATTGCTTCGGAACGAGAGGCGATCGTCGTTGCCACAAAATATTCTAACGGGATGCCGAGCAATGATCCAAATGGGGCAGGTAATCACCGCAAGCGCATGGTGCAATCGGTGGAAGGTAGCCTCAAGCGGCTCAATACTGATTACCTTGATGTGCTATGGGTGCATTCCTGGGACTTCACCACGCCGCCCGAAGAAGTGATGCGATCGTTCGATGATCTGGTGCGTCAAGGAAAAGTGCTGTACATTGGCATTTCTGACGCACCTGCCTGGGTGGTGGCGCAATGCAACACGATCGCCCATTTACGCGGCTGGACACCGTTTATTGGGCTGCAAATTGAGTACAGTCTGTTGCAACGCACGGTAGAGCGAGAACTGCTGCCAATGGCACGATCGCTGGATATTGGCATTACTGCCTGGTCGCCGTTGGCAAATGGTTGGCTGACGGGAAAATACACTAAAGAGACTGGTAGTGACGAATCCAAACGACTGAATAACGAGGGGATGTCTGCCTTTGTGCAGCAGAGCGATCGCAACCACACGATCGCCCGTGCAGTGGATGACGTGGCATCTCAAATTGGCTGTAGTTCGGCTCAGGTGGCTCTGGCTTGGCTGCTGCATCAAGGCACCATTCCGATTGTCGGTGCTCGCAAAGCCGCCCAGGTAAAAGATAATCTCGACTGTGTGAACGTAAAATTAGCCGATGCCCAACTCGCTCAACTGGATCAGGTGAGTCAAATTGAACTCGGCTTTCCCCACGATTTTTTCAATCAGGAAATGCCGCAGTCATTCATTTTCGGTGGGCAATTCAAGGCGATCGACAATCATCGCTATACGCAAATTCATTGAGTAGCAGATTGAAAGCGCAGGTATTACAACTGAGCATCGATAGATTAGACGCATCTTCGCCAACCATTCGGGTACGAAACCAGGATTAGTTCTCTTCTGCACACTTTAAGCTAGAGAGCTAGACTGAACAGGACGATCGCAAAAAACGTTTTGTCATGATTGAAATTCTTCGCAGCTACGTTCCAGGCTCAATTGGTCGAGTAGTTGAGCTACATGGCATCTACTATGCTAAATACTGGCACTTTGAAGCATTCTTTGAAGCTAAAGTTGCAGATGGACTAGCTGAGTTTATGAATCGGTATAACGAAGAGCGCGATGGATTTTGGGTCGCTGTTTTAGAAAATCGGGTTGAAGCCTCCATTGCCATTGATGGCATACAGGCAAATCAAACCGGTGTTCATCTTCGCTGGTTCATTGTGTCAGATGTGCTGCGAGGTCAAGGAGTCGGGCGACAACTGTTGAATTCAGCGATCGAGTTTTGTCGGAGGAAGCAGTATCGACGCGTTTATTTGTGGACGTTTGAAGGTTTGGACTCAGCCAGACATTTGTATGAAATATTTGGCTTTAAGCTGGTTGAGCAGTACCGGGGTTGTCAGTGGGGAGTTGAGGTCAACGAGCAGAAGTTTGAGTTGCAGATTGAGTAGAGCCTTGGAATCAACAATTAAATTTGTAGAGTTTTTATCTACAGAGAATGAGAAGCCGTCATGGATTCAAAGTGGCTGGCGTGAGCACAACAATTGCAGGCGATCAAGCGATTGACAATCATCGCTATACGCAAATTCGTTAGCAATCAAGCCGTGAGCAGAAGCTTTTCACTTCAAAGGAAACTGTCATGTTGGCACATTGGGAGGACTAAGAATGAAGATAGGTTTTTGGGGCAGTGGAAATATGGCGCGAGTCCTTGGAGGTGCCTGGTCAGTAGCAGGGCATCAAGTCGTTTTTGGTTCGCGTAGTGCTGAAAAGTCTCGTGATGTCGCTGCGGAAATTGGCTTTACCGCAACGGGTGGGACAAACGATGAAGTTGCCGAATCCTGTGAAGTCATTGTCAGTACTGTGCGTGCTGTTCCTTCCAGTTTATTAACGACAACTTCAGCATTGGCAGGCAAAGTCATCATCGACTTAAACAATCGAGATTTTCCGCGTGAGTATCAGCCTGAAGAATTTCTCAATTCCCTAGCCGAAGCAACTCAGAAAGATGTCCCCGCTGCCAGGGTCGTAAAAGCATTGAATAACCAGGCAATGGAGGTTTTCAACAGTGATGCGGTAGCACTGAGAGAGGCAGGTGTGCAAGCTTTTATGGCTGGAGATGACCATGAAGCGAAACAAGTCACGGCTAAATTGCTCAACGATATTGGGCTGAAGCCCGTCGATTTTGGGCCGTTATCGAATGCATGGCTGTTAGAACTGCAAGCAGACATTCTCAGAACGTATATGTTTGCAACTGGAAATGCGCTCGTCACACCGGGTTTTATTGAGGCTCCTCGTGCTGAACCAAGATTTGGAGAGCGTCGCAAAGGGACATATTAAAATGCCTAAAACCTGGCTAGGGCAGGCTGAAAGGAGATCTTAATCAGGATACAAAATCTATGACAACTTTGGTTTTATTGCCGCTCATTGGCAAGATCAGACTTGGCGATCGCAAAAACCTTTAGGGAGTACTTTAAAGGCCCTGGCACTACCTCTGGAGTAAAAAGATGCCCTTATTTGACGCAAGCAGACATTATCCACTCGTCGAGATGGATTGGAACCCCGATACGGCTCAACAAGCGATCACTGCGATCGTCCACGAAACAATTGATCAACTGCAAACGGCGACGCTCTTGCCTGGGCATCCGCTAGACGATAACGGTTTTGGCAGCGATCTGTATCTTGGTAAAGCGGGTGTGCTGTGGGCGATCGATTATTTGCAAACGGTTGGGGCAGTTGACTCCACCTTTGAGATTGCAACTCATCTCGATGCAGCACTGGCACAAAATCGGCAGCGTTATCCCAAAGTCAGTCCCTATCCAGAGCAATCATCTTACCTATTTGGGGAATTGCCGCTGCTGCTATTGCAGTATAAATGCAATCCTTCTGAAGACACAGCAAACGAAATTCTGCGATTGATTCACAAGAATGATTCCCAGCCGATTCGAGAGTTGATGTGGGGCATCGCAGGTTCAATGCTAACGGCTTGCTTTATGTATCAATGGACGCAGGAATCAAGATGGCAGGAAGCCTTCAAATTGCAAGCAGGGTTACTCCTAAGCGAATGGCAATCGGTTGGTGAAGCTGGGTATTTATGGATGATTGATTTGTACGGTAGTCAGCAGCACTGGCTGGGACCTGTACATGGCTTTGCCAGTAACTTAACGCCATTGCTGATTGGACAATCCTTATTAACCGATGAGGAATTTCAAGCTATCTCAACCAAAGCGATGATCACTGTGGTTCAAACCGCTGTGACGGAGGATGGCAAAGCAAACTGGGCAGCCGTTTATGACGCAGCACATCCTGATCAAACTCCAGATCTGGTGCAGTACTGTCATGGTGCACCTGGAATGGTGACGGCTTTAGCCATGCTACCGAAAGGGATCAATGAGTCATTCGATCGCATCTTAGAGCAGGGTGGAGAACTGACCTGGCAAGCAGGTCCATTGAGGAAAGGGTCAAATCTGTGTCACGGCACGGGGGGCAATGGCTATGCCTTTCTCAAACTCTTCGTCCGAACCGGAAATCAGATGTGGCTCGATCGCGCTAGAGTGTTTGCCATGCACGCGATCGAACAGTACCGTTTGTCGCAGCAACTTTATCGGCAGTTGCGTTATCCGCTCTGGACAGGAGACCTCGGTCTAGCCATTTATCTATGGGACTGCCTGCAAGCACAAGCGAAGTTTCCCACGATCGACCTGTTCTAGCGCGGTCTGTTCAGGCTAAGGGTAATTCATAGTGCTGACGAACATCGATCGCCAGTTGGGGTAATGCTTCTGGAGACAGCTTAATGGTTAGATGGGTTTGCCCGCGATCGCATCCCAATAGCATGGATAGCCGATGGCAATCGGTGATAATTCGCTGCTTGAGCTGGGATAATTCTTCTGTGTTACTAGGCAACATTGATGCCAAAGGATGAGTTTCAGCGGTTGGATTGGCAATCCTATGCCGCTGAAATGATTGCGGCTGAGATGATGGATGCTGATGAGATGCTGCTGTGTAGTCGTCCGGTGCTAAGTTGAGGTCGAATGCATCAAAAAAGATCTTCAGAGTGCGGCGATCAACTCCCGTTTCACGACTCAGAATGCGGTTGATCGTGCGCGGGTCAAGCAGCGTTTTCTCGCTCAATGCTTCAAAGGTGCGGCGATCGCCAAACTTGGTGTACACGACTTCGGCTTGCAGCAACCGTTGCCAGCCCTGTTCAGTGAGAATTACGCCCCGACAGCGCGACCTGGTTACTAGAGGCTTGTCTAACTCTGGAGTCGATATCGATCTGCGTATGGTTTCTTCAGGTTGGCACTCTGCTATTGTCGTGAACCTGGGCGATCGCTCTGGCTGATGGACTGGACGATTCATCAGGTTCAAGGGGCTAATCTGCTTGTGGAAGCGATCGGATGAATACATAAGGTTGACCTCAAAGGCGAGAGGGACTCAGGTATGCCATCCACTTTACGGATGACCTCAAGATTTGCCTACTGGCTTGTAACGGGGAATCTCAACCCCCTTTCAGGCAAGGTAAACACTAGACTTAAGTCCAGGTTGAATGCCTGACTGCCGATGAGTTCCTAGCGATCGCCGCGATCGTGCCCTCCTTTATGCTGGTAAAACGGGCAATTTTTAGTCACCATGAGAAGGGTGATTGCCTTTAAGATGCCTCTGTTTTATGTCAGACCCGCTTGATGGTTTCTCCAGCCAAAGCAACGCCCCACAGCCACTGTCGTTGGTGGAGGCGATCGCCCTGCGAGAGCAAATTGCCTGTCTAGAGTGTGAAAAAGCGACGCTTCAGGCTGAACTCGATCGCTGTCGGTCTGAGACTGAGCCGTTAAAAACAAGCGATCGCACTCAACAAGCCCTACTGCAAGCGGAACAAGAACGTGCTACAGAACTGGCAAAAGCGAATGAGGCAATGCGTCGGGCTGTAAGTCGTCTTGCCGTTGAACCGAATCTTGACAGTTTTCTGGGTTTTTTGCTCTACGAGATTGCAACTCAACTAAATACTGATACGGCAGTCATCACTCCCTATGATCCCAGTACCGATCAGATGTGGATAGCGGCTCTTTTCAGCAATGGTAAACTTACCCCGCTCGATCCGATGACTCCAGCGTTGCCACGCCCGAATGTTCCTTTTCTAGATCGTTTACTCAATGCAGAAGGATTCTGTGTTTTCGATGTAGAAGAGGATGCTGACCTCTTCTGGACTGGTGCAGTGGAGTTTCTGCGAACTTGTGGCAAGCGAAAATCTATTGCATTCGCCATTTGTCTGGACGATCGATTCTTTGGTCAAATCAGCCTTGCCTATGAGACTCTACCTCACTTCAATCTTGAGCAGACAGCGCTAGTGCAGGCGCTGAGTACCCAGGCAGCTTTAGCCATTCAACTGACGCGACTGGCAGAAGAGGCAAAACAAGCCGCGATCGCCCGTGAACAACAACTCGCGGCCCAAGAACGTGCGGCTATATTGACGCGAGTAAACTTCGTATTGCAACGAAGTGCTGAACGCCTGGGTGCGGCGACTGACCCAGAAGCGATTATCGTTGAGATTTTGCGTACTGCTGCTGAGGTGCTAGCTCCACTGGGAGTCAAAGGGATGGGATTGATTATCTACCGACCTGTGACTAGAACCGTGCGGGTAAAAGTGCATATCGTTGACGATGTAGAACAAACCATTGCTGGCAGCGATTTGGATCGTGATTGGTCGGTAGACTTGCCTTCAATGATTGTCCCATGGCGACGAATTCAGTCTGAGAACTTTGTTTGGGGGCTGACCTCCGATGCGAGTGTGTTGATTCCCGAAGTTCGGCAGTATCACGAGTCTAGAGGCACACGCGCGATCGCCTACATTCCATTGAAACGAGGTGAAGAAATAGTGGGCTGGATTGGTTTTGATCTTGCCTCAGAAACTCCGCCGACAGCGCGACAGATTGAGATAATTCAGGCGCTCACGAGTCAAGTTGCGTTGGCACTAGAGATGGAGCGGCTAGCAGAAGAAGTCAAACAAGCCGCGATCGCCCGTGAACAGGAAAAAGCCGCGCAAGAACGTGCCGCCGAACTGGCAAAAGCGAATGAAGCATTGCGTCGCAGCGTTGAACGGATGGCTTCTGATACACGGCTGGAAACGCTGGTGAGTGCGTTCTTGAGTGAGGCGATCGCCACAGTTGGGGCACATAGCGCTGCGGTGATGCTGCGTTTACCAGGTAGTCTGACCTTTACACCTGCTGCTATTGTCGAAGAAAGTCGCTTGCTTTCACCTGAAGAACTTGCCAATGATCCCTACTTGTCTCGTTATGTTGAGTTCTCCTCAAGCGATATTGACGGCATCTTTTCCATGCTGGCTCGTGGAGAGACTCCCAGCATCCGAGTTGAGGATCTGCGTGAGGTCTTTCCAGAAGCCTACACTTACCATCAGCAACGCGGACATCACATTATCTGGCACGCTCCCTTGCGTCTGAAAGGCGAGATTATTGGCTTTACAGCGATTGCCTTGCGCGACGATCGCCTCCCCAGTCGGGCTGTTCGTGAGACGGTGACTGCCCTCGCTCAACAATTGACGCTTGCCCTCGAACTGACGCGACTGGCAGAGGAAGCCAAACAAGCGGCGATCGCCCGTGAACAAGAGAAAGCCGCTCAAGAACGTGCTGTTAAGCTGGCAGAAATCAACGTTGCACTGAGACAAACGATAGATGTCCTCGCAAACGAAAGAGACCTTGATCGCTTCTTAGGGCATGTCCTCAAGATCATTGCTGAACAATTTGATGCACCGTTAACAGAATACTGGTTTCATCCGGAGCCTGAAAACTTAGCTTACATTGGACTGACTTATTGGCAAGGGCAGATTCTTCAGCCAGAAGATGAACCAGATCATCCTGGGCTGATTGGTTTTCCTGTTGCCTCAGACCAGATTCACAATGAGGACTTGCATCAGCGTAAGCAACATTTTGTGGTTGAAGACATTGCAACTGATCCATTTGTCATCCTAATGTCTTCCCAGATTGGTGTAGATATTGGCGAATGGTATTTAACTAGAAGAGGCAAATTAAAAGGTCTCAATATTCCGCTAGTGCTAAGTGACAGAACTATCGGGGCAGTTAGTGTATATCTTCCTTGCGATCGCTACTTCACAGATCAGAAAATCGACCTGGCTCACGCGCTGGCTCAACAAGTTACCCTTGCGATTCAATTAACTCACTTAGCAGAGGAAGCGAAACAAGCGGCGATCGCCCGTGAACAGGAGAAAGCGGCTCAAGCACGGGCTACGGAACTGGCGAGGGCAAATGATGCACTACGACGAGGCGTTGAGCGTTTAGTTGCATCAGGTACGCTGGACGCGGCGCTTGATGCCTTTCTACTAGAGGCGCTATCCGTAGCAGAAGCGGCATCGGGTGCAGTGATGGAACGGGGCATTGGACACGAATTCATCATGCGGGCACTCGCTCAAGATGGGGAACTTGTGAAACCGTTTGACCCTCATTCCACAGAAGACCTTTATCGAGAACGAACTGCCAACGATATATCGAGTGTAATGCGCCGCACTGCCGCTGGTGAGATTGTCGTTTTTCCAGTGGATGACAACTTAGAAGCCTGGTTTCCTGAAGCTGCCGCCTATCATCGCAGTCGAGGACATCAGATGATTTGGCACTTTCCGTTCCAAGTCGGCGGTGCTGTCGTGGGCTACTTGGGACTGGCATTCCGCGAGTCGCGATCGCCCAGTGAGGTGTTGCGGGAGACCGTTCAAGCCCTAGCCCATCAAGCCTCGCTGGCGCTGGAAACACAGCGGCTAGCAGAACAGGCAAAACAAGCGGCGATCGCCCGTGAACAGGAGAAAGCGGCACAAGAACGAGCCGCAAAACTTGAGAAAGTGAATGTTACCCTTCGTCGTAGCCTTGACTGGCTAGCTCATGAAGGAAACTTGAATCAATTTTTAGAAAGAGTCCTACTTGAGATTGCCTACACTACACAAGCAGAGCTTGCCTACCTGTTTGTGCTACAAGAGCCAGAAAGAATGCTAGAGCTGACTGCACGAGTGATTGACGGAGAAATTAGCAATCATCCCACTCCGACCGAACCAGCTATTTTCTTTGCTCCCTTCTCGGCTGATATCACTCCTGCCTTTCGGTTTATGGAGGAACAAGACTTATTTCTCACCCTGGATATGGCGATGCTTCAGCCAGAACTCACAGCTATGATGTGGCCAGATGCTATTGATTGGCATCTGCGGGAGGGGCGCGAACAAGTTGCATCTTTGGTGCTCAAGGCAGGCGATCGCAGCGTCGGTTTTCTAGGCTTAGGATTTCGTGAGAGCCGAGAATTTTCTCAAGAAGAGCGCGAGTTGGTGATCTCCCTTTCTAACCAAGCATCTCTGGCGATTTTATTGATCCAATTGGCTGAAGAAGCGAAACAAGCGGCGTTAGCGAAGCTTAACGAAGTTATCGCCCGTGAACAGGAACAAGCCGCCCAACAACGTGCGACAGAACTGGCGGTAGTCAATGAAGAATTAAAGCAACGCGATCGCCTGCTGTCTGTCGTGGCTCAAATTACCAAAGATTTATTAGAAGTTGAAGAGATTGATATTGCCATCCCTGCGGCGTTACAGGCAGTTGGCGAAGTGGCAGAGATCAGCCGTGTGCTTTTGGTGATTGAAGCTCAAGACCCCGATACACAAATGCTGCATCACCACATTGTCTATGAATGGGCAGCAGAGGGCATTCAGCGAGCGCTGGGTTTAATTGCAACCGATAACGCCACCTTTCACAGTTTGATTGAGGCACTGCATCAGGGACAGTCCTGGTGGGGGCGGGTTGCCGATTTGCCAGATGTGACTCGGCTAGAGTTTGAAGCGCTCGGTATTCTCTCAACAGGTGTCGTGCCGATCTTTTTTGAGGGACGCTATATTGGCTGCGTTGCCCTTGATGATTGTGTCAACGTCCGTCAGTGGAACCAACAAGAGATTGATGTACTCCAGGCAGCCGCTGAAAGTATTGGAGCCGCCCTATACCGCAACCAGTTGGTCGATCGCCTGATTGAAGAACAAATTCAGGCAGAACAGGCACGCGCCGCTGAACTGATGAGAGCCAATGTGGCGCTGCAAAACTGCGTTGATCGTCTGGCGGGTCAACTCAACCCCAAAAGCTTTATTGATCACGTTTTACTAGAATCTGCGGCTCAGGTCGAGGCTCATGCTGCCGCACTGTTTCTCTACAACGATGATGAAACTCAATCCATGCAAAGCTTTGTCAAAGAGGGGCAGGTGCAGTCGATCGCCACCCATCCAGATTTAACCCTGTTTAGAAACCCCGTATCCAGAGATCCCGTTCCTCTGTGGGACTATGCCCTGGCGCAGAGCGAAGCGGTGTTCTTCAACCTCAATAACGAGCGAGTGTGTAGTCGGTTTCAGTGGCATCAGAGTCAGGGACACCAATCGATCGTGCGCGTGCCCTTGCTGCTAGGCTCTCAACTGCTTGGCTTTATCGGTTTCTGCTTTCAAGCAGCGCGATCGCGCTTGCCTTCCAATATTGAACTCGTCATGACCCTGGCGCAGCAAGTTGCCGTAGCTCTGCATCTGGCGCAGCTAGCCGAGCAAAATCGACACGCCATTCTCACCGAAGAGCGCAACCGATTGGCCGGTGAAATTCACGATACATTGGCGCAAGCCTTTAACGGCATCTCGATTCAGCTTGGTGTTGCCAAACGCATTCAAGACCCCGAAGAAGTACAAAAGATTCTCGATCGCGCCAGCAACCTGGCTCAAACTGGCTTGGCAGAGGCACGTCGCTCCGTCTGGGCGCTCTATGACGGCGGCACCCACTACATCGATCTGGCACGAGCACTCACAACCAGCGTCGAACAACTGACAGATGGCAGCACCGCACGCACTGTACTCAACCTGCAAGAGGCAACCTGCAACCTGCCCGCGATCGTCACCACAAACCTGCTGCGAATTGGTCAAGAAGCCCTACACAACGCCCTCAAACACGCCCAAGCCACTACTATCTGGATCGACCTCGACTGTGATGCTAAAGCCGTGAGCTTGAGTGTGCGCGACAATGGACGGGGCTTTACCTTGCCTGCCAGCGCCAGTCGGGTCAGCGATGGTTTTGGGCTAATGGGTATGCACCAACGCGCCGAACGGATTGGCGCTCAACTGACGATCGCCACTCAGCCTGGGCAAGGAACCGAAGTGATTGTATATGCCCCCTTGTCCGTCAGCAGAGGCAACGATGACCTATGAGCCAAGCTAACATCCGCGTCTTAATCGCTGACGATCATCCCATCGTTCGCAACGGCATGATGCTGTTGATTAAATACGAACCGGGGATGGAAACCGTTGCCGAAGCCAGCAATGGACTAGAAGCCGTGCAGCTTTTTCGTCAGCACCAGCCCGATGTGACGCTGATGGATCTGAGAATGCCAGAGCTAAGCGGCGTGCAGGCTATTAGCACAATTCGCGACGAGTTTCCTCATGCCGTGATCATTGTGTTGACCACCTACGATGGCGATGAAGAAATCTACCAGGGTTTGCAAGCTGGAGCTAAGGGCTATCTACTCAAGGATGCACCGCTCGATCAAGTGCTGGAAGCGATTCGCATTGTGCATGTGGGACAAAACTACATTCCTCCCGAAGTGGGAGCCAAACTTGTAGAACGCATGAGTCGCCCGCAACTGAGCGATCGCGAACGAGATGTGCTGGGTTTGATGGTGAAGGGTAAAGCCAACCAGGATATTGCTAACAGCCTCTACATTAGCGAGGGCACAGTCAAGTTTCACATCAGCAGTATTCTCAGAAAATTACAGGTGAGCGATCGCACTCAAGCAGTGCTCATCGCCCTCAAGCGCGGTATTACAAGGCTATGAGCAGTGACTCCTGCTTTATTCAGATGGCGGCACCTCTTGCCTGAAATCATCAGCGATCGCGTCACGCTCAAGCAAGGAAACCTGGCTGCTTTAAATAGCGATTCTTGATGGCATCCACTGCCCAGTAAGCAAGTGCACCTACTGTGCCGGTTGGATTGTATCCAGTGTTTTGTGGAAAAACTGTTGACCCCACAATGAATAAATTGTGGACATCCCAACTTTGTAGATAACGATTAACAGCACTGGTTTTAGGATTAGTCCCCATCGCCGTACCACCCGTGTTGTGGGTCGTTTGATACTTTGTGATATCGTAGTGACCCGTTCTCCGAAGTGGCAACACCTGTTTTGCACCCATTGCTTGTGCGATCTCAAGAGCTTTATCGGTAATGTAGTCTGACATTTTATGTTCGTTCTCGGTGAAATCAAACGTCAGCCGCAGGAGTGGAAATCCCCACGCATCTTTGTAGGTTGGATCAAGGTCGAGGTAGTTGCCACGATACGATTGACAGGCGGCATGAATATTCAATCCGGTTGCACTTTGATAAGACTCCACAACTGCTTTTTTCCAGCCGCTGCCCCAGGCAGGCGTGTGAGGCGGTGTGGGACGGTAGCTAATGGGCATTCCTCCAGCAATAAACGAACCAATAAAGCCACCGCCGATAAATCCCAATTTACTGTGATCAAAGTTGTCGCCATTGAAGTCATCGATCACAGTCGCTGTCCCGCCCGCAGCAACATAAGGGTTGAAGTTTTTGTTGTCGAAAAAGGCGATCGCATTGGACAGCGTTTGATAGGCATAGTTTCGCCCAATTACGCCTTCACCTGTTTTGGGATTGTAGGGCTTGCCGATACCCGACAGCAGCATGATGCGGGCATTATTGTAGGCAAACGCAGCCAGAAACACCAGCTTTGCAGGTTGCTCAACTTCACGACCCGCAGCATTGATGTAAGTCACGCTGGTGGCTCTCTGTCGCGCTTGATCAAGATTGACTCGAACGACATAGGCGTTTGTCCGCAACTCAAAGGTCTTGCTCGTGAGCAGTGCGGGCAGAATCGTGGAGACTGCACTCGCTTTAGCACTATAAGTGCAGGCAAAGTTAGCGCAGTGACCACAGATGCGACATTCTCCTAGCTCTACACCGTAGGGATTTTTGTACGCCCGACTGCTGTTAGACACTGGCACTGGAAACGGAGAGTATCCTAACGACTTCGCTGCTTTTGCAAACAGTTCGCCAGCATACGTGCGCGGTAAGGCTGGATTAGCATACTCCCGCGATCGTGCTCCTTCAAACGGATTGCCACCCGCTTGAATTTTGCCCTTCAAATTTCCTGCTTTACCACTAGTGCCTGCAACTGCCTCGAATTTGTCGTAGTAGGGTTCCAATTCTTCATAGGTAACGCCCCAATCCTGAATCGTCATTCCCTCTGGCATGAAATTGCTGCCGTAGCGATCGCGAATGTGACTGTAGAGACTTAAATCTGAGGGCAGGTTGCGAAACGTGTGACCGCTCCAAGTCACGCCCGATCCACCCGTGCCCGACCCCGGATTAAATGAACCAATTTGACGCATTGGTAGAGCGGTTTCGGTAGAACTATTACGGAAGGTGATTGTTTCCCGCGACAAATCCATTGCGAGAGCGTTGCGAATGTTAAAGGGCAACTCGTCAAACATGCGCGGTGTGCTAAACGTTTCTGACTGAGTGCGAAGCGCACCCCGCTCTAATCCCACAACCGTTAATCCGGCATCAGATAATTCCTTTGCCACAATGCTGCCAGCCCAGCCCATTCCTACAATTACAACATCAACGGGTTGTTTCTGAATCGTCATAATTCCTCTATTTTGAGTTAGCTAAAGTTGCTGGCATTGCTGATTCCCAGAGCGACAGGGCTGGATGTTTGGCACTTCTTTCCCCATCATCTTGTTTTCAGCAACGCAAATTTAACCACGAGTCGCTCGTTGCGGTTGCTGCATTGCTTGTGCTAAGTCGATTGGTGCACGAACGACACGCTCTGACTTACCAACTTCATCCCGAAAGTCGGCATGAGCACCCGGAAATCCAAGCATTTTCCAACTTGCCATGTCTCGATTGCCGCCATAAATTGGGTCTGCAAAATAGCCTTCGATCGTATTTTGCAGCAGCATTCCGAAAAACAAAGGAGCCGGTAGATTCGCTAGCGTGATTTCTCCTTTCTCCAACCCAGTTAAGACCTTGATTTGATCACTCGTTCCCAGTTGTCCAAACACCTTTTCACCAAAACTAGCGCGACAGTAATGATCCACATCAGCAATTCCAATCCGGTATACTTCTCTCGGTCGCAACGGCAGTTGGTAGCCTTGCTGCGGCGTTCCTTGCTGAAAAGGGCCTTCGAGATATAGGTATTCACCATTGCCAAAGCTACTGGCGAGCTGACGATCGATGTAAACTGCAACATTCAACTCCAAGGCTCCCGGTCCCACACTGTCTTTGGGAATGAGTTGATCGATCGCGGCTTCAATAAACGCGGCTTCGGATTTCGTAAAGAATGTGTAATTGGCTGGCTGCAAAGGAAATTGCGCCACAGTCACTTCAAGCAACTTAGGTGTTGCTGTTGCAGCGGATTGAGGCGGTTGTGCTACAAGGTGAGCGGGTGCAGTTGCGGCTCCGGCAAGTCCGGCTCCGGTTAAACCTGCATACTTCACAAACAAACGGCGCGATACTTTTTTGGGCATCTCCATCTCCAATCAATAATCAAGCAATGAGTTAGAAGTTGAAACTTGCGCGAATCACACCCACATACTGAGTTGCGTTACTGCTATTCTCAGGATTTGTAACGAGCCAAAACCCCGGAGTGATCGAGATGAAATCATTCACCTGAAAGCGATAGAACGCTTCGATGTGAAGCGAAGTAGCCGATCGACGAATATCACCGCGAGTAATATGGGGCGGCAACCCAATTAAAAGACCGGGCAAATTGCCTTTGCCACCAACATCGGGAAAGGTAAACGCGATCGCGCCATACCAAAGGTCAGCGCTGCTTCCTTTTTCTACTTGCTGAACCAGGCTGCCACCTTGACCATCAGAAAGTTGACTCAACCCAGAGCTTTCTGCTTCAGCGCGTGTATACCCCACCCAACCATGAACTTGAAGCTTGGGCGTGAATTGATGGAAGCCTTGAATTGAAAGGGTGTTGCCAGAAGTTGCGATCGCATTTCCAAACGGTTGTGATGCCAAAAGGCTACCCACACTTCCGGTCAGGTCAACCCGTCCACCTGGCGCATACAGCCGAGAGTATGCAATCCCAACTGCACCCCGCTTGTGAGTGTAAACAAATTGAGCCAGGGCATTAAAACCACCATTGAATAGCCCATTTTTCTGAATTGGACTGGATGGAGTTCCCGCTAGATAGCCTAATGTCAGCTTTAAGTCAGGTGTGATATTCCAGTTTACGCCAATGCCGCCACCGTTTTGGCGGTACAGTGAGCTATATTCTCCAAAGCGTGAAGGCACTCCGCGACTGTCATCGGCGATCGTAGGGGGTGTAACGGTATCGGTAATGTCGGTGTAACCTTCGCCCGTCGTGCCAATGGCAATTGAAACAGTCCCGATTGGAAACCGATACAGCAAATGTGGAAGCACAACCTGTCCGTTGGTGTTGCGGTCAAAGTTTAGCCGTGTCATGTTTGTGCCTGTTACAGCCAAGCTGGAGCCAAAATTACCACTTTCTAAGCGAACGCGAAGCAAGTCTTTACCAGTAAAACTTGTTTCAAGATTGAGTCGTGTGCGGTAGGCAAAGCTGGCATTCGATTGATTAGATTGTGCACCAACGCGATCGCCGAACGTGTCCGTTGCTGCCAAAATTATTTGTCCATGTAGCTTTGTTGTCGTTGAGAATGACTGGGCTTCTACCGTTGTCGATCGAGCTTCTAAAGCGTCAACCTGACTGCATAGGGTTGCAAGTTCTGTAGCAAATGCCTCCTGTAGCTTTTGTAAGGTTGCAAGATCGGCTTGCGTTACCGATGTTTCTCTAGAGGCAATCAGTTGATTAATCTGATTCAGACAGGCATTTAATCCTGATGCGAACTCATAGCGGCTGAGGGTAAGGTTTCCTCGGTAAGTACCGTCTGAAGATCCGCTTAAGCACCCATATCGCTCAGCC
Organism: Stenomitos rutilans; assembly: GCF_059505485.1. Taxonomy (NCBI): domain Bacteria; kingdom Bacillati; phylum Cyanobacteriota; class Cyanophyceae; order Leptolyngbyales; family Leptolyngbyaceae; genus Stenomitos; species Stenomitos rutilans. Next base: position 63,482 of record NZ_JCACKR010000041.1, read on the forward strand.
AACAATTGCAGTGCCTGAAATACCCAATCACTCGATCGTACCTCTGATAACTGAGAAACCAATGTCAAACTATCCATTGCTTCATCGGTTGCGATCGCAGCTTCTAAGTACACTAAACACGTAATTAGCATTGTTGAACTAACTAATAACAGCTTGCGAACAGACATCAGCTCTCTACGTGGCGTTGAGATGAGTGTCACCTGTTCCTTAGCTTTCTGCTAGACACAATTCACCTGTTAACCAAGAACTTATGGTCATGTTTTAAGATAGGATCTAATACCAATTTAAAGAATGAAAGTTGCAGATGGGGGTGTGGGGGCGAAGCCCCCAGCCAGGGGTTCCACCCCTGCACTCCGTCCCTAATCCGCCCTGTTCGCTATTTAAATTGGTATAAACATAGCTAGAGTACAAAATAGATCAATGACAAGCACACAGACACGATCACGCTTCTGCAATTGAGAGCTCAGCGATCGTGCCTTGTATCGTGTGTTATCAGGTTCCTTTACAAGCAGTAGAAGAACAGTGCAGTAGTGAATTATATTGCAGTTTTAACTTTGCCAGGTGAATACCACTCGCCGCGCAGCAGCGAAGCATCAACGTAGATATATTGATAGTCGCGCCGTACAAATTTCCATCCATCTGTTGTCTTAATCAATTCGTCTTGGTACACAGCGTGGTTGAAATATCCCTGATCGAGTGTATCGGGTTGTCCAAATTCAGTCACTCCCCAACGAGCAGAAGCGTGATCTCCTTTCAGATCAATTACCCCTTCATGCAATGCTTGAAAGAAGGCTTTTTCGCGCGTCAAGAGTTCCCTTAGTTTGGCAACAATACGATCGACACCTTCAACCTGCATCGAAATCGGTTCACTTATCGTCCAAACCGCATCTTTCGTCCACAAACTCCCGAAGGTATCGAAATCTCGCCAAACCACTGCATCTGTCCAACGAGCGGTGAGATTACGAATTTCTTCGCGCGCCACGAGTTCTTCAAAATCCATAATCATTCCTCCTGATTCATTCACTGCTTGGTAAGTTGCGACTACTGGCGGAGACAAACTATTTGATGGTTCAGCCCGCCTTAGAAACCAGCACAGCAAATACCGTACAAACAATAATCAAACAGCAGAGTACATTTTTGGTGGTATCGGAGCCAAATTGATCACAAGGCATCAATTGAGCAACACGCTCACCGTAACCGACATTCCTGGAGCAATCTGTGACTCATACCCCTTCATGCTTTCTGGATCAAACACAACCTTGACTGGAACTCGCTGCACAATCTTGGTGAAATTGCCCGTCGCATTATCGGGGGGCAGGAGCGCAAATTTTGCGCCCGAAGCCGGAGATAGGCTGTCTACTTTGCCCTTAAAGGGATGATTGGGGAAGGAATCGATTTTAATTTCCACTAATTGTCCTGGCTTCATTTTGCCAAGCTGGGTTTCCTTGAAATTAGCAACAATCCACTCCTGGTCTTGCACGACTGCCATCAAGGTTTGTCCCGATTGCAGCCGTTGCCCAACTTCCGCCGTTTTGTTGCCAATCAGACCTGCTGTGGGTGCCGTGATCCGAGTGTAAGACAACTGAAGCTGGGCATTTTTTACCTGAGACTGAGCCTGGGCGATCGCAGCGAGTGCCGCCTGATATTGCCGCCGATTGGCTTCCGTTTGCTTTGTCACCGAATTGGCTTGTTCCAACGTCCCTTTCGTGGCTGCCAATTTTGCTTGAGCATTGTCCACATTTTTCTGCGCTTGCACGACCTGCGCCTGTGCCTGCCGAATCTGCTCTTTCAACGTATTTCGTTGTGCCAGAAGTGCTTCATAGGTTGCTTTGGCGGCATCTAACTGCTGCTGCGGGGAAGCGCCTTCTCGAACTAAATTGATGTAGCGATCGTAGTCCAGTTTTGCTTTGACTAAATTAGCTTCCACCTGTACCAAATTGGCTTGTGCCGCTGGAACCCCTGCCCGTGCTTCTGCCAGGGCTGCCTCTGAAGTCGAAATGCTGGCAGCGGCGGCATCAATATTTCCCTGAGCGGCAGTTGTTTGCCCCTGAGCATTGGCGGCAACCACTCCAATGTTGGTTTGGGCGACATCCGCTTGATGGCGAGCAGCTTCCAACGCGGCTTGTGCCTGCTGCAAGGCAACCTCGTAATCACGTGGGTCAAGTTGAACGAGGAGTTGCCCTTGAGCAACCCGTTGATTGTCATCGACTAATACCTGTGTAACGGTTCCAGAGACGCGTGAGTTTACGGGATGAATATGTCCCGTGACGTAAGCATCATCAGTCTCCTGATGGGTGCTCGCATATTGCCACCAGCGAACTCCCGCCACAGTCAGGGCGATCGCTCCCACTCCCAACGCGACAAGCAGAACTCGTTTAGGGGGGCGTTTGGGTATGGGAGCAACGGGATAGGGTGTTCCTGGAGGAGTACTGGGGAGCGCTTTGGTTGCCTGCATAGTTGCAGTAGCCGTCTCTCGCCCTCGCGTCTGTGACGTTGATGCAGATGACTGAGAGGTGATAGAGGCAGAAGATGGACTTGGCGGCAACTGATCCGCAGCCGTTTCGGCTTTACGACCATCAAACTGCGGTGCGCCGTTGGGAAAATTTGAGGGTTCCATTTTAGAACTCACCGTTAAGGAGTTTGATTTCAGTGTTTCACTTTGTGCTTTTGATGAACAGATAAGATCAACATGTTAATTATGAACTTAAGGAAGATAAGCCAAAGCCTCAATGGCAGGAACTGACCTTTTTGATTGTTTAATGTGAAAGCAATTCCGGTCTAAAGCTTCCCAGCAGCACTCATTCTTTTTTGGGTAGTGCCCAACACGTAATGATTTTTGAGTTGTTAACGATGGCGGCCAGTGCCGCTCATCATTACCTTGTTAGGTCCACCCTTTTTTGACTAACTTCTGCCTTAACTGCTGGATCTTGCCTGGTGAAAAGTGCAGTAATCGTCAAAACTAAACTAGCATTCAATGACCTCAAGGACTCCTGCCTGTGCGCGAATCAAGAAAAGGCGTGCAATTAGCAAGTCTGTGATGAAGCGATGCTACTGATAAGAAGCGAAAGGAGCTGCAATGAAGAACAAGTTTACCATCGAAAATTCGGCAATGTTGTTGATTGATCATCAGCAGGGCACCATTAAGCTCGCTCGTAATCTGCCCTACGAAGAGATTGTGCAAAACACCCGCGCCCTGGCTCGCACCGCGATCGAAACTAAGATGCCGATCGTGTTGACCAGCAGTATGGAAGATCATTTCCAGGGATTGCTGCTCGACGATCTGCAAAAAATTGCACCAGATGCTTACGAGAAGCGGGTCAAGCGCCCTGGTGTGGTGGATTGTTGGGAGTACGAGCCATACAAAAATGCGGTGCTGGCGACAGGTCGAAAGAAATTGATCATGTCCGGCTTAACCAATGACGTTTGTATTGTCTATCCAGCCATCAGCGCTGTTGAAGATGGTTTTGAAGTGCAAGTGGTGGTAGATGCAGGCGGTTCACCGACAACGCTTGCTGATGAAACCTCTCTCAGACGTATGGAAAAGCATGGGGTAACGTTGACTTCCACCAATCAGGTGATGGCAGAACTTGCCAATTCCTGGTCAGAAGGGGCGGGACAAACCATCCAAACCATCATGTATGAAGAGATTCTTGCAAAACTCGTAGATTCATAGAATCTAAAGCTGCCAGTTTAAGTCGAGACAGTAGAACAAGACTTTGCCATGTCGATCGCTCAGATTTGGGAAAACGAGTGTTGTCAGGTGCTAACGGAATATGAATCTTACGATCGCCTTGATTGGAGTCGTCGGGGGCATCATCGCCATTGTTGCGATCGAAATTGTCTTCGATGCGACCTGGGCACTGACTCAACGAGGCTGGACGCATAAAGAGAGCGGACGCTTTAGCAATGCCATTGCAGATTTCAGTCGTGCGATTCATCTCAGACCGCGAAACAAATGGGCGATCGCAGGCAAAGCCCAACTCCATCGTCTGATGGGGCACTACGAAGCCGCACTCGCAGACTTCAACCAGGCGTTAATGCTTGACCCTGAGTGTCCCTGGTGCTTGGCAAATCGAGGCGAAACCTATCGCGTGTTGGGGCGCTATGAGGAAGCACTGGTTGATTTGAACGATGCCATTCACATCGCACCGGCATTCAAATGGGCGATCGCCAATCGCGGTCAGGTCTATCGGCAACTGGGGTATGACGATGAAGCTTTGCAAGATTTTAGCCATGCCTTAGCGCTTGCTCCCAACTGTCTCTGGTGTTTGGCAAATCGGGGCGAAACCTATCGGTTGTTGGAGCAATATGCAGCGGCACTGGCAGATTTTGACCGCGTAATTGAGCACAATCCAGACTACAAATGGGCGATCGCGAATCGTGGTAAGACTTATTTGCAATTAGGTCATGATCTTGAAGCGTTATCAGACTTCAACCGGGCGTTAGACCTTGATCCAAACTGTCCCTGGTGTTTAGTGAATCGGGGTGAAATTTATCGCCATATCGAGTTCTACGAAGAGGCGTTGGTCGATTTCGATCGAGCGATTTCCTTACAGGAACGCGACGCGAACGAGCTTGATCCTAACTACGTGCGATGTTTAGGCAATCGCGGAGAGGTTTACAGGCAACGGGGGCAACTCGATCGAGCACTCGCTGACTTTAATCACGCCCTTGAATTGCAACCAGATAATGATTGGCTCCAACAGCATCGAGCACTGGCACTGCAAGGACACGGAAATGCGGAGAATTCAGCTTAATTCAAAACTCAAAACTTAAAACTTCTTCCTTTCCCCCTTCCCCCTTGATTCCGAGAAATCACCCGTGAACTCCAATCAATCCAACCAACTCCCACCTCAAGCGCCTCAGCCGATACCAACGACAGCAGCGCCTAGACCCGACCAGGTATCGCCCGTGCGTGCCTTGCTGGGGGTGATTATGCCGGTCTTAGGATCATTTCTGGCAACCCTCGATCTGCAAATGACCAATGCCTGCCTTAAGGATGTGCAGGGCGCTTTAGGGTTTTCAGCCGATGAAGGCACCTGGGTTTCCATTGCTTACACCAGTGCCGAACTGGTGAGTATTCCATTAGCAGGTTGGCTCAATCGGGCATTCTCGCGTCGTTGGTGTCTTTCTGCAAATGCCGTTCTGTTTGTGTGTGGCACGATCGCTGCCGCATCCGCCTGGGATCGAACATCTTTCATTATCTTTCGCTTACTGCAAGGGTTCGTCGCGGGTGTGTTTATCGTCTCTGCGTTTACGATCGTGATCACGCAAATGCCCCGGTTCAAGCAGCATATTGGTTTGGTGCTGGTGGGCATCACATCCAGTTTGCCGATTCCGATCGCTCAACTGCTGGCTGGCTGGTTTGTTGATCACTACAACTGGCAAGCGTTCTACTCCTTTGAAATTCCCCTCGGTCTGCTTTTGGTGGCTGGACTCTGGCACTGGCTTGATCCACAACCCATACAGTTATCAGTACTGAAGCAGATAGACTGGCTCGGTTTAGCATTATTAGCAATTTCCCTAATCTGTTTGATCACGGTGCTACAACGAGGCAATACTGAAAACTGGTTTGATTCTGATCAGATTGTACGACTGAGTTTGATTTCTCTCTTCTTTCTGTTGCTATTTTTTGCATGGGAAATGAGAGTTCGATCGCCGTTAATCGATATTCGACTGCTCGGAAACCGAAATTTTGCCTTCGCTAATCTGCTCAATCTTAGCGTTGGGCTAGTGCTGGCTTATACATTTGTGCTACCACAATACCTGGGACAAGTTCAAGGCTACAACACCGTTCAAATTGGGGCAGTGCTGATTTGGGGAGCAGTGGTCAATCCCTTTGTGCCGAAACTGGTGGAACATCTGGAAGCGCGGCTGGTGCTGGCGATCGGGTTAAGCATCTTCGTCGTCAGTTGCTTTATGAATTCAGCCCTGACCTACTCCAACGGTGGAGAGCAATTTGTGTGGTCACAAGTGGTACGCGCGATCGGACAACCTGTGATGGTGGTTGCCGTCTCATTTATCGCCACCAATAGAGTGCAAAGAGATCAAGCAGATTCGGTGTCTGCCATCTTTAATGGCATTCGAGTCGTCGCTGCAACGTTGGGAACGGCGTTACTGGGAACCTTACTCACCAGGCGCGAACAATTTCACTCCAATCATATTGTGGAAGCCGTTTCTTCGTATAACACCCAGACGCAGGAGCGATTACAGCAGCTCAGTCAAGTTTTTACGAGCAAACTTGGTGATCCGAATGTCGCTCAGACTCAGGCAGCTTCAGCATTGGGAGGAACCGTTCGCCAACAGGCAACCATCATGGCGTTTAGTGACTGCTTTTATTTCATTGGGATCAGCTTAATTCTGGTTGCAGCGATTCTCTTTCTGCTCCAACGTACCAGCAAACCTGGCGAATTTACTCACTAAGCCTTCATTCAGGAGACGCTTGTAGCGACAATGAAAGCCGTTCGATCAGCAACATTTAGGCGCTCCAGATATTCATCACATTAGATAAATTGCCGCAGCCACAACCGCAGCCAGAAAAGGTTTTGATCCGAGTTCACGCTGCCTCGATTCATCCCTTTGGTTCTGTCGCAAGAATGGTAGAGTAGGAGGACAATTTCCTCTGACCTCTGTCTAAATGGCATCTACCTCTGTGTTTAAGTGGCGGCACTTTTTGCCCGACATCATCCTTTTGAATGTGCGCTGGTACTGCCGCTACGCCTTATCTTACCGAGACTTAGAGGAGATGATGCAAGAGCGGGGGGTGCAGGTGGATCACTCTACAATTAATCGCTGGGTACTGAAGTACGCTCCAGAGTTAGATAAACGGATTCGCCCTTATTTGAAACCGACCAACGACGAACTCTGCTACTATATTGATTAACTAATCAATCAATTAGTTATGCCTTTTCGTGACGAACAAGATTTTGAGGAACGCCGCCAGCAGATTATCGATGGTGCTCTAGAGGTCTTTGCCAGTAAAGGCTTTGAGAAAGCAACCAACAAAGATATTGCGGCGGCGGCGGGTATTGGCTCCCCTGGGCTGATTTACCACTATTTCAAAGATAAAGCGGATCTCTTTCAGCAAGTCGTTGAGCAACGGATGCCGCTGCTTCAGCTATTGACGCATGATGAGTCTGAGATTATGGGTAAGCCGCCCCGTGAAGTGTTGACCATTTTTGCCCAATCGTTTCTGCGGGTGACCGAGAATCCAACGTCGATCGCCATGGTGAAACTGCTTTTGAGTGAGGCATTTCGACAACCTGCTGTCGCTGAAATTTTCAATGTGATCGGTCCAAGCCGCTCCATTTCCTTCCTGACCCGCTACTTAGAGAAACAGATGTCGATCGGTGCACTGAAGCCAATGGACTCAAGAGCCGCTGCTCGCTGTTTTATAGGTCCTATGATTGCGTATCTAATCACACGAGAAGTCTTTCTTCAGACTGATGTTCAGCAACTCAGCACTGATACGATGGTAGCTACAACTGTAGAAATATTTTTGAAAGGCATGGAGCACTCGTAAGCATGGGTGCTTTTTCTATCGATTGACTGTAAATTTTAGTTAATTGACTAATCAATCAACATTAAGAACTGGTTGAATTCCTCAAGGAGATATTATGCCACCCACTCAAACCGAGACCGGCAACGATTCTAACAATGGGTCTAGACAGACGACTGGCACTCAGGTTCAGGAGAAGCCGCAAACTTCAGAGCCGGAACAGCAGCAGTCGCCTAAACCTGAGATTCCTCCCCAAAAGCCGTGGCAGAAGATTCCCAAGCCAGTCCGAATCCTAGGGGTGATTGCGCTGGTTGCCGGAGTTGGCTTTGGGGCATACCGCCTATTTTTCTACCATCCTGACGAGAACGGCATTTTTCTCAGCGGGCGGATTGAGGGCTACGAAACCGATGTCTCCGCCAAAATTGGTGGCAGAGTTGCCAATGTTGCTGCCAGGGAAGGCGATTTAGTGAAGCCAGGTCAGTTGCTCGTGGAACTGGATGATTCAGACACACGGGCACAATTGCAGGGTGCGATCGCCCGTGTTCGAGCAGCTCAGGAGCGGTTGCAGCGGACTCATCAGCAGCTACCAGTTTTGCAAGCACAATTGGCGCAGGCATCCCTGACAACTCAGCAATCTGGGCAGGACAGTGAAGGTCGTGTTCTGGAATCTGAGAATTCAGTTGCCGCCAGTCGATCTCAACTTGCAGAGGCACAAGAAAATTTGATATTAGCGCGAGCAAAGCAGCGGCGAACCAGTTTTCTCTATGGTCAGGGTGCGGTGTCTGCCCAGCAACAGGATGAGGACAATGCCTCATTTGGTACGGCTCAAGCTCGTGTCGCTGCCGCCAAGCAGCAGGTTGATTCGGCTCAGGGACGGTTAAAACAAGCTCAGGCAACTGCCCAAAATCCATCCATTCGAGCAACTCAGGAATTACAAGTTCAGAAGCAGATTGCTCAAGCGCAAACCGATATTGCTGTCTCTCAGCAGGAATATCAGGATGCTAAAGCCAATCAGGCACAGATCCAGGCGAACCTGAATTATCTGGTGGTGAAAAGCCCGATGGAAGGGGATGTGATTACGCGATCGGTGGAGCCTGGGGAAGTCGTGGCAGCAGGCGCACCATTGCTGACGTTGGTCAACAAGAATCAGCTCTATCTGCGCGGTTTTGTTCCCGAAGGACAGATTGGCAAGGTCAGAATTGGACAATCGGCTCAGGTTTATCTAGATGCCTTTCCCGATCGTCCTCTGGAAGCTACAGTTTCACGAATTGATCCGAAAGCCAGCTTCACACCGGAAAACACCTACTTCAAGAAGGATCGGGTGACGCAGGTGTTTGGTGTGGAATTGACGTTGAAAAATTCAGAGGGGTTGGCAAAGCAAGGAATGCCTGCGGATGGGCGGGTTCTATTGCCAGAGAGCGATCGTAAACAATCGAAGATCCTGTTACCGGGTGCATTGGGTTTTATTAACTCGACCATAACTGACCTTACACATCGGACTGCCTTCATTCCTCAATTCCCTTAAGACGGGAAGGGAAAACAAATTGAAGTCCTTGCTCCTTTGGGGGCGAGGTTAAGTGGGGCAAAATGCGATCGCAGTCGTTGCTAGGTTAACAGAACAATGACACAAACTCTTTCATCTACAGCGTCAAGTCAGCGCTCCAATGCTCCTGTAATTTCCATTCGCGATTTGCACCATCGTTATGGTAAGCGAGATGAGGAAGCGGTGGCAGGCATCAATTTAGATATGTACCCCGGTGAGATCTTTGGCTTAATTGGTCCAGATGGCGCGGGCAAAACAACCACGTTTCAGATTCTCTCAGGCGTGATGCCACAAACCAGCGGTATTGTGGAAGTACTGGGGTCTTCTCCAAGAGATATGCGGTTGGAAATGGGCTATCTGACCCAACGCTTTAGTCTCTATCAAGACATGAGCGTGATCGAGAATCTGCGGTATGTGGCAGGCTTGCGAGAAGTCAGCGACAAGGATTTCAAGACTCGCAGTGAACACTATTTTGAACTGTTAGATTTAGCCCGTTTCAAAGAGCGTTTGGCAGGGCGGCTCTCTGGTGGGATGAAGCAAAAACTGGCGCTTTGCTGCACGCTAATTCACAATCCTCGCATCGTGCTGTTAGATGAACCAACGACTGGTGTTGATCCCATCTCACGCCGAGAGTTTTGGGACATTTTGGCACAGCTGGCTGCAATGGAAGGGATTACGACTGTGGTGGCAACGCCTTATCTCGATGAAGCGGAGCGCTGTTCTCGCATTGCGTTGATCTATGAAGGGCAGATTCAGCAGTGCGACACACCCGCAAAGGTGAAGGCAAGCTTGCAGGTAAAGCGGTTGGAGGTGTCCTTACCCGTTGACCAACTCGATCGGGCTGAAAGAATTCTTAAGAGCAGTGTGGATGTACAGGAGTTGACTTCTGATGTGCAGCGGTATGGCGATCGGCTCGATGTCCTCACGGCACAGCCAAAAGACGTTCAAAGCCAGATTCAACGAGTATTGCAACAGCAGCAAATTCAAGCCAAAAACTTTGCCATTGATACGCCCACGCTAGAAAACGTTTTTGTTGCCCGTCTGCGCGAGTTAAAGGGTGACAGTCAGGTGAGCGATTATCCGCGCATTCGTCCGGTGGAGGAGGCGAGAGGAACGGCAATCGGTGCTCAGGATTTGAATAAAACCTTTGGTGATTTTCGCGCAGTTAAACATATCAACCTGGATATTCAATACGGTGAAGTCTTTGGTTTATTAGGGGCAAATGGTGCCGGAAAAACAACCGCGATTAAAATGCTGTGCGGTTTGCTGCCAGCCACGTCTGGCAAGGTCACACTGGCAGGTGAAACAGGAGAACTCCGCAGCGAAACGGTTCGTCAGCGCATTGGTTATATGTCTCAAAAATTTACGCTGTATGACGATCTAACGATCGACCAGAATCTTGAATTCTACTGTGGCGTTTACGACATTCCGCGCCGTCAGCGCCCTGCCAAGAAAAACTGGGTACTGCAAATGAGCGATCTGGTTGGGCAAGAATCCCTAATGACCAAAGAGTTGCCCGGTGGTTGGAAACAGCGCGTTGCCTTCGGTGCCGCCGTCATGCACGAACCGAAAATTGTCTTCTTGGATGAACCAACCTCAGGTGTAGACCCGCTTGCCCGTCGTCAGTTTTGGCGCTGGATTAACGAGTTTGCCCGTAACGGTATGGCAATTTTGGTGACAACGCATTACCTAGAAGAAGCAGAACAGTGCCATCGGTTGGGCTTTATGGTGGCAGGCGAACTGGTTGCACAGGGTACACCGCGACAGGTCAAAGATGATCAACCCGGACGACTAGTGGAATGGGAGTGCGATCCACTTCAAAAGGCATCCGATTTGCTGAAGCAACACTTCGATCGCTGGCGAGTATCCATCTTTGGTTCACGATTGCATACGATTTTGGACGATCCAGACAACCAAATTTCTCAGGTGGAAAACTTGCTGCAATCCAATCGCATTCAAATTCAAAGCCATCGTGAAATTGAGTTTTCCCTGGAAGATGTGTTCATTAGTGTAGTGGATCAGGCACGACAACGTGGCTTAGACGTTCCAACAGACTAGGAGGCAAAGTGACAGTACAATCAACCGTTCGACCCAAACGCATCGTGGCTCAGATCATTAAAGAGCTATCCCAGTTAGGGCGCGATCGCCTGACGCTAACAATGGCGTTGGGCTTACCATTAGTCCTGTTGCTACTGTTTGGGTTTTCCACCTCGCTCGATGTGAATCGATTGGATTTTGCCATTCAAGACCTCGACAATACCCGCCTGAGTCGAGAATACATTGCCACCTTTGAACGCACTAACAAATTTCACGTCGTGGCTCAAGGTTCCACCGTTAATATCCCCAAACTGCTCGATCAGGGACGAATTTTAGCCGGATTGGTCATTCCACCAGAGTTTTCTCGCGACTTGAAGCGCTTTGAGCGTGATGCCCAGGCGCAGGTGCTAGTCGATGGTACCGATGCCAATACTGCCAACATCGTGCGGGGATACGTCAGCGCCACGACGAATGAATTCGTTCAGAATCTGCAATCAACGGCTTCCAGACCGCCTGTGAATCTGCAAACACGGCTCTGGTTTAATCCAGGGTTGGAAACTCTGAAATATATCGGACCGGGAGCGCTCGCCATTACCGTCACCTTATTTCCGGCGCTATTAGCGGGTTTAGCAACCGCAAAAGAGCGTGAACAAAGCACCATTTTACAGGTGTATGCGTCCAGTCTGACCGGAATTGAGTACTTACTGGGAAAAGCGATCGCCTACTGGCTAGTCGGCATGGCAGAGGTTTTACTGGTAAACCTGGAGGCGTGGCTGTTTCTTGGACTTTGGTTTGTGGGCGACCCTACACCGGTGATTGTGGGTTCTGCCCTTTACATTGCCTGTGGGGTGTTATGGGGAATTTTCTTAGGAGCTAATGCTACAGCCCAGAGTGCCGTGATTCAATCCGTCTCTTTCACGGCGTTCCTATTATCGTTGCAATTTTCTGGCTACATTTATCCTGTTTCCAACATTCCGGTTGCGTTGCGCTGGCTTTCCAGTGTTGTTCCGGCACGGCATTACATTTTGATCACGCGAGATGCCTTTGCCAGAGGAATTGGTTGGGTGGGTATCTGGGGAGCAATGCTGGCGCTGGTATTGTTGGCGGGGCTGTTCTTTTTTCTAGCATGGCGCAAATTGCGAAAGATGCAAGTGGAGACTTAAATGAAACGTTTTATCAACTACTTCGATAAAATTTTTGGGAATCGATTTTTAGCGCTGATTGGAAAAGAAGTGGCGCAAATTCTCCACAATCGCCAGCTTCTGATTCAGCTATTGGTTCCCCCAACCGTCTTTCTGATTCTGTTTGGCTTGGCGCTCAATCCAACCTTTCAAAATCTCAAAGTGGGAATTACAGATTATAGCCACAGTCGTTATTCCCGTGAATTGATTGAGTTATTTAGCCAAACCGATGCCTTTGTCATCAGTCGATATTACTCCGATCAACAGGATATGCAGTCTGAACTCGCCAAAGGAAATCTGACGGTTGGCGTTACGATTCCACCTGAGTTTGGTCGCGATCTTGCCCGCAAACGTCCCGCACAGTTGCAAGCAATGTTTGATGCGGTTGATGCGAATACTGCCCGTGTAGCTTCCGGTTATTTGACTCAATTAGTGGGCGATTATAATGCCCGACGATCGACCGAAAATTCGCGTCAAAAAGGTGCTGGAATTACAACAACTAACTTAAGCCAGCAAAGCAATCAATCGAACTCAACCACAACGAACTCAACTGCAACGAACTCGACCACAAGCAGTTCTACTAATCAACAAAATATCGATTCAATTAATACAACAAATCAGCAGACGAGCAATCCTAGCGATTCAACCTCAACAAACTCCGGCAATCAATCCGGTAGTTTTTCTAATTCCCCTGATTCTTCAACGAACCTAAATACCAGTTCCACTTCAGGAAACTCATCGAATCAAACGTCTAGCCAGAGAAACCAGTCCACTACAACAAATTCATCACCGACTAATTCTGTACCTGTTACGAATCCACCTCTTCCGCAAAATCAGGTGCAGTTAAGCACCTCTGTCTTTTACAATCCCGGACTGGAAGCATCCTGGTTTATTGTGCCAGGAACGATCGGCATCCTGATGACGGTGTTGGGATCACAGGCGGCGGCTTCATTGGTCGTCCGTGAGAAAGAAGCCGGAACAATCGAACAGTTAATGATGACTCCTGCCTCAAACACGCAAGTCATTTTAGCGAAGATTTGTCCCTTACTGCTGATATTAACGTTCGATGCCACGATCGCGATCCTCATTAGCAGACTCGTCTTTGGCATGCCATTTCGAGGTAATTTCATCCTCTTCATTAGCATTTCCATCCTGTACTTTTTCGTTGGCATCAGTATTGGCATTCTCATTGCAACCTTTGCTAAAAACGAGCAACAAGCGCTGCTGACCACGTTTTTTATTAACCCGCCATTAGTCCTGCTATCGGGAGGAAATTCGCCGATCGCCGCCATGCCAACCTTTTTTCAATGGCTCACCTATCTTGATCCCATGCGCTATTACATTGAAGTGTGTCGGGGGGTTTTGCTCAAAGGTGTTGGCTTAGGATCACTTTGGCATCAGGTTTTAATCCTATTAATCTTCGCAATCGTTCTAACAACGCTGAGTATTCAGCAATTTCGCCGCCAATTGAGCTAAGGTTAAGTGCTTCCAACCGCTTTGGTTGTCCCATCACGGGTGTTGCACGAACTGTTGATATGCTAACGGGCACGAGTCGTTGAACTGGTCAGCAAACAAACTGACCATGAGAAACGCACTCATGACCAACGGCTGTGTTGCAAAGATGATAGGTTCGTATCCCAAATTTCGACCTTGTTGCTTCAGCGAGTCTAAAACAGGTCTATCGTTTGTGTCTCTATGCTTCTTGTGATAGAAGCGTTCATAGAAAAGCTTGCTGAAGTTTATGAAGCCAGGCTGTTGCAAGAGAACGATCAGCGTGCAGCAGCGGCTGACCCGCGAGCGTGATGAGAGCAGATTCACCTGACCTGTCGAGTTTAAACTGGTCGGCGCGCCACGATCGCTGATTCAATCGCTCTAGCAGGGCTATCCAGTCAGTCGAATCGGGAAGCCGTAGAATGGGGGAGACACCATAGTAGAGCGTTTGTTCGACCTGAGCAAACTTCGGATCAGGTAAATTCAGGGGTGGATACACCATTGAGTCTGAGATGGTGCGTGATTTTGCCAACGAAGGTGGATGCGGTGCGAGCGGATCGCTAATATTAGGCTGTAGCTGTACTGGAGCTAGAGCTGATTGAGTTACAGATGATCGCCCGATCGCTGCCGTGTTGTGAATCCCAATATCATGCGCTAAATGACTGCCTAAGATGCCTTGAATAGACATCAACCCAACGACCAAGACTCCAACCATCACATACTTCCGGGACACTTGCTGCGACTTAGTTCTCCGCCAACGGTAGCGCTGGAGTCCTCGCCAGACTGTTAAAGCGATCATGATCCCAAACAAAATGATGCCGCTGATGCCATGCAGATGCATTGTTAGTTCGCCGCTCAATCCCCAGGCAGTGGTCAGGTTTTCTGGCGGCTTTGCCAAGACGATTTCGTAGATTCCAACTGCGACGGTTGCAACGGTGAACATCGTCGCCATCAGCAAATTCCACCAGCCGATGTCGAAGAAGTTGAGCCGCTCAACTTGAGCCTGATCCTGCACCGATTTGGGGCGATAGAGCACTCCAAATAAATCAGCGAGAATAGCGGTGATAAATAGCCCGATCGTAAAGTGAACCAGACTGGGATGTAGCGGAAAACTATAAGGGAGTTGGTTGAGACCAACGCTACTCATCAGTAAATGTCTCATTGGCTGCTGCTAGTCCGAGTCGGTTTATATTCGAGTGCTTCAATTTCAAGTGCGGTTGCCCTCAGAGCTTCAACGGCTGGCTTGACGTGTAAGCCGTGTACCCAGACCAGTTGAGTTCCCAGCACCACTTGATAAGCGACGAGGGCGACCGTTAACAACCCAGCAATGAGATAAAAGAGTGAGATGCGAGGGCGGATGTGGTAGCGCAAGACGCCACGCCACAGCACCAGATTCACCAAAATCAAGGTTAATAGCCAACCGATCGCCATGTGTCGATCAAGTACAGGCTGAGTTGCCTGTGATGGAACCGCCATCGACGCTTCAAATTGCCCCAGGCAAATGGCAACTAAAATTGCGATCGTTGCAATCACTAAGTTCCACCAGCCCACGTTGAAGAAGCTCTGGCGACGCGTGATGAAGCCTAAGCCATCAAAGATCACCGAAATAACAACGGTTGCAATTACAAAATGAACGGCGATCGGATGAAGCTGAAGCAAATACGGCAGGTTGTAATCATTGAGCGTTGAATTAAGCATGTCAATCTCTATAGATCACGAAAGTAGGAGCGATGCCAAGACCAGGACAAATCTAGAAACACAAGCCCTAAAACGCTTATGAGGGCGATCGCAGTCGCTAACAGATTAATCGCCAAATTCACAGCTAAAAAATGCAGTGGCATCAAAACATCGTTGGATATCAGCATCAGATTACTCCGGATCATGAATCATCCGATGAGCGGGTTCTTCAATATCGGCGAAATGATTGCGTTGCCATGACCACAACAATCCGGCAAACACAAGCACCATGATGGAACCGATGACAATAAAAATGGGATAGATGTAAGTTGGCTGTGCTTGAATCGCTTGATTTGCCTCTTGTGTACGATTGGGGATATCTTTCCAATAGCTCGGCTGCCACTCGTCGATCGCGCCCTGATACGGTTCCTTCCAGCTTCCTAGCGATTGCAGATAGCTGACTAGCTGCGTAATTTCTCGATCGCTCAAATGATGGAAGTTAGGCATAAAGGTTTCTGGCACGGCGGCTCGTGGGTTTTTAAGAATTGCCTCTAGCCTTTGCTTGCCTGCCTCACCCGTGTATTTACGTCCAATGTTGGTGAAGTCTTCACCCGTCCGCATTGTACCCATCAGATGGGGGCGATCGTATACATAGTCACTCGGCAACGACGGGCGGGTGCCATGCAGAAAGAGGGTGTCAATTTCAACCGGACGTACCTGCTGGCTATGACAATAAACGCAGCCATTTTGCACATACAGCTTACGTCCAGCCGCTTGCTCTGGTGTGTAGTCCACCAAGCCTGGAGACGGCTGATCAGGAACGTGAGAAAATCTGGGTAAACCACTGAGAATAGTCAAGACGATCGAGTACGATAGCGTCACTCCCAGGAAGATCGCAAAAATCCGATTCATGCTAAAAAAGCGACGATTCATCGCAACTCCTCCCTGGCAAGCGATACCACTTCTGTAGCATGGGGCGACCATTCCGCTTCTAGCGCGTCGAGTTCCCCTGTTGGCGGTGACTGAAACGCCCAAATTAAATTCCAGGCGAAGATCAATTGTCCACCCACCAGTGGTAAGCCGCTGAGCACTCGCAGCCAGTAGTAAGGCGATCGCCCAACCAGCGCCCCCACCATATCGCCAACATGTTGATTATCCAACGTTGACCAGCGTGCTGCTTCCATAAAACCAGCTAGATGCAGCGGGACAACATACAGCAAAAAGCCCAGGGAAAACAGCCAGAAATGCAGCGAAGTTAACAGCGGAGTCAAGGGACGTTTTAAGCCGCGCTCGACAAACAGGTAGATAAACGCGGTCATGGATGATGTAGCGAAGCCCAAAAAGCCCAGGTGCGCGTGGGCAACCGGAAAATCACCAAAGTGAGCATTAATGTTGATCAATGCGATCGCCTCCATTGATCCTTCATAGGACGCTAAGAAATAGTTCAACAGCGCCAGGATTGCAAAGCGCAGCGGCACGTTAGAACCGACATCACGAAATCGACCCCAAAGCGTGCCGATCATATTCACAAAGGTGCCGCCTACAGGTAACGTCATGCCCAATGCAAAGATAATTCCCAGCATTGGAATCACCATTGGCACAGGACCATAAACCAGGTGATGTCCACCATTCCAGACATAAAAGGCAGCAAATAGCCAGAATGACCACAAACTTAAGGCATGGCTAAACAGCTTCTTTCGCAAGAGTTTCGGCACAACGTAGTACAGCGTGCCAATACTACAGGCGGTCAGCCACATGCCTAATAGATTGTGGGCATAAAACCAGTTGATAGCGGCATCCTGTGAGCCTGCATAAATCGGTAAGTTGCCGACAAAATAGACAATATCCAGAGCCGCATACGCCAGAATAAAGTACCAGATGCTGACATAGATCCGTTCGTCGCGCCGCTCTAATACCGTCACCAGCAGACAGGCAGCTACAAGATTGATACAAATCAAAACGCCCGTGTTGAGTGGCAAAATCCATTCCTGATACTCTTTGCCTTTCGTCAGTCCGAGGGCAAGGGTGACAATGCTAGCTGCGGTAATCGCGTTGAAGCCCCAACCAGCGAAAACCGCCAGTTCTCCCAAATATAAATGCCGTTTTGTCAGGCGAGGCACAATCACTAAGGAACTGCCAACCGATGACATGGTGAGCCAGCCAAACAAGACGGTATTGACATGAGCGGGGCGGAGTCGTCCGAAGGTTAGTTCATAAACGCCGCCTAAAAAGCCAGGATAGATCATTTTGATGGCTGAAATCATGCCTAAGCTCATGCCAATGATCATCCAAAAGATGCCAGAAAATAGCCAGAGGCAGGCAGCCCGGTCTTGAACTTTTTCGGGTAAGCGATCGCCCACAATGCGGTTGAGCCAAATTAAACCAGGGGCGATAGCCCGGTCTTGTACACTATTTTGCACCGCTTATTCCTATGATTTAGTAGAGGAAACTGGTTGATGAGAACGTTTACATTCAATATTGAATGCGATATAGATTCTGACCAGGGAAGATTGGCAGTTTAACCGACAAGTTAAGCGGCGATCGTAGTTTAGTCGCAGCAGTGCGATCTCAAAGGATGGTCAAGCACTACCTCAAGTTTTTCGCAATTTGGGGAATGCAGGAAAAGCTGGCTAGGCGTGATACAACCCTTTGGTATTATCAAATCCTGGTTGAACTGCTCAAAATATTCTGAGCGTGCTGTCTGGGTTAAACCGTTTATACTACACAACATTTCAATTCAAACGGATGAGCAGATTCATCACGCAAATGAAAACTGCGCCTAAAAATCTCACTGATCGTCTCGAAGGCTTGTCTCATCATGCAGCTCCTATAGCAGTCGATGAACTTGAAGCATTAGTCCGAGAAACTGTAGAATTGGTCGAAATTCACATGCCTCAAATAGATACTTCATTGGTAAGACAGAAACTAGGGTGGAGGCAGCAACCGTGGAAACTCAACGAGTCAGATCGGTGAAGAATTCCAGCTAACAATCCCGTTGCACGCTGACTATTTCAAGTCTCCTCGTTGAGTTCGAGAGTGATTGGCGGCGGGTGAACGGTATCGTTAGCTGGCTCTGTTCTCAGTTGGGAAAATCATCTGGATTTTGTCCGTTAGCATTCAACTTTTCGTTGGTCAGGACATTTAGACAAAAAGTTGAACGATGCCTGTAATATTCTCACTGCCATGACCTTGAGCGATCGCAGTTCGGTAAATATCGATCACAGCAGCGGTTGTTGGGATCCTTGCCTCCAAACTTTGAGCCGTTTGAGTCACGTAGCGAAAATCTTTCTCGACCAGATCGATTGGAAATAGCGGCGCATGATTCTGGGACACCATCAAACTTCCGGCTCCTTTAGCGGCTGGGCTAAGAACAGGCAAATCCCCCAGGCATTCCATCGCTTTTTCTGGACTGATGCCATCTTGGGATAACATCCCTAACAGTTCTGCCAACGCTGCGACTTGAATGCCAAAGAGCGCATTAATCGCTAGTTTCATCGCCATGCCTTGACCGACAGAGCCAACGTGATGAGTCGTTGCCACCCCAGCATCGGTTAAAACAGATCCTACCTGCGCCAAGGTTTCTGCTTGTCCACCGACTAGCGAAATTAGCTTTCTAACCTCTGCTTGAGGGCGAGAACCCACCACAGGTGCATCGAGAAAACCTGCCCCACTCTGGGCAATGGCTGCGCCCAATTCTCGAATCCAATCCACGGTCAATGTACTCATTTCGATCGCAATTTTATCTGGTGTTAATCCCAAGATTGCACCGGTTTCAGCAGCAAGCCACACTTGGCGCGAGATCTCATTGTCCGTCACCATGCTCAGCACCACATCACTTTGCTCGGCAGCAGCACGGGGACTGGTCGCAAAGGTTGCCCCGCGATCGACCAAGGGTTGCGCCTTTTCGATGGTGCGGTTATGCACAACCACCGAGTAATCTGCATCGATCAGGTTATGAGCTAGCCGCGAACCCATTGCACCTAGACCCATCACCGCAACTGTCTTTGCGTTCATTTTTAGACATCTCCCTAAATTAGTCGATTCATTGAGTGCAGAAAAAAATCCTGCACCGCTCACTACAGTAATGATTCGGACGAGAAGGTGGTCAGAAACTGAAACGCTTTTTCTCGGTAAGGCTCCATTACGGTGTAGGCATCGCTCGACAGGAACTGCTTCATCACTGCCTCGCTAGGGAATTCCATCACTGCAACGAGATCGAAGCGATCGCTGCCCACTAATGTTTCAACCCCTCCATAACGGTGTACTTTGGCACCCGCTTGTTCCAGTAAGGGGAGAACCCCCTCGACATACCGTTGCAAGGCTTCTGCACCGTCTTCTGCAAAATTTGCGATCGTAATCATTGTGGCAGTCATCCGATTTATCTCCCAGCGATTACATTGTGGCAAATTGCTTCTCAACTGCTTTATGGTCTTGCTTCCAAGCTGCATAAAGCTGAGTAGACATTGGATCGGGAAAAATATCTTCTCGGTCGGTTGCAATCCCTTGCAGAACCGCCATTGCAATATCCGCAGGACTTGTCTTTGCCATGTCCACACCAGCCAGCATATCGGTGTCCACCGCACCCGGAAAAATCCCATAAACCGCAATATTTTTATCGGCAACACTAGCGCGAAGGGATTGGGTCATTGACCAAGCAGCCGCTTTTGAGGCGTTGTAAGCAGCCAATCCTGGCATACTGGCTAAAGCCACAAGAGTCAGAAGATTGACGATGGCACCGCCACCATTACGTTCCAGCACGGGCACAAAGGCACGAGCCATATTCAGCGTTCCGTAGAAATTAACATCAAATTGTTGATGGATGGTTTCTACGGTCGTCTCCAGAATATTACCGAACGACAACACCCCAGCATTATTGATGAGAAGATTGACATCTGGAGCTTGCTCAGACAACTGGCTGACCAAATTGCGATCGGTGATATCGACTTGTAACGGAATGACTCGTGCTAAATCGAGGACTGTTAACGCTTCCAAGCTATTGCGATCGCGGGCGGTCGCATAGACTTTCTGCACACCTGCATCCAGTAAGGCTTGAACCAAGGCTCGACCAATGCCACGATTTGCGCCAGTCACCAATGCCGTTGCGTTTTGAAGTTTCATGATCTGCTCACCTGTGCATTAACTTTCGAGATGACCTAACTGTAGCTGCTGTTAAATCAACAATAAATACAAAAACACGAACTTCTCTCGTGTGCATCTCGCATGAATATTGCGTGATTCATGTCTAAAAATCATAAAATATGCAATATTTCAAAAATTGTTGCTTACAATGCAGGAAACTGTCAATTGAGTCTAGGCATTCGGCGATGGAATTATCTGTGCTGCAAACCTTTGTAGATGTTGTCAAGCAAGGCAGCTTTGCTGCTGTTGCGCGGGAGCGCAATGTCGATCCTTCATCGGTGTCACGGGCGATCGCTGGTTTAGAAGAAGAGCTAGGGATTCGTCTGCTCCAGCGCACAACGCGGCAATTGTCTCCCACAGAAGCGGGGATGGCATACTTTCAGCGAATTGAACCGTTGGTCGAGGAGATGCAGCAGGCGATCGATGTTGCTGCTGATATGTCTGGACAACCGAAAGGAACATTGCGGATTACGGCATCGGTTTCTTTTGGACTGAAGCGCGTTGTGCCGTTATTGCCTGACTTCAGATCGATGTATCCCGATCTCACGGTCGATCTACTGCTCACCGATACGAACGTCGATCTATTTACAGAACGCATTGACCTTGCGATTCGACTGGGATTGTTGGCAGATTCGACATTAGTTGCCCAACAACTGATGAAAACTCGTTATTTTGTCTGTGCGAGTCCGCAGTATCTTCAGCAATGGGGACACCCAAAAAATCCTGGCGATATCGAGCAGCATCACTGTTTGCTATTTCCGCTAGCGGGTTTTCGATCGAGATGGCGATTCAAGCATAGCGATCAAGAAGAAACCGAAGTTTTTGTCCAAGGACATACCATGATCTCAAACGCGATCGCGCTTCAGCAATGTGCAATTGCCGGGATGGGATTGGCATTACTACCCGACTGGTTGATTGAAAGCGATTTAGGGGACGGTAGGCTTGTCAATGTGTTTCCCAGTTATGATGTGACGGCAACAGAGTTCGATACTGCTGCCTGGTTGGTCTATCCCTCCCGTGCTTACGTTCCGCTCAAAGTTCGAGTTTTCATTGATTTTCTCAAGCAGTTTATTTTGGGCTAAATGCGCGTCAATCTATTCAGTTGTTGCCGTCAGCTAACCAATCGATGAAGCGGACGGTTAAGAGATCTTGGTAGTGTGCCGAAGTTACTTGCCGCCGCTGCATTTTGCCGTTATGCTGCGAAGTTATCAATAAGATAGGACTTACGCAAAACCTGTCTGAGTTTGCCCCCTAGCCCCCAAATTTGGAGGAACTCAGTCTTTTAAGCCCCCAAAATTGGGGGTTTGGGGGCTAGATGAGTAAGTCCTATAAGACAACCTTTCAAGGTTGTTGGAGAAATGAAACTCTACCATCCCCTTCAACTGGCACTGACCTCTTGGCAACCGCAATCGGGATTGACTTACACTGAATATCGACCTCTACCTCAACTAAAACCATACATTATCTGCTCTTGGGCGATCTCTGGAACCCCACCAGCAGGTAAAACCTACACTTACCGCGCCTTACCTGATGGCTGTCTAGACATTGTTCTTAACCTAGACTATCCACTCCTTGGCTCTCTCTGTGGAGGGTTCACCCACTATACCGATTTCTATTTCGCCGGATCGATAACGCTGATTGGGTTACGTTTCCACCCAGGTGGATTTGTTGCCCTGACGGGCATATCCGGTGAACATTGTACTGGGGGCTTTCTACCAGTTAATAGCATTGGTCTGTCTTTAGAAGAGAACCTTTGGCAGCTTCAATCTATCCCACAAGCACTCGAACATTTGCAGCAAGTTATTTGGTGTCATTTTTTATCGCGCCAGTCATTTAAACCGCAAATGGATCAACTAATTCCTTATATTTTGACACTGAACCCGAACGAACGAGTCACTGATTTAGCTACAACTCTGGGATATAGCGATCGCCAGTTCCGCCGAGTCATTCGTCACCTAACGGGCTATGCGCCGAAATCGTTTCTGTGCATCATGCGGTTTCAACAAACCTTAAAAACCTTGATAAATTCACCCTCGACTTCTACTCTCGATCTTGCCCTATCTCATGGCTACTACGATCAATCTCATCTATTACATGAGTTTGAAGAACTGGGGGGGCTTTCACCGCAGGAATTGGTTATCGACAGGTAATGATGTCCGATTTTTACAAGTCTTTGGCTGGCGATTTCTCTATTGTGAATGAGGTAATTCATCAATCTGGAGGCAACGATGAAAAGTCACTCACACAGTAACACCTGGGAAACCTACTCGAAATCATGGTCTGTGGCAGACACGGCTACAAGGCTGCAATTGTTTGAGCAAAGCCTAAACCCAGATTGTGTATACACTGACCCGATCACACAAGCTACGGGATATGGTGAACTATCTGGATACATGGCAGCACTTCACAACGAAGTGCCTGGAGTGACATTTGTAAATACCGACTTTAAAGACCATCACGATCGGAGTTTGGCTCATTGGAATATGGTGGACGGCAAGGGAGATATTCTATCTCAGGGTGCAAGCTATGGCTTGTATGGGGCTGACGGACGATTAACGGAAATGACTGGATTCTTTGAACCTCCCAGTGCAGGTTGAACCAATGTCTGACAGTGCCTACATCACTCGTAAAATCTTTATGAAGGGCTATCTAGTCCCTTTATTTGTCTTGCCATTACTCACGACCTGTAATCAAAAAGCTACTCATTCATTAGTTCAGGAGCAACCCATGGTGCCTAAGTTTAAGGACGTTTATGCGGTTTACATTACACGTAAAATGGAAGAAACCAAAGCTTTTTATGAAAAGTGGTTTGGTTTTACCACTCTCTTTAATTCCAGTTGGTTTTTAATCCTAGCCAGTCCAGGCGAGCATCCACAGACACTCGCATTTTTGAACGAAGTTTGGCCCCATTCGCCAAAACCGCCAAGATTTCCCGCTTACAACCAAAGTGGTTCCTATCTGACTATCCAAGTTTCAGATGTTGATCCGCTCTACCATTCTCTTAAAACTGAGGGTCTCTCCATTCATTACGAGTTGACAAACGAGCCTTGGGGTCAGAGACGCTTTTCCGTCATCGATCCTTCTGGAATTTTCATCGATATTGTTCAAGATATCGATCCCCAACCTGGCTATTGGGACTCTTACATCAGGAATTAGCACTTTAATGATGAGGCCCCGTCATCAAGCGTGATTGCATCACACCTGCCTGAGAGCCAAATAAGTCGTGCATAAGTGTTCTAACGTCATAAATTAAGATAGCCTCTGGTTTCACTTCAGAAGAACTTCAGCTTTTCTTGAGAATATTTAAGACGTTGTTACTCTTTGAAAAACTACAATGAAAGTTACGTCTTTACTCAACACTGCTGCTTTGCTGGGTTTAGTAACGGTTTGGGATGCTCCGCTAAAGGTGGTTAATCCTGCTCTTGTACAGGCATTTGCCTAATACCAATTTGAATAGCGAACAGGGCGGATTAGGGACGGGGTGCAGGGGTGGAACCCCTGGCTGGGGGCGAAGCCCCCACATCCCCATCTGCAACTTTCATTCTTTAAATTGGTATAACAAACGATGATGGTGGCTGGTGAAACTGCTCAACAAAAAATTGCTCAACTTACCGCCGTAAAAAGTAAACCAGGGAGTGCTGATTTAATGCGTAAGCTGTATGTCAAAGACCTGACGCCGATCGAATTCAACCTGGCGGCGCAGGAATGGTGGTTAACTTATGCAGCAAGGCAAGCGACCAACCATCTCTCTCTGCATGACCTACGATGTCATTGTTGCAGTCAAGAAAGGCAGAATTGTTAAGTTTCCTGCGGCTGAAGTGAAGTAACGATAGCTTCTGAGAAACACGTCACCGAACCCTCTTCAAAGTGCAGACAGGTAACGGGGTTGGAGGCATGCCAGTGCCGCAAAGCCCGGATTCAACGCAGCCATATTGGTTGTGCCTTTCTGGTTTGGCTCAGGCTCAATGCCCTGGCTCATCAAGCAGGGCGGTCAACTTACCAACTCAAGCACAGTTTACTCGATGATTACCTGTGTCAGCAGCTCAAAAATCCATCCCTCAGAATCGCTTTTGCGTAAGTCCTAATCGAATCAGAATCACTGCGTCCTTGAGCCGGACTGTAGCTATTGATGAATTGCCACCTGCAACCCAAGGCAAATGTAACTTTGCTTCCCTCTTCTCTCGCCATTTCTAAGGATGTAATTGGTTTGACATTCTAAGCATTACACTTGAAGGAAAGATAGATGAACAAAAAATTAGGCTTTGCCATTGCATTTTTGCTGGCTTTGATGGTGTCGATCGTGACAATGAACGTCGTTGCCGCACCGAGTGGATTAGGAGAAGCCGAGACATTGTTGGTAACCGCTTCTAAGGAATCGGGTCGCCCCAGCTACTCTGAAGCAACAGCCGTTAAATTTAAGCCCAGCGATAATGTCTATGTGAAAAGCGTTTTGGCTGTCGATTTTACCTACGGCAAGGCAAACGTTACTCTACCTCTGTATAGAGGACTTTCTCCGCAGGATGATCCTGTTTATTACATCATCACCGAATCATCCGACTTCGACGTTGCTAAGAAATTGGGAGTCAACTTTGCTCCTAAAATGAAGCAAGCGATCGGCTCTGCTGGAGTACAGAAGGTCACAATGAAGGGCGGTTTGATCACCTTCAAGGGCAATGTAGACTTTTCTCCAGAGTATCAAGTCGAGCCTGGCTCTCCCGATCCGTTTCCGCCTAAAGTGGCAAAGCCAGGAGCGGTTGGAGATGCTCAGTGGTCTTCAATGGTGGTCATGCCCAGTCAGGTCGTGCTCAATATTCAAATGGTGCATAATGCATCAGGTAACCACGATCGACTAAAAGCCCTGGATATGAAGCAGCGGAAAGTAACCATGTCCATCTTGGACGGTTTTCAAGGGGGCAAACAGTACTTCTATCATCTAGTAACGGATGTTTCAGCCGAAGTTCCGTCCGTACTAGAAAAGGGAGTCTACACGCCTCGGCTTGCGAAGGTTCCTCAAATGGGCAAATCAACGCCCTTCGATCGCTCTGCCCTGTTGGGTTTCTCGCCAGTCCTGAACGGCATTACTGACACTGGCACCGGACAGTTTCAAGGCTTCACTGCTTCCCTGGCAAACGGTGGAATTGACCCGATCAATGTCTTTCCCATTCCGCCCTCAAACAACGATCGCTCCGCTAACAACAATTACAGCCCTCTTTGGGATGCCCATGTGAATATGTGGACAGATGCTGCCATCAAGGCAAACAAGGTCAGACGGATTACGTCGTTTGAAGACCTTCAAGGACTGGTGAAAGCGGGATTAGTTACCAGTGCCTATATCAATCCCCAAGGACCTGGCAACCCCTGGTTGTTTGGACTACGACCCACCCAAGCGGTGATCAACTGCCCTGTAATTGCGCATCCTGTACTCTCGAACTAGCTTCAGCGTCTTTTGGATCCGAAGCGTGGAGGTTGGCTTTAGCAATTCTCCACGCTTTTGATATTCATCATTTAATCTGACCAATTGCCCAACCGTTCGCCACTGACTACGCTCTAAAAATTCTTTGCACCAACAATTGAGTACATTCGCATTCAATGTGACCGCTTGCGCCGATTAATTCTGTTTCTCAGTTTCCCAATTAGCAAGAATGACCCATGCCCACTAAAGTTGTTGTTAACCCTGACCAGATTGCCATTAGTGATGGTTCTTCCTTTCTAGTGACTGCACGAGATGGTTCGATTGACGATCGACTTCCTCAAGGGTTCTTTGTCCGCGATACACGTCTTATTTCCTACTACGAAATTTCGCTCAATCGGTATCCCCTAAAGTTACTGGCTTCAAGTCCACTCACCCATCGAGTGGCGCTGTACCGATTTACCAACTCTGAGTTTCGGACGGTGCGAGGAACGTTGCCCTATGGTCAGTTAATCATCGCCGTGCGACGAGACGTTGTGGGCGGATTGCATGAGGATATTGATATTACAAACCATCATGGCGATCGCGTTGAATTTCAACTCATGTTGGCAATTCGCTCAGATTTCGCAGACATCTTTCAAGTTAAGTCTCAACAACTATTAGCCCGTGGCAAAACTCGGACAGACTGGAACGATGGCAAGCTGAGCACCGATTATCAGAATGGTGCCTTTCACCGTAGCATCATCGCTGCACCTGATGGAACAAGTTCACCCCCTGACTTTGCCAACGGTCGCTTGGTCTTCGATGTGGCGCTAGATCCCGGTGAAACGTGGCACGCTTGCATCAATTTCATTGCCCTGGTGGATGGAGATGTACTGGAACCTCGCCATACCAGCGCCGAGATTGCCGTCACAGAGGCAGGCAAAGTACTAGAAAATTTTCTTCAAGTCTCCACTCAGCTCCAAACCTCAAATGCCGAAATTGCCGCAACGTATCGGCAGGCATTGATTGATATGGGTGCTCTACGAATTGCGTTTGAGGAGAATGACAAATCCTACTGGATGCCTGCCGCTGGGATGCCGTGGTTTATGGCAGTGTTTGGACGGGATTCGATCATTGCTGGATTGCAAACAATGGCGATTAATCCAGAGTTTGCCCGTGGCACCCTGGCTCGGCTGGCTCAGTTACAGGCAACAGCAGTCGATGATTGGCGGGATGCTCAACCAGGGAAAATTCTCCACGAGATTCGGCGGGGTGAGTTAGCGCAACTGCATGAAGTGCCGCATACTCCTTATTACGGAACAGTTGAAGCAACCATCCTCTGGATTGTGACGTTAGCAGAAACTCATCGCTGGACTGCCGATAGATCTTTGTTAGATCATTGCCAACCTAATTTGGAACGGGCACTAACTTGGATTGATCAGTATGGCGATTTTGATGGGGATGGCTTTGTGGAATATCTGACTCATTCCAAAGATGGTTTGCGAAATCAAGGCTGGAAAGATTCGGGTGATTCTATCGTTTACCCGGATGGCAGTCAAGTTGAGCCACCGATCGCGCTTTGCGAAGTGCAGGGTTATGTCTACGATGCCTGGAAACGCGCCGCTGATCTTTACGAAGTTTTGGGCAACCATGACCGCGCTGAAGCACTGCACCACAAAGCAGCAGATCTCTATCGGCGGTTCAACGATCGCTTCTGGGTGGAAGAGGAAGGCTTTTACTGCCTCGGATTGGATGCCAAAAAACAGCAAATTCAAGCGATCGCCTCTAATGCTGGTCATCTACTTTGGTCAGGCATTGTGCCGCCAGAACGGGCACAACGACTCGTCGATCGACTGTTCCAACCTGATCTATGGTGTGGTTGGGGTATTCGCACCCTTTCGGCGCAGAATCCCGCTTATAACCCGATTAGCTATCAGCTTGGTAGTATCTGGCCCCATGACAATGGCTTTATTGCCGCAGGGTTAAAGCGCTATGGATATCACGCCGAAGCCAATCGCGTAGCTGAAGCAATCTTCGCGGCTGCCAGCTACTTTGAGGCTGGACGAATGCCAGAACTGTTTGCAGGCATCGATCGCCAGCCCGAAAGTTTTCCAGTCCCTTATCCGGATGCCAATATTCCTCAGGCATGGGCGGCTGGTTCCATTTTCTTCTTCATCCGCACCATCCTCGGACTGGAAGCCGATGCCCCCAATCGACGCTTGCGGGTGCAGCCTACCTTACCCGACTGGTTACCAGACATCGCGTTAACGAATTTAGTCGTGGGTGATGCGAAAGTCAACTTGCGCTTCTGGAGAGACGGCGAACAAACGCGATGGGAGGTCGCTCGGCTGGATGGCGAGTTATTAACCTGGCAATAAAAGTTCTGACGATAGTGGACTAGACCCTGATTGACTGACACATCTTCTCGACCTAAAACGTTTAAGCGGTGCTCAGGCGTTGTTCGAGGGAAATTGCACAATGCCAGCCAATCTTGAAATAGCTGTTGCCTCGGAACCAGTGCGGGTCAACCTGACACCGATTGCCTTGCTCGACGACGGTTGTGCCAATACTGGTTAAGTAGAGCGTGGCAATGGCAAGCACCAGACCCAAGCGCGAGAGCATTGAAACAACGCAACATTGATGCCTGTGTCGATCGCTAGAATCTTCATACCAACCTCCGGTTATTACTTGATAGAGGATTTGAACTTCTGACCTCCAAGGTACCGGAGGTGTCTTTCCTTTCCCTATCGGCTTGCATAGATTCTTTAGACAGCTTTAAGTGACCTGTGAGGAAGCATTTCAAGTTGTCGTGAGATAGCAGTAATCAGTTTCGTCCTGCGGTGACACCGCCATCGACAGGCAAGACAACTCCAGTAATCCAACTGGAGCAAGCATCATCTGCCAGAAACAGAATTGCTGCGGTTGTATCCTTGACCTGTCCATTGCGTCCTAATGGGTGGAAAGCGTTGAGCGAGGCAAGTTGTTCGGGTGTCAGTAAAGGCTCAAATAGTGGCGTTTCGACCACCGCAGGTGCGATCGCATTCACGCGAATCTTGTCCGGTGCAAATTCAATTGCCAGGTCACGAGTCAAGGCGTGAACTCCCCCCTTTGCTGTTGACGATCCACTACAGGGCGTTGCAGCAATTGCATGGTTTGACCACATTGACCCAATATTGACGATCGCGCCACCGCCTCGTTGCCGCATTTGTGCGATCGCCACCTGGGACATGAAAAAGTACCCTCTTAGCAAGTTCAAATAACTGTCAAGGTCTTCTTCCGTATGATCTAGAAAAGGCTTGGGCTGAAAAACGCCTGCATTGTTGAGCAGCACATCTACCCCCCCAAACCGCTCGACGGCTAGATTCACGATCCTTTGACTCGTTTGAGGTTGCCCAATGTCACCTACCGCGTAGACAACGCTCTCCCCAGTAGGGATTGCGACAGGATACGTGCAAAAACCTGCAAGATAGCCTTCAAAGGCTTGCTCATCAGTGCTTTCAGTAAACTCAACCAGAAAGCGATACAATGTCTGCCCTATTGCGGCACGGGCAGAAGTGCTACGAGAGAATGGGGCTTTCAAGCGTTGAAACGGCACCAAAAAGGGTCGTGTACTACTGGTTTTGGGGTAGTACTTGGGCCAGAAATAGTCCAACCCTGTACCAATCAAGGTTTCTGGTGGCATGTCGTAGGGCTTAAAAGCTGTAACCCTTACAGGCTAAGCATTTTAACCCTATCCTGCAGGTTTTTACATGTATCCTGTTCCAATCCCTGCTTCATCTGCAATTTGACATTCCAAGGCTGTGAAGCATTGAGACTCAAACTGGTTCTGCTTCCTATCCAAAGTTGCTTTGAATCTAGCAATCTCAACGATATCGATTCCATGACCAACAATACTCACCTGAGAACCTTCCTCTGAGTGACGCTAAATTGCCTGTCGTCTATCACTCTAAACAAATTCTCAGATGACAAGTGTCTATTTTTACTTTTGATGGCTCTTAAAACTTTAGATAAATAAAATCACCAGAGGAGTTGATTTACGAATAACCTCACCAAGTCTTCCTGGAAACAACTATCAGAAGTTCACCTAAAACGCAGTTCTTAATGTTGAAGTTTCCTGAATTGGCGAAGAAGGACGATCCTCCTGGGAAAGCCGTCCCAACTCTGCAAGTACCTCCAACGGAATCCCAACTGATTGGGCTGCTTCCAAAACCGTCATATTCTCAGTTCGCATCAGTTCCAGAAGCTGGCGCACTTTAGCAACAACAGGATCATCGATCGACGTGTAGCCTCGCATAATGGCAATGCTTAACCCGGTTTGAATGTTGTCCAGCGTTAAGTTGAGATTACCAACAGTGGGATCAGCTTGTGAACGGGCGATCGTAGGCAAAATCTGAACACCGACATAACGTGGATTGCTGCTGTGAATAATATCAAACGTGTAGAGCCGATTCTGCCCTCTAGCATCTACCGTTTGCACCATCAGGTTGGTTACAGGCGTAGTGGTCGCTCCTGGAAAGCGAAGTGGTTGAATCACTCTCAAGAAAATAGTCTTTGCCCGCCCAGTCTCTAACTCAGCATCAGTGCTGTAGACTACCCGCGAGGCATCTGCCAGTAGGATATAGGCGATCGTTTCATCGGTCTGGCTAAAACTAATCGACGTTGCCCGTCCAGGAGCAACTTGAACTTGCACAGAACTGGTCGTCGCTCTGGTGCGATCGACGACCTGATAGGCTGACGTTTGTGCCTGAACGGATAGCCCAGGAGATACCAAACCAATCAATAATGCTGTGCTAACTAAGCTCAGAGCAGGCAATCGTCTCATCGGTCTACCCTCAAAAAGCTATTGACCACCACAGAAACTTCGGTTCCTTCAGGAACAAACTGCACATTGGGTCGTTGCAAGAGTTCTTGCATCGTTTGATCAGAGCGGCGAGCTATCCGTTCAGCAATGGGATTGAAGAAACCTTCGAGTGCAGCCGCCCAAATCTGAGGTTCAGCACTCGAAGTGATTACGCTCTGATTAAAGTTACCTCCCGATGTGGTGGTGCTGGACTGGGTGCAAATGTTTCTGGAAACACGAGACAAGCTTTGTCAGGTTCCAGAAACATTTGGAGGTTGATTGATAA
Source organism: Stenomitos rutilans (assembly GCF_059505485.1). NCBI lineage: Bacteria > Bacillati > Cyanobacteriota > Cyanophyceae > Leptolyngbyales > Leptolyngbyaceae > Stenomitos > Stenomitos rutilans. The sequence goes on from NZ_JCACKR010000041.1 coordinate 94,566, forward strand.
TCGTTCCCACCCGACCCAAGCTGCTGAGTAATCCTGTCAACAGGTCTTGGCGAGCGATATCAGGTCCTACATTATTGAGCTTTTGGGCTATTAATGGTCGATTGTCTTGCCCCCGAATCTGAAGGCTATCAGGCGGTAAGGTTTGCTGACGGATTTGACCGCTGCGATCGCGATACACAATGGCGATCGCACTTGCCGATACTAAATTATTACCTCGCCCTACAGCGCTGGTACGAATCACCAAAACCGTACCCGTAGGGAGTGCCACCGTGCCATTTGTGGCTTTCATATCTTCAACCAACTCTACGGCAAAGCGATTTTCTTGGGCAGATGCTGTACCACCTGTCGAATTATTGCTACCCTCGTCCCAAATCATCGGCATAATCACCCTGGCCTTAGTGAACGTTCCGAGCGCGACTTCCCTGAAGCCACCCATTTGTCCATCAAGCTGGTCAGCCGGAGTACGATTCAGAATGCCAATCATGCCAGGAGTCATGTCAGCACTAAACGCGGAGTGCAACTCCGTAGGCAAAGCCACCCCAAAGGGGTTAGGACCCGTGTCGGAACTGGTTGTCAGGCTTGATGATTCTGTTTCCATCCTACCAATAGAGACTACGGGAATAACCGGGTTTTGCTGAGTCGCTGATGCAGATGGATTAGACTGAGCACCAGGTCGATCACTGGAAGCTGTTCTCGAAGGCTCCATAGCACCGGGACTCACTCGTAGTTGTCCAACATTTGCCAGTTGTGCCCAGCGCTGAAACGGATCGACTCTTTCGACAGGTTGAATCCTCTCTGGCGGAGTAACAGGTGATCTTACAATCACTGGGTCTGGTCGAGAGGCTGTGATAGGAGGAGACACCGCAGCCGGAGTCGGTGCTGGAGCCGTTGACCTCGAAGCCACAGGTCTGGATGGGGCTGGAGATTGAGATCTAGCAGCAGATTCAGGCTGGAGTTGTTGCTGCTGATCCTGGAACGCTAGACGGCTTTTCAGTTCAGCCGTCTCATCAAACGTTGGCGGCGTTGGCGGGGTTGGGGTGGGCGACTGAGTAACTTGTCGGGCTGGTGGGCGAGGTTGAAGGAAGCCAAACCACAAGACAGCTCCGGCTCCCATCACTGTTCCAACCACTGCCACGACAGAACCCAATCGAATGCTGGCACGCTCCGCTAGGGGACGCTCTACTGCACTTTCTTGGTCTTGCTTCAGCCGATATTCTTCTGAAATTAACTGCGGAGTGGCAGGATTAAAACCCGCTAGCTGCTGTTCCTCCTCTGGAGTCAGGTCATCATCAGCTTCCAAGTCATGTTGGACTGATGTTGTAGAAGTTTTGCCATTTCCGTTTGAATGATGAGTCGGGTTGGAAAATGCCTCAGACATCTCATCAAACTCATGGGATTCAAACTGCCGGTTCGCATTTGTCATGATCATCCTCGCTGCACTACCGCTGTTGCTGGGGGTTAAACTCGACAATTCGGGTGATTTGCAATCCCGCAGCACGTATTTCGTAGATTTTGCGTTCTACCAGAGGCGCATCGGCTCCGAGGGGCGACTCTCCTGCGGAGACACTGCGTGAACGCGGCACTTCAACCGCCTGCAACGTAAATATACGATTGAAAGGAATTCGCTCATCCTTACCCGTCGTGCGATCGATTAGCACCCGCGTCGCCACCAGATCCACTTCCCATTCGCCAGGTCGAATTTCCCTCGGTTCTGACAGGTAGGAAATGATCGTCGTGCTCCGAATCTGCCCCGAAAAAAGCGCCGGAGGAACCAGCTCCGCAACCTTGGGCAGAGACGCTTTGGCAAACTCCGATTCCAGCAGCAGAGAAGCAAACCAGGCATTGGTCGGAATTCGTTTGTTATTACCAACTCGAACCCCCTGGTTGGGTTCATTCGTGCCAGGAATCTTTTCATCCCAGTTGAAGGTTAGGGTCGTCCAATCACTGACGACTTTCTGGATCACCGACGGATAGCGCCAGTTCCGCTCTTGCTCCGAGACATAAATCGTTTCACCATTCACCAACTGAGCAAAGGTTGTCTTCCGTTCGGCAATGCGGTTCACTCGAAAGGCAGTGAATAGCGTTAAGACAAAAATCAAGCTGTTGAAGACAGTCAGGCAGATAAAACACACTGCCAGAAAATTTTTTGCCTCGGGTAAGAGTGGAGCTTGAAGTCGTTTAATCTGCATAGCTACCCCCGTCGTATCAGAGCAATGCTGGTGACTGTACCGATCGCGCAGTGTCTCTATCGAAGAGTCGCATTACTGAAAATGCCTCTTACATATTCGTCTACAACGATCGCAAAATAGCTGCGATCGCTTGCTTCAGACTCGGTAATTCTTGCTCGACAGCTAACCAAACAATATCAAGGTCAATCTCAAAGTAGTTATGAGTCAAAATGTTTCGCATTCCAATCATTTTTGACCAAGATACTTCTGGATGCTGGTCTCTGGTGGCTGAAGAAAGCGAGCGGGAAGCCTCGCCAATAACTTGCAGGTTTTGAGTGAACCAGGTTTGAATCAGCTCATTTTGCTCAAAGGCTTGTCTACCCTGCACAGCATAGCGATCGATCCGCTCGATCGCCTCTAGAATATCTTGCAGTTTCTCGCGATCGTCTCTCATAGGGGGATTGCTTCGCTCAGGACGCGATCGCGGATTCTGGGTCGCAGTCCTTTTTCTGTAACTACATCCACCGGACAATCTAGCAGGTCTTGTAATTCCATCAGCAAACCACCGAGGTCAAATAGGCTGCGTTTTGCCTCCAGTTCCACTAGAAAATCCACATCGCTGTCTGAATCAGCTTCGCCCCGTGCCACCGAGCCGAAGACTCGAACGTTGTAAGCACCATATTTTGCCGCTGTCGCCAAAATTGCTTCCCGCTTTTCCTGTACCTGTGCCCCAATGTTCATACGCAGCTTCCCCGTTTGTCTCGATTATCCCATCACTCCACTGCCCTGTCCCTATCCTGAAAGTGACCCATTTTAGGCATTGCTATTCCCCCATGTGTAGTTGCTGGAGAACGGCTTGCGTGAGGGGCTGATCGGAGAGTTGAGAGGTTTGTCCTGTCGCAAACGCTTGGTTTAGCAAAGTCAAAAAGTTTTGTTTGCAGGTTTGAGTGTTGGGATGGTTGGCTCCTAACTGTCTTCTCCAAATGCTCATTGCCCGAATATAGAGAGGTTCTGCCTCGGTGTAGCGTCCTTGCGTTTGGTAGAGTAATGCCAAATTGTTAAGGATATTAGCAACATCGGAATGGTCTCCACCTAATTGCGGTTCCAAAATTGCCAGCGATCGCTGGTAGAGTGATTCAGCTTCGCTATATCGCTCCTGCACATAGTAAAGGTATGCTAAACCGATAAGGCACTGAGCAACATTGGGATGGTCTTTACCCAGTTGTTGCTCCCAAATTCCTAACGATCGCCTGTACAGAGGCTCTGCCTCGGCATAACGTCCTTGCGTTTGGTAAAGTAATGCCAGATTGTTCAGACTTTGGGCAACATCGGCATGGTCTTTACCCAACTGCTGTTCTCGAATGGACAGAGATCGCTGGTAGGGCGGTTCTGCTTCAGCGTAGCGTCCCTGTGCCTGATAAAGTAATCCAAGATTGTTAAGACTGTTAGCAACGTTAGGATGGTTTTTACCTAGTTTTTGCTCCCAAATTGCCAGCGACCTCTCATATAAAGACTCTGCCTCATTGCAACGTCCTTGCGCTCGATAAGCTTCTGCCAGATTGTTGAGGCTGTTGGCGACATCAGGATGATTGGCTCCCAACTGCTGTTCTTGAATTGACAGTGCTCTCTGATACAGAGGTTCAGCCTGACTGTAGAATCCTTGTATTTGGTAGAGGTATGCCAGATTAATGAGGGTTTGGGCAACATCAGGATGGTTCCTGCCTAACTGTTGTTCTCCAAGGTTGAGCGATCGCTGTAAGAGTGGTCTAGCCTCGCTATAACGTCCCTGCAACAGGTATACTACTGCTAGATTATTGAGGCTCTGGGCAACGTCCGGATGTCCACTACCTAGCTGTTGTTCATAAATTGCTAGTGACCGCTGGTAGAGTGGCTCTGCTTCAGCATAGCGTCCCTGAGTTTGATAGAGTAATGCCAAATTATTTAGGCTTTTAGCGACATTGGGATGATCTTTGCCTAGTTGCTGTTCCCAAATTGCCAGCGATCGCTTGTATAAGGGCTCTGCCTCAATGTAACGTCCTTGCACTCGGCAGAGTTCTGCCAAATTGTTCAAGCTGTTAGCAACATCGGGGTGGTTGCCCAACTGCTGTTCCTGAATAGTGAGCGATCTCCGTAGGAGAGGTTCTGCGTCAGTATACCGTCCCTGAGTTTGATAGAGTAATGCCAAATTACTAAGGCTGTTGGCGACGCTGGAGTGGTCTTTACCAAATTTCTCCTCTCGAATTTTTAATGAACGCTCAAAGAGGGGTTCTGCATCAGAATATCGCCCCTGAGATTGATATACAGATGCCAGATTGTTGAGGATGTTGGCAACATCGGGGTGATCACTACCCAACTGCTGCTCATAGATGGAGAGTGCTTGCTGGTGATGCACTTCCGCTTTGGCATAACGTCCTTGAGCGTGATAGAGAAGTGCTAGGTTAGACAGACTCATGGCAACATCAGGATGGTTTTTGCCTAACCGTTGTTGACGGATGGAGAGCGATCGCTGGAAGAGAGGTTCAGCATCGGCATAACGTCCTTGAGCGCGGTAAATTTCTGCCAGATTGTTGAGGCTAGTAGCGAATTCCCGTTGGTCATTACCCAACTGTTTTTCATAGATGGAGAGTGCTTGCTGATAGTACACTTCTGCTTTAGCATATTGTCCTTGAGTGTGGTAAAGGAGTGCAAAATTATTAAGACTCATAGCGACATCGGGATGGTTGGCACCTAACTGCTGTTCCCTAATAGCGATCGCTCTCTGGAAAAGTGGTTTTGCTTCAGCGTAGCGACCGATTATTCGATAAAAGCTTGCTAGATTATCCAGGATCGCGGCAACATTAGGATGGTTGTTACCCAATCGAGCTTCTACTGTTTCCAGACAATGCTGATACCAGGTCAGGGCAGAGGTATAATCTGCCTGCGCTCCATAGAATTGGGCAACACGGGTAGATGGATAGATCAAATCAGCATCAGCAACCCACAGGCACAGCGTAGTCGCAACTTCCTTGAGGTGGGGAATGATGGGGGTAAATTGCTCAACCTGTGCTTGGGTTTCTACAATGGGCATTCGGTTTGCTTCGGCTGCCATGACTTGGCACACCCTTTGCTTCAGCGCAACATCATTTGCCATCTGCTCTCGCTTCACCGCAAAAAACTCCCGCAGCAGTTGATGCAGTTGAAATAGGTTTTTGCCAACTCTGGATATCAAACTGCGTCCCAGTAGGTGATCAACCCGGTAAGTTTCTAAGACTTCCTTGCCCCAATCTGGCAGACATTTTTCCACTAAATTCCAGGGAACGGGCGCTAGAGCAAATACACTCAACAATCCACAAAGCATCCTAGCTTCATCGGGGAACTGTTCATCATCCCAAGTTAATTGGAAAGCCGCTGCTACGCCCAGTTGAGCCGTCATCTGTTTCGCCTGCACTAACGCCTGAGCGGCCAACTTTTTTGCTTCCAACCGCTCTAACATTTCCACCAAGCTCAAGTCCTCCCTCCGAGCCAGGTAGCGCCCAACTAACTCTAACCCTAAGGGCAAATAGCCTAACCATTCACACAATCGTTGGGCATCGGCAAGTTGACTATCAATCCGATGGGGGTCATCTACCAACACTCGCAACAGTTCCAGAGAAGCCGCCTCCGTCAACACCTCCAACTCCAGCCGCTGAGCCGAGGCTAACAGCTTCAACCGAGTGGTCATCAACACCCGAAAACGGGGATCGAGCAGATTCAAATAGGGTTCCACCACCTCATAATCCGTCACATCATCCAGCACCACCAAAATCGGTTCCCCCTGCCAGCGGCGGCAAACCCACTCCACCTTCTTCAACAAGGTTTCCTGGTCATCGGGCGGTTCCGGTAGCCCCAACTGGGTGCGGGCAAACTCCAACAAGCTCAAGCCCACATCCTGCGACCTGACGTTAATCCAGCAGAGACCACCGGGATAGGTATGCGACTGCAAGTGCTGGTAGGCATACTGCAACGCTAATTCCGTCTTACCCACACCCCCCATCCCCGACACTGAGGTCACGGCAACCGTCGAGGCAACTTGCAACTTCTCATGCACCTCAGCTAGGTTCTCTTCCCGCCCCACAAACTTCACTACCCCACTCAACGGTAGATTACTGGGAATCCCCACAGGTCGCCTTGCCAGTTCATCCAGGAGTGTTCTCATCCCTTCCTGAAGCACCGCTGGATCATTAACTACGTAGTTGGTGCCAAAAAATCCTCTAGCACCACTTTCTAACCATGTTTGAAATCCAACCCCATTCCCTTGGTTGAATTGCACCATGCGGTCTTCAAACACCGTTCTCAAACGAGCGTCCGCTTGAATGACTGACTGCAAAAATGCAATACTTTCAGGCTTGGAAACGCTACCATTCTCTTCCAAATGCTCAGCCAGCATTTGACAAAATTGTTCAATCAATAAATCTGACATGGAGGGCAGTCTCTAAAAAGATGAAGTCAGAAGGAAATCACTCAAGCTTCAGGCGACTTGCCATAGATGTGGTTGTCGCCAATAAAGGCTGTTCCGCCCTCAACTTTCGTTTGCCACCCCTTCGCATTGCCGGAATTATTCTGCACCATTGAGCTATTATCCTGAATCTTCCCGGCATTAATTTGCTGCGCCATCAACTGAATTTCATTGGCAAATTGAGGATCATCATCCATTGCCACCTGCAAATAGGCAGCGATCTGGTTAATCTGTTCTGGCGTGATTTTGTGGGTTTGGTCAAGCGATGCTTTGACTTCCTCAATCCGAGGCTTGCCGCGCAGCTTCGTCCAGATACGCTTGAGCAGGCTTTCCATTTTGGCGATCGCCTCCATCGTATATTTCTTGCCCAGTTCACCTGCACCAGACTCGATGAACTTTTGAAAAGCAACGGTGGCGATCGCGCCAGCGGTCAATGATACAGGGTCAGTCATTTGGGAGACTCCAGGACTAGGACTGTATCTTTTCTACCAAAGGAATTTGCAATTTTACTGAAAACTTTACACTTAATTAGGCAACTGTCCCTTCTAAAATCAAAAACGGCTTACTTGAAGCGCGAGCATTGCAACTTAGAACATGAGCATTCTCATCTGAAACAGCAACAGTCTCATTTTTAACCGGAACATTCCTACTCAAAATAAGAACTGTGCCGTTTAAACCAGCAATCATCTCATTCAAAACCGAAACGTTTCTATCCAAAACAAGAACGTCCTTGCTAAAACCGAGAACGTTCTCCCCGCAAATCGAATGGGTCTATCTAAAGCCTAAACGGCTGTCGGCTGGGGCTTCTCCTTCTTCGACTTACGGGCAAGCCGTTGCCCCAATTCACCCACCACTGCCTCCAATCCAGCTCCCTGTCCACTCGCCTTGGCGTAGTTGTACACCTGCAACGCCTTGGTGCGGTTGCCTGCAAAAAGGGTATCACCCTGATTGTTGTTAAGGGCGAGGTCGCTCCCCAACACTAATGTGACCGCCACTTGATTCCCTTGCTCTTCAAATTGCAGCGTTTTGTTACTGGAAATCGTAATTCCCTCCCGATCGGCATCATCCAAGTCTGCATGAGCAGCTCTGGCAAACCCCACTAACGATTCTGCACAGGCAATTTGCTCAGGATCGGCTCGCCGTGCCATAAGTTGTTCCAGCACTTTGGACTCTGCGATCGCTTGTGCGGGTGCCGCAACCTGACTTTCTTCTGTATACACCTCTGGCTCAACCATTGCGGAATTGGTTTGTTCTGCGATTTGCTTCTCCAAACGACTCACCACCACCTCTAAGCGGTCAAGCCGTTTGGATAGCCCTTTCAGATATGCCTCAATCTGGTCAAGCTGTTCGCTAATGCTGGCTTCCCGATCAATCTCCAGGGGTTGCCCTTTGTAGGTGGGGTCTAGTTTTACACCCAGCGTGTCTACCTTACTCCCCACAGTTGCAGCCGCATCTGCTAGAGGATTTTCACCCGCAACTGGTTCTGGTTCCGCCGATGGCGTTACCGTTGAGCGCCCGGTTGTTGCCTCTTGCAAACGGCTGGTTAGATGATCAACCTGCTCATTCTGCCGCTGAAGTTCTCGAACAATTCGTTCGATCCGTTCTTCGTCATCCTGAGCTGCCAGGTTTTCTAACAGCCCCTGTCCAACCACAATGCCCAGAGCTGCCAGTTGCCCTGCCAGCCCTGCCACATTGACTCCATTTGTCTCGCGTCCATTCACAGCCGCCGAAGCACTCAGACGAGACGCTTCCTCCATCGGATCTCGGTAGCGGAAGTCCCGACCATTAGATTTACTAGCTTTACCTTGAGTTTGCGCCTTAGATTGAGCCTTGCTCTGAGCTTTCGATGATGATTTGGCTTGATTTTTAGCTGTCGGAACTGGAGCAAGCTCTTCATCCCCCAGATTCTCTAGATCCTCATCAAGGTCTCCGTCCAGCAGGGCATTCAGTGCCTCGTCTGGCTCTTCATCCAAGTCATCGTCCAGATCAAGGGCATCATCCAGATCCGTATCCAAATCGCCAAATTCTGCCTCTTCAAACCCAAACATCTCAGCAATGTTGGAGGGCGTAAAGTAGTTTTCATCCTTATCCGTAACGCCTTCCAGGTTCTTGATCAGATACTTGCCACTAGTTCTTTGACTGGGATCGCTGGTGAGATAGAAGCGGTAGCCCCGAATTTCATCATCACTGCCACCACCTTCACAAAGTTCAACGGTAATGGGAGCCTTGCCCGTTGCGTAGCTTGCGCGAAGCGCACTCGCTCACTGAATGACTCAACATAAGCCTTGAAGTCCTCATGAGACTCAATTCCTTCTTCCTGAAGCGCCTTAGTGATGGCTTTATCCAGGGTGTTTTCAAGATGGCGGAGTTTGCGGCGAATCTCCTATCGGAGACACTACGTGAACGGTCAGGTTCTGCCACGTTCGGCTCTGCCGTCTCGAAGAGTCTCGCTTCTGGGTACTCTGCCGCTGCTTGGGTCGGGTGGGTGTTTTGATAGCCATAGGCAGCCCTGGAACACAAGTTAAGGTTGCTGTAGATGTCACTCTAGCAAGGCGAGTGTGCTTTGCACACGCTACGCGAACGCCCCTACACCCTATACCCAATGGCGATTTGTCCAGTATCCAGTTGGCTAAGTTATAATAATCCCAGAATTATACCCTTGCGGTTTGCTCAACCTATGAACAACAGCGTAATTAAAGATCCCACGTTCCCAATGCGCCATGCCCAGGTGACGGAGTTGAAAAATACCGCCAAAATCGCGGATTTGGCAAAAGACGCGGATGTCCTGATTACTCGAAATGGGGAAACCATAGCCTATCTGGTCAATCCAGAGCATTATGAGGCAATGATTTCAGCATGGAATGAACTGCGGATCAAGGTCAGCCAAACCTTGATATCCAGCTATGAACAGCAGCATGGAGGTTTGCAACGATTAGATGCGGCGATCGCGGCTGCCCAACGAGGAGAGTGGGCAACTCCAGAAGAAGAGGCTGAGGTGTTTGACGATTAGATGAAAGTCACGTTTCAACGAGCTGCGTTGGATGACATCGAAAGAGTATTATCGGGCTGACCTCTAAATTTCAATAGCTATGCCAGAAGACTACATTTTAATTGTGACTGATGAAACTGATGGAGTCTCTGTACCAATCGAAGGTCAACGGGGATGGGGCGAGGAAGTCCGTAACCGCATTGCTAGCCTAAAGGAAGTCAGGTTGCCCGTCGCGCAGCTAGAGCAGAACATGAATCAGTTCTTGCAACTGATTGGGCGCTTGTTCAAGCAGGTAGATCAGCAGATTGGTGCAGAATCGGATATGAAGCTGGATGAGGTAGAGCTATCGGTGGAAATCAGTGGGGAAGGAGAAGTTAAATTGGTGGCAGGCGGGAAAGCTGCCGGAAAGGGGGCAATTAAGCTTAAATTCACGCGATCGGATAAGAAGTAAATGGCAAGCAATTGGGCGATCGTCATTGGCATTAACCAGTATCGATTTTTGCAACCGTTAAAGTATGCGAAACGGGATGCCGAAACGATGCATAGCTTTTTAATGCAAGAAGCCAAATTCGATCGCATCTTTTTGTTTACCGATGACTCTCCCCCTATTAGCGGTAAACCAACTGAACCGTTTCGGGCAAATCTGCTGCGGGTCTTGCGCCAAATCTTTGCAACGCCCTTTATGAAGGATGGCGATAACTTCTGGTTCTTTTTCAGTGGACATGGAATTCCCCACAACGGACAGGATTATCTGATGCCGCTGGATGGCGATCCAGAGGACATTGAAAACACGGGCATTTCCACAAACGCCATTGCTAATTACCTGCGGAGTTGTGGAGCCGATAATGCGGTGATGATTTTGGATGCTTGTCGCAGTGGAGGCAAGAAAGCGGGTGAAGGGATTGGTAGACAAACGGAAGCAGAAGCTCGTCAAACTGGGGTGATTAGCCTCTTTTCTTGCAGTCCCGAACAGTATTCCTATGAATTGGAAGCCATCGAGCAGGGAGCCTTTACCTATGCCTTGCTAGAAGGTCTGGGCATTCGAGGTCGGTGTGCGACTGTCGAGCGACTCAACCAGTATCTTGAACATCGAGTGCCGGAACTGGTGACTCAATATTTGGGCAGGGTCAGACAGGTTCCTTATACCATTGCCGAACCCCTGAATCGCTCTCACCTGATTTTAATGCCCCAACACTCCAGTCTTGCTGATATTGCAACACTGAAGAATGATGCCTATCGTGCTGAGAGACAACAAGATTGGGATTTGGCACAACGGCTCTGGATACGAATCAATGCAGCGGCTTCGGGTCAAGATATGGAGGCGATCGAAGCCTTGCAAAATCTGGAAACCCAGCGTCGCAACAGAACGGCTCCCCCTCAACCAGAACCACCGCGAACAGCAGAATCCTCCAAAGCTTCTTTTAAATCCCGCTCACTAACTCGAAGGCAAGTTCTCCAATGGGCAATTCCAGCAGGCGTGGGAGTGGCGGGAGTAACCCTTGCCAGCCAACTGCTTAAAGTGCCATCCCAGCCAACTGCTTCCCCCTTTTCCCCATCTCAGCCAACTCCTCCCTCCCCCCCATCTTCTCCAACTTCTGTCAACGTTGATTATTCCAGATTAGAAGGATTTCTGAAGTCCGGGAAATGGGAACAAGCTGACCTGGAAACCACTGATTTGATGTTGAAAGTGGCAAATCGAGAAAAGGAAAATTGGTTGGACGATGAAAGCATAAAAACTTTCCCTGTAGTGTTCTGAGTAGAATTGACCGCTTGTGGGTAAACAATAGTGATGGCAAATTTGGATTCAGTGTGCAAAAGAAGATCTATGTTGGAAGCTGTGGTGGCGAGCTTAGTGGACAGAATAGTGAAAAGGCTGATAATTGCTTTGGTGATCGGGTAGGGTGGCGAGTGAAAGAAAACTGGATCAGTAACAGTGATACAGACTACAGCACACAGGCACCCAGAGGACACCTACCCACTTATTACAGCGCTGGAGGTACGTATGTTTTGTTTTGGGAGATGGGGAGGTTTGCTCTCTTCTCTCGTGCAGAGACTTGTAAACTTTAGCATTTAACGGTTTCGGTAGTTTCTAAAGATTTGTAGTAGCAGCCTTTTTAGGCAAATAATCAAGATTCCAGCACTTCATTACCTAGCACCAGAGAGTCCTTACCCAGTTAGGAAATTCTGCGATCGCTCTTTTGAGAGCAGCAAGCGATCGCCCCTCTCGCCGCAGGTTTGGTTGAGTACCGTTAAGTTCTTGCCTGTAAATCATTGGATGAGGTGAAACCCAACTGCAAGCGATCGCTCCACTGTTGAACATCAGCAGCAACTTGCAAGCGATCGCTTGGGCTTGACCAGAGTGTTGACCACTGGAGTTTCCATCGACTCAGTTGGCGTTGCAACTCAACCAATTGGGTCGCCAACTCTATGTTTGTATCCAGGTTCAGGCTAGGAACGACCCACTCAATAAAAAACTGGCTTTCTCGAATCAGGTCTTGGGCAAGTTGTTCCTCCGTACCCGCTTGAGCCAGTGCTTTAATTTGAGTCAGGTTTTCAACCAACTGACCAAGCTGAGTCGAAACGTCATGTTCTAGATACTGGGTTTTGAGGCTATGCAAATTTACTGCCATGACACATTTCCTAAAAGATGCTGAACAATGCGGTGAATCTGCTCTCGAATTGCTGGATCTTGAATTTCCATTGAGCGATTGCCAACGCTAGGGCGAATGTTAATTAACGATTCGTAACCAACGCCCTGTTTAAGGGGATACCAGTCTGCTCCCCAAACATGGACTTGCTCGCTGCCGTCCTCCAGTAGTACCTGTTCACAGTCGGCATGGAGTTCCCCTCCCCCCGCTAAAATGCCTTGTTGTATGTCTACTGCTAGTTTAATGTAAATCCCCAAAACCTCTAGCATTTGTCGCATTTGCTCTGGTGTCGCGCGGGTGCGAATGATCTGGATCATCAAAGTAATAACGATTAAGGCTTAATTCTCTCCCAATTCTCCTTTACTTTGTGGCAATCAACTCAATCCTAGCTGTCAGGTTCAGGTAGCATTCGAATCAATCGCGGTCAAAGGAAAATTGAGGATTGGACGAATGGGGCGATCGTGGTTTATCCTGCTGAGGCGATCGGTCCCTCTCCACCAGCATTCTCTCTCTAACTCCCCTGCGTACTCTTCTGACAGTGACATGGTTTCCTCACCCGTATGTAGATTCCCTCGACAAATCGTGCGTCTCGCTTCATTCCGAACAATAAAGTCACCTGTGGGTTGAACGTAGGCAGTCCATTGGTCACCCACCTTAAACTGAGCAATTTCAGCATCACCTGACCGGCGCTGTTCATAGGTTGTGGCTACGGCTGTCACCAGTCCTGAAAACATCTCTCTACGCCATTGATCCTATCCAGTTCAGAACTTTGAACCGCTTCGGCACCAGGGAGGACTGGCTCAGGCAGTTGAATCGAATCAGGGTTCAACTTCAGCACCACGCTAGAACCTTCAGGACGTAGATTTGCTTCAAAAGAACTCCCGATCGGTAGCTTAGGAGTATCCGGTGAGAAAGTGCCAAGGTTCTTATCGTCGATCTGGACGATCGGGGTGCCGTTATAGCGGTAGTACTCTGGATGCGATTCCGGCAGTTCAAACTCCCCTACCTGAATGCTCACAGTCTGATTGCGCCATTGCTTACTGGCAAAGTTCTCCCCAGCAAAGTCATTGTGGCGGATACCCAAAACCTTAATCTCTAGAACTTACGCATTGACAGAAGTGGCAATGTCTGAAGTCAGACAACAGCCGA
>NZ_JCACKR010000042.1:0-4769 GCF_059505485.1 Stenomitos rutilans
AGACTATCCTAGAGTCACCACATTTCACTCTTTTTGTCAATGCGTAAGTTCTAAAACCTTTATTTGTCAGTTTTAAAGGTTTAGTGTCCAAAGCTGACGAAATATAGGCATTTCGGAACTTCTAACTCGTTAAGTTAGGTTCTGAATGGTTTTAAAGGTTTAGTTTCCAAAGATCCTTTTTCATCAGCTTTAGGAACTTAACTAAGCGCGATGAAGCGATTGATTTGTGAGATCGCAGCGCTCCTTTCAACCCATCAAATTTCTTTTGAAGATTCAAACTGTGCAAAGAATAACCACTAAGAAACCTATGTTTAATCGGTGTGGGCAGACATCGTTGTCAGTCTTTCAACCCGTTTAGAGCTGAAAAGGCATTTGCGTCTGAGGGACTTTTGCAGTCTCGTCAAATCAATCAAACTTTCAACCCGTCTAGAACTGAAAAGGCATTTGCGCCTCTGGCAACTCAATTCCTTGCACAGCCAATCTCTCTTTTGCTATTGCGTTTTTGGCATAGGGAGCCAAAGCTTTATGCTTTCAAGCAAAATTTTTTAGATTTTGGTCTTGAACGCATGAAAGCAATAAGTGGCAAGCAATTCACTTTTGGCAACCGTTCCGGGAATTTAACCCTTGCTTTAGTTTGCCAAAAATTGTAGAAGGGTTCCTCCTTGTTCGGAGGCGATTTAGTAGCTGCCCATACACGTACTCCTGTATCCTCGTAGCTAGTGGCAGGCACCACAACTGCGAAAACATGGCTTCCTGATGCTAGGCGCGACCCTGCACCATATCTGCAAGAAACTTGCAGAAGAAGAAGACAACTACCAAGGGCGGAAAGCAATTAAACTGCCCTGCACTTTACACCGACTCTCAAAGAGAGCGGCGCGCTATTGGAATATTATTTTTTCAAGGTACAAAACTCGTTTTGCCTGTAATATTCAGGCGGCATAAGCCGACATATAGCAGTCCTAAATCATTTGTGAGATTGAGAGGCTTTGTGAGAAAGGATTCCACTGGAATCCTTTCTCACAATCCAAATAGGATCGCTATAGCAACCTGCTTAGCTTTCTGTTGTGGTTCTCCCTGAAGCGGTTGTTGCCCAGTGATTACGGCAATTCCTTTCCTGGCTGCCCGTTCACGAATGCATTGAATCAATCGGCTGTAACTCCAACGATGAATGGTGATGCGAAGCTGCTTGGCAAAACCCTCTTGAAGCTCTTTTTGGGCTGGATACCTGCGTCTGGCTCTTGCTTGAATATCAGATTCCAGAATTTCCCTAATGTGTTTCAGGTCAGGAATCACAATGGTGCTCGCTTGCGACTTAAGCGCAAAGTTTACCAGTCTCGATGCTAGTAATCGTTCTACGTAAAGACCCAAGCTCGATTCAGAAGCATTCTCCCGATACTGACCCTGCTTGTACTCTTCTGGTCGCTTAGTCAGGTTGCGCTGTCGTTGCAAGTGCAGTTTGTTGATTAGTCGCCAGTCTGCAAGTTTAAGTTGAAGGGTACTACGTTTTCCTCGTTTCACTTTAACATTCTTCACAGTTAGAAGTTGCTTTGCGTTTTGAGTATTGAGGATACTTCCAGTCTGAAGGTCAACCACGCAGGCAGTAAGGAGCGTTTGAGGGTTAAGACTAACCCCAACTACTATCAAGGGATTCCCCTGATAACGGCTAGTACTAGGGCGATGAGGGGCGGAGTTCTCCAATCGAGAAAGAGTTGTTCGCAAACGTTTAACATGAGAGCGTTGAGTAGCTGACAATTCCAGTTCTTGCAGTTGCTGCTCACTCAACGCCTCCTGTCCTTTCAGGCTCTTAAGCGTTTCTTGCCTTTTTTGCTGCCTCACTTCTTCAGTACCTTCGGCTGTTTGTAGACGAGTGTCAATATTGCAGTGCAGGTAAAGTCGGTGAGTTTCCCAAGGATTGCCACCAGAGGACTGAGTTTGCTCAGAAACTGGTTTGTGATGGTGCTTTTGAGTATTAGGGCACCAGAGGAGTTGAGCAGACTTCAGGATAAACAATCCTTGAGAAAAACGTTCTTTCTCAGGTGTTTGGAAGTGAAACTCGTAATCAGTCAGAAATTGACGAGAAATGGGTAACTGTCGTCGGTCACATTGAACTTTGAACATTGCGTTTCTCAATCCTTTGAAGCGAACACAAAGCCTGTCTGACGAATTTTTCTTCTTACGATTTTTTGCTGTCGCTATCTTCTGCTTTAGTATGAATTCCAACTCGTGTGGAGCAGAATTGTGTACCTCAACTGACCAGATAAGATCATCGGCACTACCAAAGATGATTGGGTAAGGGAGGCTGTTGTATGGCTCAATTTGCTTCTGCTCCTTCAGAATGGCTACGTTAGCATCTGTGTGACCAATTTCAACTGAATCAGGAAGGGCAATAGCAGCCAGAAGGCTCTCCAGATAACTCTCTCCATTCGGATCTCTTCCCTTGGGCAACCGACTTTCGAGCTGCCTTTCAAGGCGTTCAATTTCAATCTTTTTGCTTTCGAGCTGTTGAGCTAAGCTCTTTAGGTCTTTATCCTGTTCGTTAACAGTTAGGTTGTTCTTAAGCAGATGGACAATTGCTCGTCGTTCTAGAAGATTATGCGTCCCCTCGAAGCGGTCAAGCAGGAACCCCAACAGAGTAACTCTAGCTTTTGGTTTATCGCGGCTTTGATTGCCTAGACTACCAATTCCCCTAGAATTTACCAGATCCAAAATTTCTCTTGCCCTTGAACAAACTTCCTCCTGGCTAAAACTTGTTGTTTGGGCAAGTTCGTTATCACTCTCGATCACTTCTACCCATTGCTTCTTCCCCTGAAGCCGCCAGCGCCGTTTCTGCTGCTGCTTAAACCAGGCTTTATAGACATATTGAGTCATCAGCACAGCAGATGTGCGGAAACGGCAGGGAAGCGCGGCAGACATGTCTGCTGTAAATTCTTCAATGAGCTTTTCGATCGGCTGCCGGGGTATATCCCCTTTCGATTGCCACTCCTGAAATTGTGAATGATTAGCGACTTCAGCGAGCAAATGATTAACTAGGAGGGTATAGGACACCATCGCTTCCCAGAAGAATTTGCGGGTTGTCTCATCTCCGCAGAGACAGCATCGAATTGTTTTTATCGTCATGGTAGGAACTCCCTGCAAATCAACTTACTATCCTCATTTGGGCTAGTCCATTCCCCAACCTTCTTATACGGCTTTTGCTTCTTTGCCATCGATTGAAACTGCATGCCGCATTTCTGGCACTTCCCTTGTGCCCATTCAACGGGCAGCGGGATCTTTTCATCGCAGGCAGGACAGCGCGAAATGAGGCGAAGCTGGTGGCGGTCGCACCCCTCGCTTGATTCAAACTGCCATGCTACCCGGTGATAGGGGGCTTCGGCATAACAGGTTCCACATAAGCGTGTAGAACGATTGACGCTTGGTGTGCCCTTCGATGGAAACATCGCCAGCAAGCGATCTGCCTCTAAGCCCACCAGCTTACCCATTGCTGCCAATTCTTTGTGATCTGGAAATGGATTAAAGCGAAACTTTTCCCACCGGGAGAGAGCAAAGCCCAGCCCTGCCGCAATGCTCAACCCGGTTGGGGCAGAGATGCTATTCAACTCACACCGTCGAAAGCGCCCGAAGTAATGGCTGATACTTTCGCCTTCATACGGCTCAACTTTAGCAATCCAGGACAACACAGCATCGGTTTCAGCCATACAGTAAGCTCCAAAAGGCAAGAGGGTTCTTTAAAGTGTCACAGCGCTCATTTGCCCATCTAAGACTTCATGAATGATCGGTTCAGCTAGCCTGCCTACCCCCTTCTTTAACGCTTGAATCGCAATTTTCTGTAAAGCGTCATTCAAGGGACCAGTTTGCCCACCTGTCTTGTCCTGCAACTTCTTCAACACATCCTCAAGCAGCAAATCAGACTGCTCTGACCATCCCAAAAAGTCGTTTGCCCACGTATCTACAATGGAAGCAGTCTGCTCGATCGTCAGAGCAGGAAAGGCGTAGAAGGATAGGAAAGAGTTGTGAACCTGTTTCCACTCTGATTTGAGTTGGTCATATAGAGACCCAGTCCCGATGAGGATAACTGGAATCTGCAGCAGTTCATGGAGCTGAACCAATTCTCGTAATGCCTTCAGCTTCAGATAATGGGCATCATCAATAACGAGGAGTTTAACGCCATACTCTTTTAAGGTGGCTCGAACACGTGCTCTCAAATCGCCGATGCGTCCCATCTTCAGGTTGCGGTGAAGAGCCTGGAGAGCCTCAACAAATAGCTGGGCTGGAGTGCAACCAGACGGTACTCTGATGTAAACCATTGACACTGGTAGCAGGAGCACCGCACCCCGATATTTAACCTGTTGTAGTCTGTAAAACTGACAAGATTCTGAAACACCCGAGCGATGAGAAGACAGAACAATGCCACAGGTTTTTGCATCGCGCTGGTTGCCCAGCCACGTGTGGAAAGCTTCATCCCGCTTTGTGGTGATGAAGGGGCTGCCATTGCTAATACGCTCAATTTCAGCGGCAATGTTAGAGGGCGCGGGACGAATCTTTAGGAGTTGATCTGGAATAACTTCGGGTAGTGCCATCATAATCACCAGTTAGTCTGCAAATGCTGATTCCAATCGGCAACGGCTATGGTTGCTTCGCCTGAAGGCTGATAACGCTTACGCTGAGGCTTTGTCTCATTCGTAGGGCTTAAAGGCGTTTCTGTATTGGCATTCTAAGTACAACTCGTTGTTGAAGGGGGTCGGAAATCGATAGGATCATCCTAAAGACTC
>NZ_JCACKR010000043.1:0-4761 GCF_059505485.1 Stenomitos rutilans
ATCGGCTGTTGTCTGACTTCAGACATTGCCACTTCTGTCAATGCGTAAGTTCTAATTCTTTAAATCGGTATGACTTCTTTGCTTGTTCCTACTGCACTCAATCCTTCAATGGGTTGGGCAAGTTTCACCTGTCACTAGTCTAAACTTCAGTTAAGAGATTGGTATAAATTATCTACGAAGGCAGCATGACTGACCTGCTTAAATACCTCAATGTTAGTGGGTTTCAATTACTCAGCCACGACGGGTAACTGACGGGTGGCTGCCAATTGTGCCACCATTTCTGCACGCGATGACACTTCAAGCTTACGAAACATTCGCTTTAGTGCCTGCTTGACAGAGTTTTCCGTAATCCAAAGCTCTTTGCCAATGTCTGCGTTTGTTCGTCCCAGAGCAACCAGGGCGGCAATTTGCAATTCACGAGCGGTTAGGCGATCGGCTGTGCGGTTCCAATGCAATTCAGGTTGAACAGGTTGACGCTGTAACGGTTCTATGTTTTGTGAGGATGTAGCAACAAGGCGATCGACGGCATATACCTGTTGTGAACGTAACCGCACCGTTGAAAGCCACACCGAGACGTGTAAGCAAATCGCGCTTAAATCAGTGAGATCTGGTGTGTTAAAAGCGCCCATTGACTTTTCACGAGTGCAGCCGATCACGCCCACTAGCTGACCGCAATTGATGATTGGCCCAGCCATCACATGCCAATGATCTGGACGGGGACACATCATTTTCCAGGTCTTTGGCGACATCACGGTTGCTTCATGAGCAGGTGCGTGACGCTCAACCAGGTAGCGTGCAATGGGATTACGTTCGATCGACAGTCCCATGTCTAGTATTTTTTGAAGCTTGGGATCGTTCAAAGGCAACTGATCGAAGAGAAAAAGTGCCGATCGCGTTGCTTCAAAGTAGGCACCGATTTGGGGCACAACCCGCGATCGCAACCCTTGTTCGCTTTGAGCCTGGTCAATAACTTCAAGCAGTGGCTTTAAGGAGCGTGTCATAGGAAGTGTCCAAAGTGTACCCGATCGAGGTCTAGAAGAATGGGAAGGCTCGACTTACATTATCTCTAATCTCAACCATCGTTCAAACATGACAATTAATTTGGAACCCGATCGCAACGCCACTCCTGCACACTGGATGTTGATGAGCTTTTACGCCGTTGCAGTCATCTTTAACCTCTGTTTAATCGCCCAATTGTTAACCGTTGGAGCTGCCTATTTTGTTGATTCTGCCTGGTGGCAGATCCACGTTTGGCTAGTGCGAGGCTATAGCGGACTGTCATTACTACTGCTAGGCTGGTCATTCAGCGCCTCGTACTCACCTAAAATACAGCGTCTCACGATAAGTTTGCCCGTGCTGCTCGGCTTGCAGTTTTGCAGCATTCATCTTGAAACCCCATGCCATCTCAATGTTCTACATCCTTTGATTGGCTTTTCGCTACTCTATATTTCTTCCAGCCTTGTCCATCGGGTATGGCGTGAACTATCACCCACGCATGCGCCAACTGAGTTGGTCTAGGAGGTAAAAATAATGTCGCAAACTTCAATCTTTGCACCCTTCTTTGCAACGATATTTTTAACTCTTGTCGTATGGGTGTACATGTACATTCGCCGCATCAGCTATATTAGAAGCCAAAAAATTCGCCCGCAAGACTTCGCGACATCAAGCGTACCAGTGCAAATGCCAGCGATCGTGACTAACCCATCCAATAATTTGAAGAATCTCTTTGAGATTCCAGTCATTTTCTACGCGCTGGTACTCTACCTTTTCATCACAAAGCAGGTCGATGCAATCTACGTATACGCTGCATGGATCTTTGTGATTTTTCGTGTTTTACACAGCGCCGTACATTGCACATTCAATCTAATCATGCTGCGGTTTTACCTCTACTTGATCGCGACGATCGCCGTGTGGTTTATGGCTATCCGCGCAGGTTTAGCCTACTGGAATACGTAAGACATCCAGCGTGAAAGACTAAGATTAGCGAACTTTTGCACCTAAGTCTCTTGCACTCCAGGAACGCTCTCTCATATAATTGCGCCGATGAAACTCATGCTTTGTGCCATTGCCGCAAAGCGTCACCCTCTATCAACCGCCAGCGAATCATCAGCTTCTATATCTTGCATTGCCCACTATAGGCTCAATACAGCCCGCCAAGATATACTATGAATTCATCCAACCTCACAACAAATTCTGAATCGAACTCTGAGACGGCCATTACTAACCCTGTCTCTTTTCCATCTGTGACATCAAGTCTGTCGGAGAACGTCATTCTCACCACCGTGGATGATCTCTACAATTGGGCAAAGATGTCTAGCTTGTATCCTTTATTGTTTGGCACAGCTTGCTGCTTTATTGAGTTTGCGGCGTTGCTTGGTTCGCGCAATGACGTTGAGCGCTTTGGTATGTTTCCACGCAATAGCCCTCGCCAAGCTGATCTTCTCATTACGGCTGGAACCATCACAATGAAAATGGCTCCAGCGTTGGTAAGGCTTTATGAGCAAATGCCCGAATCGAAATATGTGATTGCGATGGGTGCTTGTACTATTACGGGCGGGATGTTTAGTGTCGATTCTCCGTCAGCAGTACGAGGAGTCGATAAACTGGTTCCCGTCGATGTTTACTTACCAGGATGCCCGCCACGGCCAGAAGCGATTTTAGATGCCATTGTCAAATTGAGAAAGAAGATTGCGAATGAAAGCATTCAAGAGCGTCTTCAAGCTGAACCGATTCATCGCTATTACAGTCGCATGCATTCTATGAAGAAGGTGCCGCAGGAACTTATGGGAGAGTATTTAGCGGCAGAAACGCGCCAAACTCCATTAGCACAAGCAATCTTGCCAAATCAACCAGCCAGCAAACTGCCTTTGTCCCTTGATTAGTTAGATTGCTAGTGATCGAGCCTAGCGATCGCGTCCCGTTGACTCATGGTTGGAATGACGCTCCTCAGATTCTGAGTGATGATCTTTTTTAGTGTGCGTCTCGCTTCGTCTGACGGCTTCGAGTTCAGGTGCCTCACGACGATCTGTGGGTGATTCTGGTTTGCGGTCATCGTGCTCTTTTTTAAGTTTGAGCGCTTTATCCGGTTTGTCTGGCTTTGGTTTAGCGCGATCGTCCCGTTTCGGTTTAATCGCTTGGCGATCGTCTTTAGGCGTTTGCGGTTGTGCAGACGGCGAAGGAAGAGACTGTAACGTTACCTGTCCGGGTTTGATTTTCTCAATGATTGGCAGCGTGGACATTTTTGCTTTTTTGAAGCTGCGAAGTAACGGGTCGTTTTGTCGTTTCTGCCGCCATTCTGCCCGACTCATCCGTCGTACCCGTTGCCGAATTTGACGAATGTCGCGATCGCCCGGTTTGATGCGTACCTCATCTGCCGTCTTCAGCAATACATCTTCGGTCTGCCCTGGTAGCCGCACGGCAACCGTCCCTTCCCAGGCAAAAAACAGCACCCCTTCCTTGGGGTCTTTGGGAATTTTGACAAATACGGTTGTCCCACGAATGCCAGCCACCGCCACAGGAGTCACGATTTCGGTCGGCAGCTTTTTACCCGGTTGCACCCAGGTAATCATATCGCCCGCTGTCAGGTTGAGCCGATTATCCGGTTTGAGGGTCAACACGGCATCTCCAGCCAGACGAAACGCCAGCCCACTGTTTAGATCAATTTGGGCCAATGCCTTTCCCTGAGTCCGAATGGTTTCTCCAGTTTGCAGCCCCATGCCTTCTTTAGCAGATTGCTCTTGAGCGGCATTAAGCAGACGAACAAAGACGGGCAGGTTCTGGATTTCGCTAATGGTGGCGATCGGCTTAGCGGCGACAGGTGTCGATGAGGCGGTCGGTGAATTGATTGCCGTTGAGGCACGATCGGAGTCTGGGCGAGAGCAGGCTGTGAAAGCTCCTGCCAGCAGCACCATACCAAAACAACGCGCGGCGGTCAATTTAATGATCATGCTAAAGAGGATCGCAAAACGGCAGGTGAAACAAGCATGGCACGCCTACACTTTACACTGCACATTTTGCATCACCAGGCTCAAATCTCAGCGATTCGAACCGACTTCAGCGAGAAATTTTGCTCAACGCCAGCCAAGTGCAAGCGCCGACAACGCCGTCCATTACCAGTCCTTTTTGTCGTTGAAACCCTTGCACAGCCGCTTCTGTTTGGGTGTCAAAGATGCCATTTAAAGCCACGGCTTGCCCGTTTACCTGTAGCGCTTTTTGCAGCAAGATGACGGCATTATCGGTGCTACCGCGTTGCAGCACGGGCATGTCGATCGGTGCGCCTGCATAGAGCGATCGCCACGTTAACGTATCGACAATACCTGTCTCTGGCAAAAAAACTCGTCGCTGAAACATTTGAATGGCCTGCTCAAGCTGCACTCCAAAGATGCCATCCACAGCACCCGCATACAGATTCCAGTGGGCCAGCAATTTTTGAATTTCGACGACTCGCACACCCGTCGAGCCAGACTGCAATAAGGGTTTATCCAATGATCGATCGAGGGTCGCACACATGAGGAAACACTCAGCCAGGGAAGGAGGACAGATCACACAGGCTTTAGGACTATGGGATACCTACTAACGTACTGGGTGGCTTATCGATCGCCCTCACCACGCAGGCTCACCCAATAAGGTGAACAACGCAGGTTAAGGGGGAGGGGCAGGGGAAGCAGGGGTGGAGGGGTGGCTTGGATTTGATACCGATTTAAAGAAACGTCAGTTCGACGAGGTCAAAAGATCGCTGGAGGCAGTGCTGGTAAGCCTTTG
>NZ_JCACKR010000044.1:0-106130 GCF_059505485.1 Stenomitos rutilans
ACTATCCTAGAGTCACCACATTTCACTCTTTTTGTCAATGCGTAAGTTCTAAATTCTTGGGATAGACCTTACAATGGTCGATCGTTTGTATTCTTAAAGGAATAGCTTTATAAGCTTTGTAATAGATAAGTTTTTTAAGCTTGACCGTTTAACAAGATTCAGTCTGGGCAGACGGTACCTATTATTCCCAAACGCTTAATGATGGGAGCCTGATTGAGACTCTTTACAAAAATCTTTGTTGACGAGTCCAGGTGCTTTAAATCATTTAATGATTGCAACAATAGAAAAAATTTCGCTGCGTTACCGTCTCAAGTTGGGCTTTTTTCAATGAACTTTGTGCGATCGCTGAAACAGTTCCTCACTCGACGTTGGCACCAATCACGACGCTTCAGGATTGGCAGTTGGATTGCGTTAACGGTGCTAAGTGCCTTGTTGGTTGCCGTTCCCGTTGTGCTGTCGCAACAGCCAGTCACGCTACGACTGCTGATGTTAGCCCCTGACATTCCGCCCTACAAAGTGTTGGTTAAAGCCTTTGAAGCGCAGAATCCAGGCATTCGCATTCAACTGGATGAAGGGCCGAACTCCGCGAACACCAACGAAGACCTGTACACCACCTCTTTTCTGTTGGGCAATTCTCCCTATGACCTCATCAATATGGATGTGGTGTGGACACCCAAATTTGCGGCAGCAGGCTGGTTGTTAGATCTCACCGATCAGGTTTCGCCACAGGATCTCGCTGGTTTTTCACCACAAGCGGTAGAAAGTGGACGCTATGAAGGTCGGCTGTATCGGATGCCCGTGCGATCGGATGCGGGTGTCCTTTACTATCGCAAAGACTTGATTGAGAATGCCGGATTGCAACCGCCCAAAACGCTAGATGACCTCATGAGCATCTCGAAGACGCTGCAAGACAAGAAGGCCGCTCGTTGGGGCTACCTCTGGCAGGGTCGCCAGTATGAAGGCTTGATCACCATGTATGCGGAAGTGCTGAAAGGCTTTGGCGGTTTCTGGATCGATCCCCAATCGTTAGATGTGGGTCTCGATCGCCCAGAAGCGGTACGCGCGGCTGAATTTTTGCGGCAGACGATCGCGCAAGGCACTTCACCCCCTGGTGTCACCACTTACGTTGAAGAAGATACGCGACGGCTCTTTCAAGCGGGCGACGCGGTTTTCCTTCGTAACTGGCCCTATGCCTGGGAACTGGTCAATAAAGCGGATTCACGGATTAAAGGTAAAGTGGGCATCATGCCGATGGTTCCCGCATCCGGTCAACCCGTGGGCGGTTCTTGCCTGGGTGGTTGGGGAGTGGGCATTGCGAAAACCACTCGACACCCCAAAGAGGCGCTGAAGGCCGTCAAATTCCTCACCAGCCAAGCGCCCCAGAAGGCATACATTCTAGAGTCAGGCTACGTTCCTAGCCGTCGTAACCTGTTTAACGATCCAGAGATCGTTGCCAAATATAGCCACTACCCCCAACTGCTCAAAGTCGTCGATCAGGCTGTTTTACGTCCGTCGATCGCTCAATATGCTCAGGCATCCGATATTCTCCAACGCTACCTCAGCGCAGCCTTAACCAATCAGCAAGCACCAGAGCAAGCTATGAAAGCCGCTGCTGGTGAGACACGACGGTTGTTAGAAGCAGGGAGGAAGAGGGGATAGGAGTTAGGAGTCTTGAGTTAAGAGTTTTGAGTTGAAGAATCGCATCTTAGAACGTTCCATCTCTCCGCGTCTCTGCGGTTGCCCCCTCTGCTTCCCCTGCCTTCTGCCCTTTGTCTTTCTATCCGTCATCCTTTAGCCTTCATTCCCTATGCAAGCGACAAACGGCAAAACCATTCAGTCACGAGAACAGTTGGTGGGATTGTACTTACTCCTACCCTCGATCGCCGTTCTTTTGTTAGTGTTTGCCTACCCGATCGCGCGATCGATCTGGTTGGGGTTATTTGCTCAAAACCTGGGAACCGAGCTAAAACCAGTCTTTGCAGGCTTGAGTAATTATGGGCGCATTATTGGTGATGGTCATTTTTGGCAAACGTTGGGAGTGACCACCCGGTTTACCGTCATCTCAGTTGTGCTGGAACTGATCTTAGGCATGGGCATTGCGCTGGTGTTAAATCAGCCGTTTCGTGGTCGTAACATCCTTCGCACCGTGGCAATCATTCCCTGGGCGTTGCCGACCGCGCTCATTGGTTTGGGCTGGACGTGGATTTTTAACGACCAGTACGGTATTACCAATGACATTTTGCGCCATTTGGGGCTGATTACCACAGGTGTTAACTGGTTAGGTGAGCCGCTTACCGCCACGATCGCCGTCATTTTTGCAGACGTTTGGAAGACGACACCCTTTATCAGTCTGTTGCTGCTGGCAGGACTGCAATCCATTCCCGGTGACCTTTACGAAGCCTATTCTCTAGAAGGGGCTACACCCTGGCAAAGCTTCTGGCGCATTACGGTGCCACTGCTGCTACCACAAATCATCATTGCCATGCTCTTTCGCTTTGCCCAGGCGTTTGGCATTTTTGACTTGATTCAAGTGATGACAGGTGGCGGCCCTGGTGGTTCGACCGAAGTAGTATCGCTCTATATTTACTCCAACGCGATGCGATATCTCGATTTTGGCTACGCATCGGCTCTCATCGTCGTCACGTTTTTATTACTTGTAATTGCAGTCATTATTGGTAGCAGTTTGATTCGACGATCGCGAACAGCTACATAGAAAGGTTTTGGCTGTATAGCCCGTTGGTCATTCAAGAAAAGTTGTTAGCTTTTAGCATGATGGGGCATGAGCTATAGCTCTGAAAAAAACGTCTTAACAACCAACCAACAGCTAATCCCATTTCCCTTTAATTGAGCTACAGATGATGCACTCCAATCAGCGATGCTACGCAAGTTCAGTCACTCAAAACTTAAAACTCAAAACTCAAAACTGATATAACAACTAACCACCCTCCAAAAAAAGATGGCAACTGCACTGGATTCCAATCGATCAATGAATGCTCCTGCTCCTCACAAACGGCAGTCAGTTTCGGTGGGCAAAATTTTGTTTTGGGTTGCGGTGGTCGCGATCGCCATTTTTTGTTTGGCTCCCATGCTCTGGCAGTTGCTCACATCCTTTAAAGTGAATGAAGACATCTCAGCAGTACCCAACGTCTATTTCCCCACTCGGTTAACGCTCAATCACTACATTGAATTGTTTAGCCGTCGCCCGTTTATGCGCTACATCTTAAACAGCGCGATCGTGTCATTAATTTCGACCGTTGCATGTTTGGCGATTGGTTCTCCAAGCGCCTATGCTCTCGCTCGCTTACGCCCTCTAGGTGGCAAGATCGTTCAGGCAACCGTTTTACTCATCACCCTATTTCCTGGCATTTTGCTGCTTCAGGGATTACTTGAAATCGTGCAGTTTTTCCATTTGGGTAACAATTATCTGGCGCTGATCGTTCCCTACACCGCGATCAATTTGCCCCTCACCATTCTGGTCATGCAAAGCTTTTTTGAACAGTTACCTAAAGACCTGGAAGATGCTGCCAAAGTAGATGGTTATTCCATTTGGCAAATGTTGATTCAAATTGTCATGCCGCTCACCCTGCCAGCCCTCGTCACCACTGGCATTCTCACCTTCATCTTTGCCTGGAACGAGTACATTTTTGCCCTTACCTTCCTCACCGAAGAAAGCATGAAAACGATTCCAGTTGCCTCTGCTCAAATCGGCGGTTCCTCTGTTTTTGAGATTCCCTACGGCCCGATCGCCGCTGCTACGGTCATTGGCACCATTCCCCTCGTAGTTCTCGTTCTCTTTTTCCAGCGTCAGATTGTGCAAGGCTTAACGGCTGGAGCAGTCAAAGGGTAGTAAAAGTTCTGAGTTTTGAGTTAAAAGTTTTGAGTTTTAGATTCATGAATTTAAAGTGCAAAGCAGTATTAGAGGATGTTTTAAAAGTGGCGATTGTCTTAGGTAGAGGCAAAGCATTCGGCAAACAAGCGATCGAAAATAGCGGCAAATCGTCGCCCGAATGCTTTGCCCCTACAGATCAACGGTATCAACCGAGGCTTTTCAAACAACCTCTTAGCTCAAAACGAAGCGCCCTTGAAACTCTTTTATTCACCTTTTGACTGAAAACTCAGAACTTTCCTCTTCGTCTTTTAACTCAAAACTCAAAACTCAAAACTTTCCCATTCATCCTTTATCCTTTCCTCCCATGTCCAGACTTGAACTAAAAAACCTTAACAAAACATTCACCCCAAAAGTGATTCCCGTTAAAGACATTAGCCTTTCGGTTGAGGATGGCGATGTGTTGAGTTTGTTGGGGCCATCCGGTTGCGGAAAATCGACGATCTTACGCATGATTGCGGGTTTAGAGCAGCCGACGCGAGGGCAGGTGTTGATTGGCGATCGCGATGTCACCTTTAAGCGACCGGGCGATCGCAATATTGCTATGGTGTTCCAGAGCTACGCCCTCTACCCACACCTCAACGTGCGCGAAAACTTGCGTGCCGGGTTGAAACTCAAGAAAGTGCCCGCTGACGAAATTGAAAAACGGATCACAGAAGTATCCGGCATTCTAGGGCTGGATGATTTGATGCAGCGCAAACCAGGGCAGCTTTCGGGTGGGCAACGACAACGGGTTGCGGTAGGACGGGCACTGGTGAGGCGATCGGATGTGTTTTTGTTGGATGAACCCCTTAGCAACCTGGATGCCCTGCTGCGGGAGCACGTCCGTGCTGACCTGAAGCAGATTTTCTCAGCACAAAAAGCACCTGTGGTTTACGTCACTCACGACCAAACGGAAGCGATGACGCTCTCTACTAAAGTTGCCGTCCTCAACAATGGCTATTTGCAACAGTTAGATGCACCAGAGCGAATTTACGATCGACCCGCTAATCAGTTTGTGGCTGGCTTTGTGGGTAGCCCACAAATGAATCTGCTGACGCTTCCCTGCCAGGGCAACTACGCGCTATTAGGAGACTTCAAGATTCGACTTCCCGATTTACCAACAGTGCCGCCTCAAATCGTGCTTGGTCTGCGTCCAGAACACCTTCAACTCGCCGAAACAGAGGATGCTGCAACACTGAAAGGAACCGTTTTTCTGGTCGAAAATCTGGGGATGCATAATCTGGTCAGTATTAAAGTAGCCAACGCTCAGGGCGATCCCATTATCCTTCGGACGCTACTGCCACCGGAGCATTGGTCAAACCGAGAACTCGCGTTCACCATTCCGCCTGATGAAATTCATTGGTTTGATGTGCAGTCGGGCGATTCAATGGTGCAACGGTAAACGCTAATCTGGATCTTGCTTATAGCGTCTGGGATGTTTGCGATCGCCACCTTCTGTCTGCTCCAAAAACCAGCGTCGCCACTCTTTAGAGCTGCGAATCGCTAACCACAGCAGCAGCAGCGCAATCAACCCACCCTGCCGTGGTGCATCCAGCGCAAACAGCACCAGCACAAAACAGAGGGCATCTTGCGCGAAGACCACCCAGAGAGGAATCTGCTGCACGCGGTACGACCAACCCACCTGTACGAGTTGCAGCACAAACGCAACGAGACCGCCAATCACGCCCAACAACCAAACGAGCCAGGTTGGAATACCTGCGGCTTGTGCAACTGCCATGCCCATGATCGCGCCAACCAGGGGACTAAAGAGGAGTTGAACAAGGTGAAGCGATCGTCGCCCCAGCCGATTCTTAGAGGCAAAGATTTCTACTAGAGACCAGCTCACCAGTACACCCAACACAACTGGTGGTGAGAGTCTGGATAGGAGTGGTACACGCGACCACAAACTGCCGCCATACAGTAGGCCGATCAACAGCAGCGGAAGCGCAACTCGCATCCCCCCCGCTGCGGAGGCAGAAAGCGCAGCCAGGATTTCGATCATAGAAATGGTTACACCAGATTTCGCATCCTTTGCTGCCAGGATTCTGTGAACCAAATTCACACCAGCAGTGGAATCTTACCATTCCTAGTTTGACGCAATTTTAAAGCGGTTGCGAATCTAAGAGAATGTCTGAGCAGTGGCGATCGCCCTGCGTAGGGGCATGGCATGCTGCAAACAAGCCTATAAACCTCGAAACAGCGTTGCCCACAGCTTGCTTTCCGTAGAGTATGCCGCACCCTTACAACATTTAGGTTTAAGTCAGGGCTTTTGAGACAGCTTCTAAAGGGCACGTCATTGATGTTTTGCCAGACCAGGTTGTGAAGGTTGTTTCATCTTGATAATGACGAGGCGTTTGTAGAAGCAACCGCCAGGCTTCACTAGCATCAAGTATGTAATGACTTCGTGCCGGATAATGCTCTTTAATCAGCCTCTGCACATGAGGGTAATAGTCAGAATTAATGCCTGGGAAAATATGGTGTTCGGTGTGATACGAAAAGTTGAAATGCAATAGGTCAAATAGCTTTGGCATGCGAAGCGAAATGCTGTTCACCAACGGGTCATTCACTGCGGTCATGCGGTTTAGCATGTGATTGGTGTAAATGTAAAACATGACACCAGCATAACCAAAACTAATGGGTAAAAAGTAGCTTAGCACCAGCTTCAAAGGATGAAACTCTAGGCAACATAGAATGCTAAAGTGCAGACTGATAATGACGAGCAATTCGCCCACGATCGCAACCTTTTCTTTAGGGCTCACTGTAAAAGCAGCTGGGACATAATTCACTGCGTTGTGGTTAAAAAACAGCACAGAGGTTAGATTCCGAAAGGTATGAACGCCCCAGGCCATTCCCATTCCCAGCACCAATCCTAAAGGATGCACTTCTAATGAAGGCACGAATTGATCCTGAATCCACTTACCCCAGGTATTCGGCTGTTCATGCAAATAGTTACGATCGGGATCTGTAACTGAATTGGTGTGGTTGTGGTGTTCTCGATTGTGCACCACCTTCCATAAAGTTGGTGGCATCCATAGCATGGCTAGTCCGAGCAAGCTAACCACACGACGTAAATGTAGCGATCGGATGGCGCTACTATGCATCAGATCGTGAGTACTAAAAAGCAACACGACGACACTATTACCCATTAGCAACGCCAGGGGAAGAAACAGCGGCAATAGATACCACGTCCATCGATCCAGGTATGATGCGATCGCCCAACCCAGTACCAAAATCATAACATTGGTGATTAGAATGACGATTTTGCTTCTATCCGGCAAAAACGCTTCTTTTGGTAGCAATGGGCGTAGCTTTTTAGCGTATTCCGATTGATGAATTAACAGAGGACGTTCAAGAATATTCATGAATTTCTTTGAAGTTAGTATTGAAGAACGTCTTAACAGTCAGATGTTTTTTCTGTGGCTGACTCGCCCAATAGCATGATTCAAACGCATTACGTTACGTGCTTTTGCAGGATAACACCTAGACCACAGCAATCATGTGAGAGGCTTGCGCTTCGAGACCTTTCACTTCTCTCAACATGATAGCCCAGATAACCGCTCAGACAGCCTCTTAGAGTACAATCAATCTTCATTTAATGCCTAGAAAATGTCTCAAAGCTTCCTAGTTGAATTTTATTCTCGGTTGTAGTTTAATGGTGAGCTATAAGCCTAACTGGAGGTTTCAGCTATGACAACTCCTGCGCTACAAAACCTTGAACAATCTACCCCTTTAGATAAAGATGGCTATCAAAGCAGCAAAAGATTTCATCAGTCTCTGGGTTCCGTCATCAATGCTGTTCAGTTAGGGATGGCCGAATCTTACCTCAATGGGATAGAAGTGCCCGATTCGGTTCTGAAAGTGTTTTTTGATACTTGCATACCAATTGTTTATAAGAATTTTCCGTTCCTCCTGGTTCCCTACAATTGGCTGTTAAAAGAAAGTGAGCAAATTGCAAAGGGTTCAGAAGAGCTGATGAAAGTTCAATACAATTTACCTAGCGATTTATTCAGGCTCATGCTTGGAGAGACTGAAGTGATATACCCCAAGTACACGATGGCTTTGTGGCAGAATGGAGCGCTGAATCTTGAACAAGCGCAAACTCATATGCTTGATGATCTGATTCATAAGGCGGAAATTGAAGATGGTGATGAGATTTTAGATCTAGGATGTGGTTGGGGATCGGCAGCAAACTATATCCTTTCCAAATTTCCAAATGCTAAAGTCACTAGCCTGAACCTAAGCCATGAGCAGTGCAACTATATCCGTCAAAAAAGGCAAGAGGGCAAAGGTTACCTCGATCCAAGTCGGTTCACTCTCTACGAAGCAGACTTCAATGATGCTAGTTTCTCAACAAAGTTTGACAAAATTATTGCCATTGGACTTTTTGAGCATATTGGCAACCTAACTCAGTCATTTCAGAAGCTAGCTTCCTTTCTGAAAAATGATGGCAAGGTTTTAATCCACATTATTACAACCTCTCTATCTCAAAACATTACGGATCCTTTCATCGATAAATACATCTTTCCCAATATGCGGGTGTGGAGCTTTGATGCGATACCAGAGATTGATAGAAGCCTAAAAACTGTCAGTCGATGGTATTTGAATGGATCTAATTACTCAAAAACACTAACGAACTGGCTAGAGAATTTTGATCAAAATCAAGCACAACTCAAAAACTTAGATTATGGGATCGATTACACAAGGTTTCGCCGAATGTGGAGACTTTATTTGCTCTTGTGCATCGCCTACTTTGATGCTTGTAACGGTGAAATACTAGGAAATGGCCAATATCTCATGGTACATGCGTAACTCCCTGAAGAGCTGTACCTTCTTGGCGATAGTGCTTCCTACTTGAACCTCTGTTGATCCAGAGAAGGCGCTATATCGCCTTGATTTTCTCTTGTGGCCTTCATTGGAGCGATCGCAAATTTTGCCTGATCGCTTCTCAAATGATTAATCCCCTGATCGTCTTATCGTTATTTCGGTTGATCAGGAGACGGCTCTGGCTGCGCTTGTGGATCTAACTGTTCGCGCTCCAATCCTTTTTGATGCACATCGATCGCGGTTTGCTTTGCCTTATTGATAGGAGCGGCGATCGAGATTGGAGGGCTAGATTCAGCTTGCGGCTTTGCTTGAGGTGCTTTAGTGCAGCCAACGGCAGTACCCATTAAGGCCAGGATCAACGCCCACTGCATTCCTTTTACCATCACCATCGACCTCTAAGCACGCTACTGGCCTAGCGTACCCTAAAACTATCTCAGCACAACGCAAGCGACAGAGAAAATCCTGATAGAGGGCAGAGGGCAGAAGAAATGAGTGGAGAGTCGAGAGTGGTTTAACGGCTGATCGCTGACCGCTCTTCCAACTCAAAACTCAAAATTCACAACTTCCTCACCCATACCATCTTCACATCAAGTAAACACGATCGCTATCTGACCTCGTTTAGCACGATTGCTCGTTCGTCGTGGTCAAACAGATGGATCTTATCAGGTGCCATTGAGAGCCAGAGCGGTTCACCAAGGTGTACCGGGCGATCGGGTTCAATCCGCGCTTGCAGCAAGGGGGCATCTGGGCTAGCATCCACAAGACTAACGGCTAGATAGGTTTCGCTGCCAAGTGCTTCAACCAACTCCACTTGCACAGCCAAATTTTTGGGTGCAGCAGCGCTCACATTCAGATGCTCTGGACGAATGCCCAGCGTTAGCGTTTGCCCATCGTAGGGCTTAAGCGCAGTCGCCCAAACTTCAGGTAGAGTGAGGCGAAACTGAGAATGGGTCAGGAGCAGAGGCGCTTTGAACTGCACGGGCAGAAAATTCATCGGCGGCGAACCAATAAACTCGGCGACAAAGCGGTTGGCAGGATGGTTGTAAAGCTCCAACGGTGAGGCAATTTGCTGAATTTGCCCCGCATTCATGACGGCAATGCGATCGCCCATCGTCATGGCTTCCGTCTGGTCATGGGTGACATAAATGGTAGTTGTGCCCAACTGTCGTTGCAACTTCACGATTTGCGATCGGGTTTCTGCCCGCAGCTTGGCATCCAGGTTTGACAATGGCTCGTCCATTAAAAAGACTTGTGGATTGCGTGCCATCGCTCGACCCAACGCTACCCGTTGCTTTTGCCCACCCGACAATTGTCTCGGCAACCGATTGAGTAATGGCTCGATTTGGAGAATCTGCGCGACAGCACGTACCTGCTGATCGATTGCACGTTCCCGTGTCGATCGAAATCGCAACCCTTTCGGCAACTTGCGCGTCGTTTCAATCAGCAAATTTTCAGCCCAGATAGGAAGAGAGTTTTGAGTAGCGCGTTGCGCCGCTTCGCTAGAGAGTTTTGAGTTTTGAATTGGTGTTTGCTGGTGCTCTTCCCAACTCCCAACTCCCGACTCCCGACTCCCTAACTTTGTGCGTCTCAGCCCAAACGCCAAATTCTCGTACACCGTCATATGCGGGTACAGCGCGTAGTTTTGAAACACCATCGCAATATCGCGCTCTTTGGGTGGAAGGTCGTTGACAAGGCGATCGCCCACGTACACATTGCCTCCCGTTAACTCTTCCAAGCCTGCAATCAGGCGCAGCAGCGTACTTTTGCCGCAACCAGATGGCCCTACCAGCACCATAAATTCACCGTCTTTAATCGTGAGGTTAATGGCACGGAGCACACTGGTGGCGTGCGATCGGCGTGCCAAATCCTTCACGGCTACATCGCTTTTCCCCAGCGGCGCAACCAAAGGCTCTGCTGCTACTGTCGTCGGTGCTGGTTCACCCTTACGACCAGAAAAGCTTTTGTAAATGTTTTCAAGAACAACCTGTGCCACGACAGTCCCTATCTCTGTATTCGATTAGCTTAGCGCTGATCAGCTCATGAGCTTACTACGCTGCGGATTAAAGATACACCGTCTATAGCTCTCCGTCACGTCTGTTCTAAATCAGGTCATGCTGGGCACTTTAAACAGAGCTTTTTACCTATACCTACTCCTCCTCAAAGTCATGACAGTCTCTCAACCAAACCTTTTGGAACGTGCCAGAAAAGCTGATACAGAAGCCATTGCGGCTCTAATGAATCGCTCCCTTCAACCAAAAGGTATTACGGCTAAGGTGAGCCTCAAGGAGCACTGCTTGAACGTGATGCTAGAAGCATCTCAAGTGCCCCAGCAGCAACCCTTAGTTGAATTTGTTTGCAAAGGCATCACTGGTTTGAATGCTGAAGCCATCAAGCAATTGAAAATCTACGGTCGAGAGCAAGGGGACGATTTTCCAAGCTGGCAAGAGGAAATGGAACTTGCAGGACAAACTGCACCAAGTTTTGCTGAACTAGCTAAACAGCGGGACGTGAACGCCATTGGTGCGCTCGTTACTCAATGGCTAGAGCCTCAGCACCTGGAAGCCCAAAACGTAACGGCAAAAGTCAGTCTGAAGGATGACTGTTTACGGATTATGTTAGAAGCTGTTGGAGTGCCAAATCAACAAGCCATTGCGCCTTTGCTGCTCAAAAACGTAAAGAATTTAAGCATTCAAGGCTGCACAAAGCTAAAGCTCAGCGGACGAGAACCCGGTGATGATTTTCCGGATTGGCAACAAGATTTGGAACTTGACAATCAGGTCGTTAGTTTAACGTTGTCATCTGAATCTAACTCTGAAACACAAATTTCAGCGTTGGTTGCCTCAAAATTATCGAGTGAGATTCAAGCGCAACCAGGATGTTTAGAACTTGCGAGACAGGGTGATCTACAAGCCATTCATGATGTAGTGAATTATTTGCAACCTCAAGGTACTACGGCAACGATTGACTTGAAAAGCGACTGCCTGTTGATTACCTTGCTTGCTGATCAAACACCTGATCAGGCTCAAATGGTTGCCTATCTTCGTAAGATGTTTGACAAACTAAAGTTTAGTTTTGTCAAGCAAGTTAAAGTTCACGGACGACGTAGAGAGTCGCTCTTTCCTGCTTGGAGACAAGATCTGGATTTAAGCAAACCATTGATGGAAGAGCCTTCTTTCTGGGGTTCAATGTTTGGGACAATTGCAGGAGCCGTAGAAGCTGTTAGTGGTACAGCCACTTATGCGGGTGGAACTGTTGCAGGTACAGTAGCCGGAACGGCTGATTCCGTTAGCAGTGTAGCTACGTATGCAAGTGGAGCGATCGCGAATACGGCCGTTGGCTTTGCTGGGACTATTAGTCATACAGCGCTGCAAGCAACCGATGGCGTTGGCTATGTACTTGATATGGTCAGCAGTAGTCCGCATT
Source organism: Stenomitos rutilans (assembly GCF_059505485.1). Taxonomy (NCBI): domain Bacteria; kingdom Bacillati; phylum Cyanobacteriota; class Cyanophyceae; order Leptolyngbyales; family Leptolyngbyaceae; genus Stenomitos; species Stenomitos rutilans. The sequence continues at coordinate 12,116 of NZ_JCACKR010000044.1, forward strand.
TACAAGAGCTAACAAAAGTTTTGAAGATAGACTGGCTAGTTAAGATTGCTGATCAAGTAGATGTGGTAAAAGCTGAAACACAGGTCAGAAATTTACAGCGGAAGTATCCCAACGATAAACCAGATGCGATCGCACATCGTGTGATGTTAGAAAAATCGCTCTATGTCGGCGGTACAGGGTTTGCTAGCAGTTTACTACCAGGTTTTGCGACTGCTATGTTTGCCGTTGATTTAGCTGCTACAACAGCAATACAGGCAGAAATGGTATACCAAATCGCTTGCGCCTATGGATTGAACTTGCATGAACCAGCCAGGAAAGGCGAAGTAATGACGATCTTTGGTTTGGCGCTCGGTGGGGGTTCTGCACTGAAAGCGGGATTGGGGTTTGCGCGAAGTGTGCCTGGTGCTGGAGCGCTAATTGGTGCTAGCAGTAACGCAGCCATGCTTTATGCACTTGGCTATGCAGCCTGCCGATTTTACGAAGCGAAGTTGAATCCTCTAACATCTCAAACTGCGCTCCAAGCGTCTCAAGTCGAGAGTGAGAAATATCTGCAAGGCGCGATCGCTCAGGAAGTCATTATGGATCAAATCCTGGTTCACATCGTTCTCGCAGGCAATCCAGGCAAAACTTGGGAGCAGATGCTGCCAGCCTTGATGTCGTTTAACTTTAGTCCGGCTTCGCTGGAGGCGATCGCTGCTAATGCGAAAGCACCACCGTCTTTAGAGAGTTTGCTTGGTCAGATTAACAGCGATTTTGCAATACCATTGCTAGCTCAGTGTCAAAAAATTGCTCAACAAGATGGCGTGATTACGCCAGAAGAAGCTAAAGCAATTGCAACCATGACCAGTAAGCTGAACATCAACTTAACAGCTATTAAATAGCTCAAAACCTGGTGCGTAAAGCTCAGGTTAGAGTCATGATCACCTTTCACGAACAAATCACGCGATCGCGTTACGCCGTACGATCGGGAATCAACTTATCCACAATGCCAACCAAGCGATCGATGTTTCGCTCTTGCCGTTTGGATGTTTCAGATTGCTCCTGCACTAGCAGCTTAATCTCCGTCAACCCTTCTGTGAGGTGCCCAACTTGCTCAGCCAGATGATCGAGTGCTTGATTGTGCTGGTCTAGTTTCTGACTCTGCTGATCTAGCTTCTGATTCTGCTGAAGGTTTAACTGTTGCATTTCAGCGGTTGCATGCTGCATCCTAGCGGTTGCTTGCTGCATTTCAGCGGTTGCATGCTGCATTTCAGCGGTTGCTTGCAGCACAGCGGTGAGTAGCTGCTGGGTGCTGCCATTAGACTCTGCATTGCTCATAGCGCTTTTGCATCATCGCGATTTGAAGAAGAATGCCTTTAAGCTAGCGATTAGCTTACCATCAAAGGTTTAGATCAGGCTGCTATCCCGGATCAGCGTTTTGCCAGTCAGTCGTATGGCTCAAGTAGCTGCGTCCAGCGATCGAACTCTTTCCAAAGGCGGCATACAGACTGTTCTCAACTTAGGATAAAATCCTCAAGTTATTTGAATGGCAAGCTCTACCATTGGGAAGATGCGTTAATTTAAGCGTTGGGCACTTTTTCGACCTCACACACCATTAAGGGAATGAAACGAATCTCACTGATTGCCGCTTTTATGCTGGGTTTGTTCCTGGTGTTTTTGCCAGCTTACGTTCGGAGTGAGCAACGATCGCCAACCGGGTCGATCGACCAACTTCTGAAAGCGCCTACAGCTATCACTCCAGCCAATGAAGCCAGTCCGCGTGAGCCAGAGAGTCTGGAGAAAGCGCCGTTGATCAAACCAGCGCCCTTAATGGCAGAGGAGACGGAGCAAGAAGCACCCCAACCCATGACCTTTGAGCAGATTGTCAAAGGAACCCAGCAGCTTAAGGGACTTTTTACGCTGTATCGGGATGAGGCGGCGGGCAAACTTTACGCTGAGATTCAGCCTGAGCAGCTAAATGTCAACTACCTCTGTACCATCACGATGGAATCGGGAATTGGTCAGGGTGGTATTTACAGCGGTTTGCCGCTCAAAGATTTTCTGTTTAACTTTCGGCGTGTTGGCAACAAGCTTCAGTTTGTAGTGCCCAATGTGTTTTTTCGGACACGTCCAGGCGATCCACTCCAGCGATCGGTCAAGCGATCGTTTAGCGACTCTGTATTGCAAGCGCTCACTATCCGCAGCGTGCATCCCAAGCGCAAAAGCCTGCTGGTCGATCTCAGCCCACTATTTTTGAGTGATCTGCCTGGGTTAAGTCAGGTGCTGGCTGAAGAACTAGGCTCGACATACAACCTGGATGCGGGCAAGTCATCGCTCGGCCCGGTGCAAGCGTTTCCGCTCAATGTGGAATTAGAGTCAAACTATGGCTTTTCCAGCAGCACCGAGAGTCCACCCCTGCCCTATCTTTCTGTCTTACCAGATAACAAAACCTTTAATTTACGGGTGCGCTACAGTCTGTCACGCTTGCCCATGAATCATCAGTATCGGCCTCGTCTGGCTGACGATCGCGTGGGGTATTTCATCACGGCGTACCAGGATCTTTCCAACGATTCGCCCCATGATCCGTTTGTGCGCTACATCCGGCGCTGGCATTTGCAAAAGAAAGACCCTAAGCAGCCTCTCTCTCCACCTGTAACTCCGATCGTGTTTTGGATTGAAAACACCGTGCCGCTGGAGTACCGGGATGCTGTGCGAGAGGGTGTCCTGCTGTGGAACAAGGCGTTTGAGCAGGCGGGCTTTAAGGATGCGATCGAGGTGCGCCAGATGCCCGATGATGCCAAATGGGATCCTGCGGATGTCCGCTACAACACCATTCGTTGGCTCACGTCATTCGACGCTGGCTTCGTTGGCATTGGCCCTTCGCGGGTTAATCCTATGACTGGAGAAATCTTGGATGCCGATATCCTGATTGATAGTAGCTTCGCCCGGTATCTCAAGCGGATGTATACCACGCTGTCGCGATCGCAGCAAATGCCGTCAAAAACAGCGGCTTTGCAGATGGCCGACGGTTCTGAGCTTTGTGGCTATGGCAGTGCAGCCGCTTTCTTAAAACAGTCAGCTACAGCCAAACCAGCACGGAAATCTCAGCGGATGCTGCAATCAATGAGGCAGTACGACTTCTGTTACGGCCTGGAAGCGTCACGACAGCTAGCGATTGGGGCAATGTCACTCAACCTGCTGCAAAACGTTTCGCCTGATAGCGGTGCGATGAAACGCTTTGTGCAGTCCTACCTGCGAGAACTCATTGCCCATGAAGTCGGGCATACGCTAGGGCTACGCCACAATTTCCGTGGCAGCGCTATGCTCTCTCCTACAGAGCTAAACAACACTAACGTTTCGCGCCATCGGGGGTTAGCTGCCTCGGTGATGGATTATACGGCTGTAAATCTGGCTCCTCAAGGCACGAACCAGGGGGATTATTTTACCCAGGTGATCGGCCCCTACGATGAGTGGGCGATCGCTTACGGTTACACACCCACAGAGGCACTCATTCCACAAGCAGAGGCACGTCTCTTAGAGCAAATTGCTGGGCGTGCGCCTGAGCCTGCGCTAGCCTATGCAACGGACGAAGATGTTGACGCAGAACTCGACCCCCTGACACAGCGTTTCGACCTCAGTGGAGACCTGTTGACCTATGCTCCCTGGCAAATGGAGAACGCTCAAAAACTGTGGCAAAAGCTTGACCAGAGCGCTCCCACCAAGGGAGAAAGCTTTAGCGATGTGCGCCTAAAGTTTGACGATATCTTCTACTATTACCTGCGCAACGCCAACTTTTTAACCACGTATATTGGGGGGCAATCCTTCAATCGCTTTCGGGGTGGCGATGCCGCAGGACGACTACCGTTTGAGCCTGTCTCTGCGGGGCAACAACGGCAGGCAATGGCATTGCTACAAACCCATGTGTTTGATGCCAATAAGTTCCACTTTTCCCCAGCGTTCCTAAACAAGTTAGCGCCGTCCCGTTGGGAGCATTGGGGTGAAGAAGCCCAGACGTTTTCGCTCGATTACCCAATCCACGATCGCATTTTGTTCCTCCAATCGATCGTGCTGTATAACCTGCTCAGCCCTGATCGTCTGGCGCGACTGCGGGATGCCACCCTTAAAACAGATGCTGGACAGGCGTTTACCCTATCAGAGCTTTTCGACACGCTGCAAACGGCGATCTGGCGTGACGTGCTGCAACCAGAGGGGAAACTACAGCTTTCTAGCCTGCGTCGGGGCCTTCAGCGTGAATATCTCAAAGCGCTCACTGGCATGGTGCTACGTACCGTCGATGTTCCTGACGATGCCCGCACCCTTGCATGGTATGAACTGAAACAACTGGCTGAAGGGATCGATCGCGTCCTCAAGCATCGCGGTAGAGAAACGGATACCGAAACAATCGCGCACTTGGAGGAGACACGCGATCGCATCGCTAAAACCCTGGATGCCAAACTGTTCACGCAGTGAGTAGGATAAAAGCGAACTAATAGGACTTACGCAAATTCTCGCAAAACTGTCCCCCGGCCCCCAACTTTGGGGGAGCAAGCACTCAAAGTCCCCCAGAATTAGGGGCTTAAAGCCCTTCGGGCATACAAGAAAAGGGGGCAACCGCGTAAGTTTTGACTAAGACAAAATCGGCAACTGCACCTTGGGAGCCAGCTTGAATGCGCGACTTTCTTAAAAACACCCTCGCTACGGTACTGGGGCTATTAATCTTTCTGGGTTTGAGCGTTGGTGGGCTTGTCACTCTTATCATTGCGATCGCCGCACGCGATACGGGGCCTCAAGTGAAAGACAAATCCGTACTGGTGTTTGATCTGGGCACCACCATCACAGATGCAAAGCGCGCCGTTAACTTAGGAAGTGCTTTGTCCGGCGACACTAGCAACGACACGATCAGCCTCCGCTCGGTGCTCGATGCCATCAACGAAGCGGCTCGTGATCCCAAAATTGTAGGCATTTATCTTCATGGTGATGAAGACAGTGCTGGAGGCGCTGGGTTTGCCACCCTTAAAGAGGTACGCGAAGCTCTGCAACGCTTTCGAGACTCTGGCAAGAAAATTATTGCCTATGACGTTGCCTGGGGTGAACGAGAGTATTATCTGGGGTCTGTTGCCAACACGATCGTCCTGAACCCCATTGGGGCAGTAACTCTCAATGGACTGAGTTCCGAAACGATGTTTTACGCAGGCGCGTTGAAAAAATTTGGGATTGGTGTACAGGTCACTCGCGTTGGCAAGTACAAGTCTGCAGTAGAACCCTTTTTGCTGACGCAACGCAGCCCCGAAAGCCGTGTCCAAACGCAGGCATTGCTCAACGATTTGTGGGGTGAGTTTTTGACAGCGGCAGGCAAAGACCGCAAGCTCACCCCACAGCAGTTACAGGCCGTTGCTGACAGCCAGGGGATGATCATGCCAGAGGATGCGCTTAAAAGCCGTTTGGTTGATAAAATCGCGTATCTGGATGAGGTGGTCGCCGACTGGAAGCAAGTGGCTGGCAGCGATGAAAAAAGCAAATCGTTTCGGCAAATTGGCCTGAAACCCTATGCCAAAATCGCTGAAGACAAGCGAGATAAAGCAACCAACAACCAAATTGCCGTTGTCTATGCTGAAGGCGATATTGTCAGCGGGCAGGGTGGCCCAGGGGATGTGGGCGGCGATCGACTAGCCAAACAACTCCGCCAGTTGCGTCAGGATGAGGATGTGAAGGCCGTTGTGCTGCGAATTAATAGCCCTGGCGGCAGCGTGACTGCTTCTGAAGTGATTCAGCGGGAAGTTGTCCTCACTCGCAAGGCGAAACCGCTGGTTGTGTCGATGGGGTCTGTTGCGGCATCCGGTGGCTACTGGATCGCCACAGACAGCGATCGCATCTTTGCGGAACCCAATACCATTACTGGATCAATTGGGGTGTTTGGCATCCAGCCAAATTTCCAGGCGATCGCCAACACCAACGGCATTACCTGGGATGTTGTCAAAACCGGGCGCTATGCCGATAGCCAAACCACCACGCGACCTAAAACCCCGCAAGAGCTAGCCATCCTGCAAAAGTCCGTTGATCAAATCTATGACCAGTTTCTCACCAAAGTCGCTGGCTCTCGCAAGCTCACCAAAGCCAGAGTGGCCGAGATTGCTCAGGGTCGAGTCTGGTCTGGCCTCAAAGCCAAGCAGATTGGCCTGGTCGATGAGTTAGGCGGACTTGAAGCGGCCATTCAAGATGCCGCCAAACGCGCTAAATTGGGCACCAACTGGCAGGTTGAAGAATATCCGAAGACGCGCAGTTTCCCAGAACGCTTCTTCGAGCAGTTAGGCACTGATGCTGCCGCCCACGTCGGCCAGAGCGCTAAAACCCGTGACCCGCTCTCAACTCAGGTGGAGAAGCTGCAGGCAGATCTGGCCGTACTCAAGACGATGAATGACCCGTTAGGCGTCTATGTTCGCTTGCCGTTCAACTTTAGGATTGACTGAAGCCAGAGTGACTGAAGCCAGAGTGACTGAAGCCAGGTGAATAAAGCCAGAATTGACCGAAGCAATGTATCGTAACCTGTAAAGCGAAATAATTCTGCGCCGACTCCGAGAATGATGAGCTAAACTAGGCGAGAGCGTTACGAGACTTTCTCACAAGCGCTCGTTGATTTCGTGAAGTTTTAACTTCGTGGGAAGTGGGTTACGCCCACTTTTTTTATGGGTACTCATGGTTCATCCGCTTATTCCACACGTCACTGATCTCGCTCATCCACTGGCAGAGGCTCTCGGTTTACAGCTTGTTGGAGCTGTTTTTCACACTAACCAGCAGCCTCCGATTTTGCGAGTCGATATCTGTCATCCTGAACGCGACATTAGCCTGGAGGATTGTGAACAGATGAGTCGAGCTTTAGAGCCAGCGCTTGATGCAGTGGATATCTTTCCAGATGCTTACGTACTGGAGGTTTCTAGCCCAGGGATTTCGCGATCGCTCACCACCGATCGCGAATTTATTTCTTTCAAAGGCTTTCCTGTCACTGTCATAGCCGCTGAACCCTACGCCGGACAGCAAGAATGGACTGGAAAACTCATCCGTCGGGATGAAAACACCATTCAAATCAATCAAAAAGGACGCACCATCGCGATTCCGCGCGCTTTGGTCACAAAAGTACAGTTAGAAGAAGAGCGCTAGAAGACAGAAGAAGTTACTGGTTGTATAGCCCGTTGGGCATTCAAGAAAGGTTTTTGGTTGTTAGAAAGAAGCTGACTGCTGATAGCTGACTCTTGACCGCTCATTCAACTCAAAACTCCCCCTGCTTACCTGCTTCTCTTCCTCCCCTTCCCTCATTTTCCCTCATCCCCTCACACTTACGGAGATTTAGCCAATGTCAATGGTTAGCCTACCCGGTCTCAGAGACATGATTGACAGCATCAGCCGGGAGCGAAACTTACCCAAGCTATCAGTGCAGGCGGCGCTGCGAGAAGCTTTACTGAAAGGGTATGAGCGGTATCGACGTACCCAGCGCATGGATAACCCTAATTTTGACGAAGAATACTTCGCGAATTTTGAGGTGGAACTGGATGTTGAAGAAGAAGGCTTTCGAGTTCTAGCCGCAAAGACGATCGTTGAGGAAGTTGAAAATCCCGATCATCAAATAGCGCTTGAAGAAGTGCAGGAAGTGGCGGCTGAGGCCCAGTCTGGTGATACGGTTGTGCTCGATGTCACCCCCGACCAGGGCGACTTTGGTCGGATGGCAGCCATTCAAACGAAGCAAGTGCTGGCTCAAAAACTGCGTGATCAACAGCGCAAGCTTGTGCAAGAAGAGTTTCAAGATCTGGAAGGCACCGTGCTTCAGGCAAGGGTGCTTCGGTTTGAGCGGCAGTCTGTCATCTTGGCTGTGAATAGTGGCTTTGGGCAACCAGAGGTCGAAGCCGAATTGCTCAAACGCGATCAGCTTCCTAATGACAACTACCGAGCCAACGCGACGTTCAAGGTTTACTTGAAGAAAGTGTCTGAGGGCGCTCATCGGGGGCCGCAACTGTTGGTCTCAAGAGCGGATGCTGGGCTGGTGGTCTACCTCTTTGCCAACGAAGTACCAGAAATTGAAGATGAAATCGTGCGGATTGTGGCCGTAGCCCGTGAAGCCAATCCACCGTCTCGCTTTGTAGGGCCTCGCACCAAAATTGCCGTGGATACCGTTGAGCGAGATGTTGACCCCGTCGGAGCCTGCATTGGAGCGCGAGGATCACGAATTCAGGTCGTGGTCAATGAGCTACGTGGTGAAAAGATTGATGTCATTCGCTGGTCACCTGATCCCTCGACTTATATCTCAAACGCGCTAAGCCCCGCACGCGTCGATGAAGTGCGTCTGGTTGATCCTGAAGGACGGCAAACGCATGTGTTGGTGCCTGAGGATCAACTCAGTCTGGCGATCGGGAAAGAAGGACAAAACGTGCGTCTGGCAGCCCGCCTCACAGGTTGGAAAATTGATATTAAGGATTCTGCAAAATATGATTATGAGGCAGAAAACCAGAAAATCGCCGCGGCGATGGAAGCACGTCGTCGCTTTCAACCAGAAGAATCAGATGAGTATGATGATTACGATTATGAAGAGGAAACCCAAGACCCTGATAAAAACGCCTACGTCGCACCTGTAATGGCGACAGACAATGACAATGTAGAAGATGATGCTATAACAGGTGCAACCGCCGATGGAGCAGGTATCGAGTCCGATGATGCGCTCAAGCGTCCCTAGCCATTAGCCTATGAAGCCAAACGATCGGCGCTGTGTGAGCTGCCGCAAAGTCGCCTCTAAACAAGAGTTTTGGCGTGTCGTGCGAGTGCATTCTGCCCAACAATTATCGCCCCCGGTCGTGCAGTTGGATCATGGGATGGGGCGATCGGCTTACTTGTGCCCGCAAGTGCGATGTCTTCAAGCGGCACAAAAAAAAGATCGCTTAGGGCGCGTGCTCAAGGCACCGATCGCGGAGCAACTTTACAAAACGCTCTGGGAGCGACTAACCGATGCGCAACCCATACCGCCAACCAGGGCAGGCAAACAGGTATTTTGAAGCGTGCGATCGCAAACGACAGAATCACAACAAGCCCGTTAAACCCCAAGCCTTGAGACCTAGAGAGTGATTGCTAAGCTAAAAAAAGATAACTTTGCATAATGACTACGTTCAAAATGACATGGATTGGCTAAACTGATAGCTGCGGTGCCAGACATTTAGAGGATGACTGTTTGAACTGTTGCAAGCCAGCAAGACTCCGACCATCAAGGGTATTCATCACGTACAAGCACAGCACTCCGTTTAAGCAGACTGTTGTAACAGTACTTACTACCCCTCTGTATTGTGCAGTCCGACCGCTTCGATCGCAGCATGATCAGGTATTTCAGCCACCTAGTCAATGCTTGGCTCCAGCCGCGGAGGGTAGGGAAGGCGTGGGTGATTAACTCAATGGCTTGATGGAGAAAGCGATAGCGGTGATACAGGTTTCAACTCAAACTACACCTTGCAGCAGTTTTGGCCAAGGTAAGCTAGTGTGAAGATAGGGTGCCGTACTCGCTGTAAGCTTTGAAAGGAACCTGAAGCACAAACCAAGCCAGTATCATCGTATTTTGTGCAAAATTAGAGGAGGAATCCCGTTACGAAGCGTGGGCACCACCCATTAAAGTCTGGGATTGTTGTTGTTTGGGACTGTTGTTATGAAAAGCTAGAGTCACCCCCGACCGGAATCAGTAGGTCTTTAGTTCCAAGCATGGAAATAAGTTCAATTTGAATCCAATGTCGTTTTAGTCAAAGCAGCAGGCAATTATGTGAAAACAGGATAGGTAGCGAGGGCAGAGTGGATGAATAGTGGCAAAGTCAGAATTTACGAGTTATCAAGGGAATTGAATTTGGACAATAAGGATTTATTAGCCGTCTGCGAACAGTTGAACATTTCAGTCAAAAGTCACAGCAGCACTATTACTGATAATGAAGCTGAGTTAATTCGCGCGGCTGCCGAGAAGTACACTGCCAATCACCCTTCGCCCGCTAAGTCTACCCCATCTCGTAATGGGGCTAACGCTCACACGGCAGAGGTGAAAACGAAAACGGCTGCTCCTGTTCAGAAGAAGCAGCAAATTCTTGAAATTCGCAAGCCAATCATTCGCCAAGCACCCAGCCCAGAACCGCCCAACTACTCTTCAACCAGCGCTCCTCAACCAGTGGCTGGTGAGCAACCAGCGGCACCTGTTAAGCCAGCGGCACCGAGTCGGCCTGTCCCTCCAACCACTGCCACGGCACCGTCAGCGCCTGAGACCAATCTGGAAGTAGCGCCGACAACAGAACCTTTTGTGGACGATCATCAGCAAAACGCGGGTGAATCAACGCCGATTGATGAAGCAACTCCGGTAGCAGCGGCTCCAGTAGACGATCGCCCTTCTGCGAAAGGGCTTATAGAACCCAGCCAGCCAGAACTTTCGGGGCCTCCAGCCAGACCCAGCACTGCGGCAAATACGCCGCGAGTGAACTTGACAAACCGCCCACTTTTAAAACGGGCACGGCCAGACCAGTCACCTCAATCGGCGAGTGAAATAGCAACGCCTGTCAGTGGCCCAAGCACTGCGGCTGAGCGCGATGCTGCTTTCAAGCCGCAAGCAAAGCCGACCCCCGCTAATCGTGCTCCTGGTCCGGTGAAGCCCGGTGAAGCACGTCCAGCGCCCCGTCCGCAGACGATCGTTGAGCTACGCCGTCCGCCTCGGCCTGTTCGTCCTGGTGAGGGCGCACCTGCTGAAGGCGCGCGTGCAACCGAAGGCGTTGTCCTGCGAGGCAATCGTCCGGCTGCACCGTCTGCGGGCGCTACTGCAGCTCCTGGTGGAGTGGCCTCTCCTGATGTCCAACTGCAAACCAGGCCCACCCTACCGCGTGCCAAAAAAGCAAAAAGCTGGCAGGAGGAAGAAGAGGAAGGGCGCGAAGCTGAAAAGGCAGCGAAGGTTGCTGGCAAAACGAAGCGTCGTAGTCAGGTGGCGGTGGAGGAAGAGGAAGAGGACATTGATGCTCTCTTGGATAAAGATGGCGAAGCGGCGACGCCCGTTAGCCTCTCACTTGTCCGCCCTGCAAAACCCAAGTCTGCTCGTATCGCTCAGGTGAAAGCTCCCGCTGCTGCACCAAGGGCGAAGAAGTCCTCAGGCTCTCGCGATCGCCGCGATCGGCGTGAGCAAGAGGTGAAGGTTGAAAAGCCAGAGAAGATCACATTGCACGGTGGGTTAACCGTGCAAGAGTTGTCTTCCATCATGGCAATTCCCGATACAGACATCATCCGCACCTTGTTCATGAAAGGTATCGCAGCAACGGTCACCCAAACCCTTGACGTTGCCACAGCTACGATGGTGGCGCAGGAGCTAGGCGTTGAGGTTGAAACCGGGCAGCGCGAGGCTGAGGCGAAAAAGATCACCGAGATGCTGGATGCTGGAGACTTGGAAAAGCTCCAGCGTCGGCCCCCTGTTGTCACCATCATGGGGCACGTGGATCACGGGAAAACCACCCTTCTCGACTCGATCCGCAAAACCAAGGTGGCGCAAGGCGAAGCAGGCGGCATCACGCAGCATATTGGCGCGTACCACGTCGATGTCGAACACGAAGGGAAGATGCAGCAAGTTGTCTTCTTGGATACACCTGGACACGAAGCGTTTACTGCTATGCGGGCGCGCGGTGCACGGGTGACAGACATTGCCATCCTTGTGGTGGCGGCAGATGATGGAGTGCGTCCACAAACGATCGAGGCTATCAGCCATGCTAAAGCGGCAGAAGTGCCCATTGTCGTTGCCATCAACAAGGTGGACAAGGAAGAGGCTCAGCCCGATCGCGTGAAGCAAGAGTTGACCGAGTATGGCTTGGTGCCTGAAGAGTGGGGCGGCGATACCGTCATGGTTCCCGTCAGCGCGATTTCGGGTGAGAACCTGGACACTCTGCTGGAGATGATTCTCCTGGTCGCTGAAGTGGAAGACCTTTACGCCAACCCTGATCGCTCTGCGAGAGGAACCGTCATTGAGGCACACCTCGATAAAGCAAAAGGCCCTGTGGCAACCCTACTCATTCAAAACGGAACGCTGCGCGTTGGCGATACCATCGTCGCGGGTTCTGCCTTGGGTAAAGTGCGGGCAATGGTGGACGATCGCGGTCATCGCGTGAAGCAAGCCGATCCATCCTTTGCAGTTGAGGTGCTTGGTTTAGGCGATGTGCCTGCTGCTGGGGATGACTTCCAGGTCTTTGAGGATGAGAAAGAAGCCCGCTCTGTTGCATCTGACAAAACGGACGAGCAGCGTCAATCTCGCCTCTTGCAAGCCATGTCTTCTCGCCGTGTGAGTCTGAATACCCTTTCAGCTCGCGCTCAAGAAGGCGAACTCAAAGAGCTAAATCTCGTCTTAAAGGCTGACGTTCAAGGGTCTGTAGAAGCGCTCTTAGGTGCGCTCAAGCAGTTGCCTCAGAATGAAGTGCAGGTACGGGTACTCTATGCCGCCCCTGGTGAAATCAGCGAAACAGATGTTGACTTGGCTGCTGCCAGCGATGCTGTCATGATTGGGTTTAATACCACTCTGGCAACAGGTGCGCGTCAAGCTGCTGATCGCGCTGGGGTGGATGTCCGCGAATACAACATCATCTATACGCTGCTGGATGATATTCAGGCCGCGATGGAAGGGTTGTTGGAACCTGAGCTGATTGAAGAGGCGTTGGGTCAAGCTGAAGTGCGTGCGGTCTTCCCGGTTGGACGTGGAGCTGTAGCAGGCTGTTATGTGCAATCTGGCAAGCTCGTGCGCAACTGTAAGGTTCGCATTCGTCGCGGTGGCGAAGTGATCTACGAAGGCAACCTGGATTCGCTGAAGCGGATGAAGGAAGATGCGCGTGAGGTGAATTCTGGCTACGAATGCGGTATTGGCATTGATAGCTTCAGCACCTGGAAAGAAGGCGATATTGTTGAGGCATATCGCATGATCACCAAGCGCCGAACGCTCTCACCAAATAAGTAAGCTACTGACCGCAAGAGGAGAGTTCTTACACGGAAGCGGGTAACCTCAGGGTTACCCGCTTTTCTTTTTAAATCCCAGTTTGACTGGAGAATTTAAAACCTCGCAGAACAGTCGCTATTTGCTAACCAGAGACCCTATCTTCTGAATCTTCTGGCACGATCGCTGAATTCATTCAAAATGCCTTTTGGCTCAACCGTGAAATTTCTCTAAGCCGCCAAAGATCAATAACCAGGCAACAACGATCGACCAGTGAATCACAACAGGCATCCAAATAGAACCGCTTTTGAGATAAGACAGGGTGCAAATAATACCCAGCAAGCCTGCTCCTGTCAAAAAGGGAGGTGTTCTAAAAAAAGTGGGTACGAATGGATGGATGTGATAAACCACAAACAAAAGCCAACCGAGGCTGCTTAAAAGCCAGCGCGTTGTGGGTGATGCATGCTCTGTTGGATGAGGAAGCAGTAGCACCCGAAAGCCTAATTCTTCAAGCAAGGATGGCATGAAAAATGCCCCTAGCATTACATTCATGATGGCTTGCCAGGACGAGTGTATCTCTAGTTCAAGAAAATTCAAAGCCGATCGGCAGATAAACCAGAGCAAAAATCAGCAGCAACCCAATGGTCTGTAGCCAGTCGCCAGGATGTGGGATGGTAAAGAATACTGCCTTAACTCGACGGAAATAAGATTGCACTTGAGTAAAAATGGTTGAACTTCAATGGTTGTTGCGATCGCTCAATAAAAAACAACCATACACATAGCATGGCTGTCTTCAAAACGCTGAAATCGATCGGACTAGTACACCTTGTCAGAAGTAACCTATCACTCTACAAAAGCTTAGAGGCAGAAAGAACAACGTTCTACCTTCTGCCGTCTGCCTTCCTGCACTAGTAAGCCGCTAAATTCTGCTCTGCAAAATCCCAGTTCACGAGGTTATCAAGGTAGTTCTTGATAAACGCAGGACGAGCATTGCGGTAGTCAATATAGTAAGCATGTTCCCATACATCGAGAGTCAACAGTGCTTTTTGACCATGAGCCAAGGGATTTTCGGCATTAGGTGTTTTGGTCACTTTCAGCGTGCCGTTGTCGTCGATCAGCCACGCCCAACCGCTACCAAATTGAGTGGTTGCAGCGTTCGTAAACTCTTCTTTAAACTTGTCAAAGCTGCCAAACGACGCATCGATTTGCTTGGCGAGTGTACCACTGGGTGAACCACCTCCATTCGGCGATAGGCTGCTCCAGAAGAAGGTGTGATTCCACACCTGAGCTGCGTTGTTAAAGATACCAACCTTGGAAGGATCTTTGAATGACGTTGTAATGACTTCTTCTAGTGATTTATCAGCTAGTTCAGGCGCTTTTTCTGCAATTAGCTTATTCAAGTTATCGACATATGCCTTGTGATGTTTACCGTAATGGTACTCAAAGGTTTCACCTTTCATACCATGCGATTCCAGGGCGTTGAAGTCGTAAGGAAGGGGGGACTGCTCAAATGCCATGTGTTCTTCTCTCTGTTTAATTTGCGTTTAAAGTCTAAAACCTGTCTACTGACGGTCTACCGCTGTAAGTTTGACAGGAACGATCGCTCTGCCTCTAAGGACTACAAAAGCCTGAAAGACGTATAGAAACAGAACTTGACGAGTAAATTCTATCGTAAAAGCACAGATTACATCAGTCTCTAACACTCCTTCTATAGGCAGAGTTTGCCTGTCTCATCTGCTGAAAGCAAAAGCAAATGTGATGAAAAGCTAACTTTCGGCTTTTTTAAAAAGTGATGTCAAGAACTGATGACCCTGATTTACAAGGATTACAGCTAATTAGTGCTAGCGAAGCGATCGTAAGACACGTATCGGTCGGGGCAAGGTTCTCTATAATTTTGGTAAAGGCAGAGACATTTCGTCCTGAACTGAACTATTGAGTCTACTTGATTTGCCTCCGGTTCTCAGTCCAACGCCGTTTCCAGCTCACGTGGTGACGCTATCTAATGGGTTAACGGTTATCCATCAATGCACACCTGGTACGCCCGTTGCTGCTGTTGACGTTTGGGTTAAGGCAGGTGCGATCGCCGAACCGGATGAATGGTCTGGCATGGCACATTTTCTGGAGCACATGATTTTTAAGGGCACTGAGCGGCTTGCTCCAGGTTCGTTTGATTTGGCGATCGAACGCCGTGGCGGCATCACGAACGCAGCCACAAGTCATGACTATGCGCATTACTTCATTACAACGGCAGCGCAACATCTAGAAGAAACCTTGCCTTACCTGTCCGAGTTGTTGCTGCATGCAGCGATTCCAGATGGCGAATTTGACCGAGAGCGTCAGGTTGTGCTGGAAGAAATCAATCAGTCTTACGACAACCCTGATTGGCTTGCGTTTCAGGCGCTCAACGAGATGGTGTATCAGCGCCATCCTTATGGCCGTCCCATCTTGGGCACTGAGGAAACGCTGATAGCTCGATCGCCCATCGAAATGCGGCAGTTTCATCGTGCTCATTACCAACCAGAGAATATGGCGGTGGTCATGGTGGGAGATCTTTCCCAAAGCGCCGCGATCGACCTAGTGAGCCAGACCTTTCACTCCTTTCCAGCACCGCTAGATTGCCCTCGCCTTATTGTAGAAGCAGAACCCCCCCTTACCGATATTCGTCGCCAGGAACTTTACTTGCCCCGGTTGGAGCAAGCCCGATTGCTGATGGCCTGGATTGGGCCGGGGGTTGATTCGCAATCACAAGCGCTTGATCAGCAACTGCAAGCGGCCTATGGGTTAGATCTGCTTTCGGTATTGCTTGCCGAAGGTCGTACATCCCGTCTGGTGTGGGAGCTTCGCGAAGAGCGCAATCTGGTGCAGGCGATCAGCAGCAGCTTTTCGCTACAGCGCGAGTCAGGATTATTTACCATCAGTGCATGGCTCGATCCAGAAAACCTGGAGCGCGTGGAGGCTATTATTTGCGATCGGCTCTCTCAGCTTGCAACGACCCCGATTTCGGACGCAGAACTTGCTCGTTGCAAACGTCTGCTCTGCAACGACTACGCGTTTTCTACTGAAACCCCCGGACAATTGGCTGGGCTCTACGGCTATTACAGCATTCTGGCTGAGCCTCACATTGCCACCACCTATCCACAGCGTCTCCGTGCTATTCGGGCGAGTGACCTTCAACGTCTTGCCAGCCGTTACCTTTCGCCCTATCACTATGCAGCAACCGTCGTTAGACCGTTGGCCTAGCGCTCAGCGATCGATTCGTTCTCACTTGCATGAGACACAACCTGAGCCTCACCGTGCAGCGATGCACTCGACACGGTACTGTGGTTTACGCATCTGGAAAGCTCATAGCTGATCGCTCTTCGCAAAGGATGATTTTGTGAATTTAGGCTTTAAACAATCACCTCAAACCCGCGCAGTACTCTCCAACGGCATCGTTGTTTTAGTGTGGGAAAACCCATCGGCTGACATCATTGCAACACGTATTTTTATTCGGGCTGGTAGCCAGTGGGAGACACCCCAAACGGCTGGGCTATCGCACTTGTTAGCGTCTGTTTTGACGAAGGGAACCGAGCAGCGATCGTCTCTACAAATCGCCGAACAGGTCGAATCTGTGGGTGCAAGCCTTGGCACTGATTCTGCGACAGATTACTTTCTTCTGAGCCTCAAAACGGTGTCTTCAGATTTTGCTGATCTGTTGCAGTTGGCTGGAGAATTGTTGCGATCGCCCAGTTTTCCGCAACATGAAATTGATTTGGAGCGCCGCCAAACCATCCAGGCCATTCGCTCCCAGCAAGAACAGCCGTTTTCGATCGCCTATGACCAGCTTCGGCAAATTGTGTATAGAGACCATCCCTATGCCCTTTCCGGGCTAGGCACCGAAGCCAGTGTGGCACAGCTTGACCGTGCTAATCTTCAACGCTACCACCAAACGCATTTTCGCCCAGACAACGTTGTCATCAGTCTTTCTGGTCGCATTGAGCCTGATGCCGCGATCGCGCTTGTAGAACGAGTCTTTGGTGACTGGCAAGCACCTACAACGCCATTATCCGTACTCAAGCTGCCTGTCATCACGGTGCGTCCCGTCAAAGCTGCGATCGCGCAGGAAACGCAGCAGTCGATCGTGATGTTAGGTTACTTAGCGCCCGCAGTCGTGCCTGAACCTCATCCCGCGTTACAAGAAGCAGAGTCGTGCTCTATGCCTCTTTCCCCCGCCCCTCACACACATGCCATGACAGACTATACGGCACTCAAATTGCTCAATAGCTACTTGGGAAATGGCCTGTCCAGTCGCCTGTTTGTCGAGTTGCGCGAAAAGCGCGGGTTAGCCTATGACGTTTCGGCGTTTTACCCGACTCGGCTGCATCCCGCACCGTTTGTCGTTTACATGGGCACAGCACCCGAAAATACCGCGATCGCGATCGCAGGGCTGAAGGCAGAAGTCGATCGACTGCGAACGCATCCCTTTAGCTCTGACACCTTGCAGGCCGCTAAAGACAAAATCTTGGGGCAGCAAGCCCTTGGGAAACAAACCAATGCGCAAATCGCTCAAACCTTTGGTTGGTACGAAACATTGGGGTTAGGCATTGATTTTGATGCTCAGTTTCAAGAGCAGCTAAGCGCTGTAACGCTTGAAGCCGTTCAATCTGCGGCTGATCGCTACCTCGTTGAACCGTACCTGTCTCTGGTTGGCCCAGCGGCAGTTGTTAAGAAATAAAACGCATCTACGCAATTCCGCGGAGAATCTCCTTCTTGTCCCCAGGAGAAGTTAGCAGATTTACGGAATCCGTCACAGCGCTAAAGCAGTAGGCTGTGTTATGGAAGGGTGAGATGCCACTGAACGCGAGGGTGCGTCTTGGTCAAGCGTGCAAACAAGATTAACCCTAAGCTGAATCAATCAGGCCGGACGAGACGCGATCGCCTGCGAAGAGATAAATCATGGTGATTTGAGCTGAATCACATGGTTTGGTCATTGCGGCTCGTTCAGAAGATCGTGCGCACAGTCTAAGCGTTCATTCCCCGTTCAACGCTTCAACCTATAAAACTGGTCACACTAAAAAACGAATTATGAATAGCGATCTTGCAGCGATAGATACCACGCCTGCATCTTCCCGCGAAACGGTGTTTCCCTCTGGGCACGAACCGCTTAAAGCTAGCCTACTCTCGCATGACAGCGAAACGCTGGTAGCAGATGCAACGCAGGCAATGTCAGAACGTCTCCTTCATGAGGGCTGCGAACACTACCACACCGGGCAATTTGAAGCGGCGCTTAAAGCCTTTCAACAAGCGTTTCTACTCTGCCGTGATTGTGGAAATATTCAGGGTCAAGAAAAAGCGCTGAGCGGTCTCGGCTTGACTCACTACAGCCTGAGAGATTACACAAGAGCCATTAAATACTCCAGGCAGGGCTTAGAAATTGCACAAACGCTTCAGGATCGTCGGGGTATTGTCAAAATTCTCAGCAACTTAGGCAACGCCTATCGTCACCTCAAGGAACAGACGAAGGCGATCGAGTGTCAGCAGCAAAGTCTAACGATCGCGCAGGAGATTGGCGATCGTCGGGGTGAAATGGCCGCGTTGAACAACCTGGGTTTAGCTCACAAGGCACTGGGTGATTATGAGGCAGCCATTCAGTGTGAAGAACAAAGCCTGGTGATTGCACGTGAACTGCAAGACGACCAGATCGAGGAGCAGATTCTTAAGAATCTGGGTAACGCTTGTTATGCCCTGGGTAATTACACTCGCGCGATCGAGTACTATCAGCAACGTCTGGTACTGGCACGAGAATTTCACGATCGCCGCATCGAAGGCCAAATTCTACGCAATTTAGGGAATGCCTGCTATGCGCTCGGTGATTACGATCGCGCGATTGAGTACAGTAAGCAATGGCTGAATGTAACCAGGGAAACGCACGATCGACGCGGGGAAGAACAGGCGCTAGGTAGCGTTGGTGTTGGTTACGATGCGCTCGGCAATTATGCTAGAGCGATCGACTACTACGAGCAACGGTTAGCGATCGCGCGCAAAATGAACGATCACCGCATTGCCGAACAGGTGCTAGGCAGCCTTCGTGTTGCCTATTATGCGCTTGGAGATTATGCCAAAGCCGCTGAGTGCACAGAACAGCGTCAGGCACTTTTGGAAGCCACCCTGCGCCGTCCCTAAACGCATAGAAAATGCATAGTCGAATGTCACTGAAATAAACTGCTGTCAAAGGCTGAAAGCGTTGATACTCTGTAGGGTGGGCATTGCCCACCTTACTCAAGTCAGTGCCATTCTGTAAGAACGTTACATAATAGTGCCATTTCCCTTTCATTGGACTACAGATCAAAAACCTTTAAGAGTGATGGAACAGAGCTTCTGTAACTCAAAACTCAAAACTGGTATAACGTCCTGGTCTTTAAGTTTTATTGCAGTCGCATTGCATGTCAGAAGTTACTGACATCTGCAAGTCCGCCAATCAGCCTCATCCTTCGTTAGAATCGGCATTACAAGGATCGGCGTTTGAAGATGCAATGGCTCGACAGGGATCACGATCCGCACTAGACTTATGTTCTAGCAGCTAATGCATCATCTGATACAAATTTATCTACAGGTTGGCGAGGTCTTCTAGTGCAACTGCAACGTGTGGCTGTAAAACGAGTAACTGGCGCGTTCGCATTGATTGACAGTCTCAAGCGTCATGGCGTCAAACATATCTTTGGCTATCCTGGCGGTGCGATTCTGCCAATCTATGACGAAGTTTACCGGGCGCAGGCTGAGGGTGGGTTTCAGCACATTTTGGTGCGGCATGAACAGGGTGCTGCACATGCGGCTGATGGTTATGCTCGCGCCACAGGGCAGGTTGGCGTTTGCTTTGCTACGTCTGGCCCTGGTGCAACCAACCTTGTCACGGGCATTGCGACCGCTCATATGGATTCGATTCCGCTGGTTGTCATTACGGGGCAGGTGCCCAGCCACGCGATTGGTAGTGATGCGTTTCAAGAAACCGATATTTTCGGTATTACCCTGCCGATCGTCAAGCATTCCTACGTGGTACGTGACCCGCGAGACATGGCGCGGATTGTTGCCGAAGCATTCTACATCGCTACAACGGGTCGTCCTGGTCCAGTTTTGATTGATGTCCCTAAAGACATTGCACAACAAGCGTTTGACTATTTACCAGTGACGGTAGAGGACATCAAGCTACCGGGTTACCGTCCCACCGTTAAGGGAAATCCGCGTCAGATTGCTCACGCTCTGAAGCTGATTCGGCAGGCAAAGCAGCCGCTGCTCTATGTCGGGGGTGGCGCGATCGCTTCCAACGCTCATGCTGAAATTAAAACGTTAGCTGAACGCTTTAATATCCCCGTCACCACGACCCTGATGGGCATTGGTGCCTTTGATGAACACCATACTCTTTCGGTCGGTATGCTGGGGATGCACGGTACAGCCTATGCCAATTTTGCCGTTACTGAATGCGATCTGTTAATTGCCTTGGGCGCACGTTTTGACGATCGTGTCGCTGGTAAGCTGGATGAATTTGCGTCACATGCCAAGGTCATTCATATTGATATTGACCCCGCAGAAGTGGGTAAAAATCGCGCCCCTGAAGTGCCGATCGTGGGTGATGTCCGTCATGTACTGACAGAACTGTTGCGCCGTAGTGATGATGACGGCGATGTGCGCGACCCACAGCATAACCAGGCATGGCTGAACCGGGTTGCCCGTTGGCAAGAAGATTATCCCTTGGAAGTGCCTCGCTATGCCGACAGCCTTTCTCCTCAAGAAGTCATTGTTGAGCTGGGTATTCAGGCCCCAAACGCTTACTACACAACGGATGTAGGACAACATCAAATGTGGGCAGCGCAGTTCCTCAAGAATGGGCCACGTCGCTGGATTTCGAGCGCTGGATTGGGCACTATGGGCTTCGGGATGCCTGCGGCAATGGGTGCAAAGGTCGCTTTACCGGATGATGATGTCATCTGTATTAGCGGCGATGCCAGCATCCAGATGAACATTCAAGAATTAGGCACGTTGGCGCAGTATGGCATCAATGTAAAGACGGTCATCATCAACAATGGCTGGCAAGGTATGGTGCGTCAGTGGCAGCAGGCGTTCTATGACGAACGCTACTCAAACTCCAATATGGAAGTGGGCATGCCAAATTTTGTGAAGCTGGCGGAAGCGTTTGGCATCAAAGGTATGACTATCAGTACGCGCGATGAGTTGAAGAGTGCGATCGCTCAAATGCTCACCCATGACGGCCCCGTCCTGCTCGATGCCCGTGTGCGTCGCGATGAGAACTGCTACCCTATGATTCCACCTGGCAAGAGCAATGCTCAGATGGTAGGCTTGCCTGAACGCAAAACGTTAGATAAAGCGGCTGAATTGATTTACTGTAGCGGCTGTGGAGCAAAAAACATTACCAATAACAACTTTTGCCCGGAGTGTGGCACGAAGTTGTAACCAATGTTTTTTACCCATTTAATTTACAGTCTTGCGAAACCTTTTGTAGGGACGTTGCACTAACGTCCCTACTCTGCTGTGGAATTTACTGATAGCAGTTGCTGCAAAGGTATCAGACGAAAAAGCGACACGCGATCGAGCTTAGTCAATACCCACCGTTTTGGATGCTGCAAGGCGATAGGTGGCTCGCACTTTGGGACCAAAGACGATGACATCTTCTGGCTTTAACTCCCATACCCGATACTTTTGGCCGTTAATCAACAGTCCGTTTGTGCTTGCCTTGCCATCCAGATCGCCATCCGTAATCTGGTAAGTATAACTGCCATCACCTTTAAAGATTTTGGTGATCACCGCGTGTTGGCGAGACGCAAACTGAGAATGCAGGCAAATATCGCTTTTAGGATCTCGACCAAGCCGATACTGATCACGCTCTAAAATCATATCTCGCTTCCCGTGGTCATCCTCAATCACCAAAAAGGGTCTGCCTTGAGAGCGCGCAAAACTGTCTTCATCCGCATCAAGCTCTGATGCAAACATTGAATGGCTGTCGAGATCGCCTTCCACAAAGGTTTGTGGATCGCTAAACCCTGCACCGTACCAGGCCGGATTGGTGGTTGGTGGACGATAGTTCAACCCTGAGCGCTCGGAGGCAAGATGGCGTGCCTGCCAGGAGAGTTCATCATCGGGTTTAAGCGTGAGGGCACGATCGTAACTGGCGATCGCCTCGGTATAGCGGTGCAATTCAACCAGTGCATTACCACGATTGCGCCACGCTACATGGTTTTCGGGGTTGATATGCAAGACGCGATCGTAGCTGGCGATCGCATCTGTAGGAAGGCTCAAGCCATATAGCAAGGCATTCCCGCGATTATGCCAGGTAGACTCATGGCTTGCATTGATTTGCAGAACCCGTTCATAGCTATCAATAGCTTCTGTGTAGTTGCCGAGACCATACTGCAAAGCATTGCCGCGATCATGCCAGATCTGCACCGATGCATCCCCTTTGGGGCGCAAACTGATCGCACGATCGTAACTAGCAATTGCGTCGTTGTAAAGTCCACACTTTTCAAGGGCTAAGCCGCGTTCATACCAAGCCTCGTAAAAATCGGCTCGGACACCAATGACGCGATCGTAATAAGCCACAGCTCGCTCATACGTTTCAGCCGCAGCTGCAGCCAACCCCTGCCGAAACCAGACAAGAGCGTCGCCGCTGAGTTGGAGTTGACCTGTATCAAGCATGGCTCATTGTCCTGAAAATCAGTACCTATCCAAACAAGCAGGGAGCCTGACGAAATTGTGACTGTGAAGGTGCTTCTGACAGCAAACCGAACTTGATGACTGATTCTACCGTGCTAGTAATCCGTAGATCCTACTAGCCTTTTCTAACGCTAGCGTAAAACGCCAAAACTTCTCACACTTCTTTGCAAAAAAGCAAAATATCACGAAATCGAGGGATGGTAAAGCAATGATAGTTAGGTGTACTGGCGGGGTGTGGGATGAAAGATGTGGAATAGAGAGTAACTTAACTTGGGCTACTGATCGTTAACCATTCACTACTAACCCTAAAGTTTGCATATAGACTTTTAGCGTGCTATTCTATTCGTATACGAAGTGTATGATCTAGTATATTTTTACCGGAGAAGACGCAAATGCTAACAGTTCGCAAGGCCGAAGACCGAGGACATGCTAATCACGGTTGGCTGAACTCCTATCATTCCTTTTCGTTTGCTAATTACTATGATCCGCAGCATATGGGCTTTCGTAGTCTACGCGTGATTAATGAAGATACGATCGCCGCAGGTGAAGGGTTTCCGACTCACCCCCATCGAGATATGGAGATTATCACCTACGTCGTTTCGGGTGCGGTTGCCCACAAGGACAGTATTGGCAACACCGAGACGATCGGAGCAGGTGGTATCCAACGCTTTTCGGCAGGCACTGGGATTGCTCACAGCGAGTTCAACCCCTCTCACGCAGAGCCGCTGCATTTGTTACAGATCTGGATTTTGCCAGAGCAGCAAGGCATCACACCAAGCTATGAACAAAAAGAGTTTCCAGCCGAAACAAAGCGAGGTCAATGGCGATCTCTGGCAAACCGCGAGGCAACGGAGGGTGCTGCCAAACTACATCAAGATGCAGCTTTGTACGCCACCATTTTGGAACCGGGTGAACGGCTAACCTATACTCTCAAGGCCGATCGTCACGCCTGGGTGCAAGTTGTGCAAGGTACAGTAACCCTCAATGGAACGGTGCTTGACAAGGGTGATGCCGCTGCGATCAGTCAAGAAGCGGAGTTGGCGTTTGAAGCTAGCACCGATGCCGAAATCCTGCTTTTTGACTTGGCGTAGTGAATGTAGCGTTAAGACGCGACTGAAGGTAGATGTTACTCAGTCGCGTCTTTTTCTATGCAGACTGCTTCTACAACGCTCGATGATGACGCTTAAGGCCATTTCCAGAAGAATTTATACCCATAAATTGTAGGGTAATATCTTTCTCAGAAATCTCTTAAGGCCAGGATAGGGAAGGGATAGGTGGAGGCGTCAACGAGTCGTTTAGCACAGACACTCATCCACCCATTCGCTTAAAATTGACAATCTACTAGCCTTGTCGCTGCTGGTGCTTTGAGCTTGTGAGCAATGAGGTCTAACCCAGAGATCGAAAGGTCAAGACGCTCCCATATCTCTAGATGGGCTTTAAGTTGACTGAAGGCCGCTTCGGTGAGCAACACTTCGCCCCGTCGAGCGAGATCTTCGCCCAATTTGCACGCCAGGTTCATTTCGCTGCCGTAGAGGTCATTTTCACCCACGAGCAGCGTTTTACCGTAGCCGATGCCAATGCAGGCATAGAGATCTTGTTCGTCGGGTAGTCCTGTATTGACGGCAGCAAAGCTTTTCAAGATGTCAACAGCACTGCCGATCGCCGCTTCTACAGTTGGGAAGACCGCAAACAAATTGTCTGCTTCTTGCTTCACAATCCGACCGTGGTGAAACTGCACCAGTGGAGTGGCGATCGCGGCCATCCGATGCACCATAGCCAAAAAATGGATGATGCCGTAGCGCAGGGTCAACCGCGAAAACCCGGCCATATCCAGCACAAAGATGGCGCAATCTTGCTCGAAACTAGCGCGGATTTGGGCATCGATCGTGGCCGATCGCTCTGGGTATTCGTTGCGCTCTTGTAGCAGTCGGGTGAGTTCAGTGCGGGTATTTTTAGCGTCAAGCATGGGAGAAAAATAAGAGGCAGAAGGCAAAAGGCAAGAGATAGAAGGCTAGCTCCTCACTTTCTCAGTGTTGCTGGTGGCAGATTGGCAAGGAGCCTGAATGCTTGAGCGAGCATTTCGGTTCACCTGACTTCTACCTTCTCACGTTGCCTTTGTTTATCCTCCTAGCGTTCCCGTTCTATAACCGGAACAAGCCACCATAAGTTTCGCCAAAACAAACCTCTTCGATGCTAAACCGACCGCCGAAATGCTTAGTTGGCTCGTCAGCGTAGCCAAGACAGAGAATGCAGCAGACATCAATAGTCTCAGGAATGTTAAAAGCGGCTTTGACCTCTGCACTCACAAAACCTTCCATTGGGCAGCTATCGACGCCAAAGCTTTTTGCCACAATCATCAGGTGGGCAACTGCAAGCATGGTGTGTCGATTTGTCCAAGTTTCCAAAGATTCAAAGCTGGGATGATGTTCAAAGAAAGGCGGGATTTGCGATCGCATGTAGCTAGCAAACTGCTCGGTCATGGCTTTATGCGCTTCACCCAGCTTGATGACGGCTTCAATGTTCTCGGCACTGCTGGCGGCACGATCACCGCAACAAACTAAGACAACAGGAGCCTGGGCGATTTGAGCTTGATCGAACGCACAGCCTTTCAGCGTGTCTTTGCTTTGCTGCTGCCTTAAAACGATGAAGCGCCACGGCTGTAAGTTGTAGCCAGAGGGCGATCGCAACCCTAGATGCAAAATTTCTTCGAGAATGACGTCTGGAATGGGATCGCGGCGAAACGCACGGGCAGCACGACGCTGTTCGATCGAATCCTTTAAACCCGTCGTAGGCTGTAAATCAATGGTCATGTCAATCCTTTCACACTACCGTCTGTCCATTAAACCTGCAATTACGGACTTTAGATGATCAGAGCTATCTAGTTCTTGATGGCTTAGCATCTGAGCTTTCGTCCAATCGTTTATCGTCCAAATTTGCTGGCATTTTCGTCAACACTCTGAAGGCTGACATGCTATGTTCGCACCGCTACCATGAATCGACGATCAAAAGAGAGTCTGCCCGATGTTTTTATATTTATCGAAGCTACTGCCACTGTTTGTTTACCCACTGGGACTGACCTGTATGCTGCTACTCGTCTCCCTAGTGTTGCTTTGGCGGCGATCGCGGTGGACGGCATTTCCGATCGTGCTATCTCTACTGTTACTGCTGGGCGGTGGCAATGGCTGGGTTGGTGCATGGTTAGTACGCTCCTTAGAGTTGCAACAGTTGCCACCAACCATCACCCCCCAAGCAGACGCGATCGTGATCTTGGGTGGCTGTACCAAACCAGCGTTTCCCCCACGACCGTGGGTGGAGGTCAGCGAGGAGGGCGATCGCGTCCTCTATGGAGCTAAGCTGTATCGTGAAGGCAAAGCGCCCCGTGTCATTCTCAGTGGTGGTCGCATTGACTGGAAAGGTGGTGGGCCTTCTGAGTCTGACGACATGACGCAACTCATCGAAACAATGGGCGTGCCAAAAGCCGCGATTTTACAAGACCCAACCTCACTTAACACCTACGAAAATGCGGTTAACGTCAAGCAGATCATGGCGGCGCAAGGCATTCGTCGCATTTTACTGGTGACATCTGCCATGCACATGCCTCGATCACTGCTGATTTTTAAGCATTTGGGCATTAATGCGATCGCGGCTCCAACCGACTTCAACACGACCGATCGTGATTGGCAGGAGATTCAAGGCAGCACCGAAGCCGTTATATTGAATGCTTTGCCTGAAGCTGATCGCTTACAACGTACCACAAGGGCCTTGAAAGAATATTTGGGTCTAGTCGTTTATCGCTTAAAAGGGTGGCTGTAACCATTGCACGCTTGTTTCAGAACTGGGTCGGTTCGCGTTTTGAAGACGGATACAGGGTGGAGGGTGTGGTGCATTCAAATGAAACCGATTGTAAAAGCCGCTTACGTTTCAAAGCTAAATTTATGAAGCGAGCGTGCTTATTAAAGATCGTATAAAGCTAGCCCAATAGTCTGGTAGATCATTATTCTATCGTTGTAACGTAAAACGAGGGTTTGTAACACGAGTCTTACGTTAGGCAAGGCAACTACCACCATTGCTGGACGCGTGCATCACCACGAATCATGGCATGCAACACTTTGTAAGCAATACTGAAGCGTTGTTCACATGATTTGTCTTACCTGAGTGACACGGGCTTCATTCTCCACCGCCAAATTGGGAATGTGCTGTGTACCAATGGTTCAAAAGGTTTAGCATCTCAAAGTCATAGAATTTACTTTCTCACTGTGTTTTTACTTGGCACGATCGCTTGGAGCATGATGAGAAAGCTTGTTTGAGCTGAGTTTTATCACTCATTATCAAACCAAGAGACTTGCTGAGAAATAACCTCCCACTGCTCATCTGCCCATCCACTTGTTCACTCCCTTCAACCTGGGATTTTATTTGTTACCAGTTTCCCAACTACCTACTTCTCATTGATTGAGATTGACTAGCTTCGTAAAAGCCAAGCATTTTGTACCGCTTAATTTTGAGCGGCAATTCTACTATGGTCTTCTAAATACTGCTATAAAATAGCATCAGGAAACCGTAATTTATCGCTATACAAGAATCTCAATTAAGTGAATCTAAAGCATGAACGCCTTAAATGTTTAGCTTTAGCACTATTGTGCAACCTCTCTTTTCAGGTAGTCTTTAAACCACCTTGTATTGGTTTCTTTTCCGATGAAAATATCAGAGCCTTACAGTTTTCAGTTTTATGCCTACGAGCTACCTCGAAAATTTAGCCAGATCCTTCAAGAATCAAAAACAGGATATTGGCGGTTTGAGTTTTCCGAGCTGGCTGGAAGCAAAGCAGGCAGCCGATGGTATCTTGGTCTATCTCAAGGGAAAATAGTTTTTTCAGGAAATCAACCGTGCTGCTGGAGCACTCTTTTTGAAACATTGCAACGTTACATCATTCGCTTACGCGACGATGATGCTAAACAAGAAATTTTGAGAGTAGAAGAGCAGCTTACCTTTGCTCAGACAGCCAGCCAGGCAGCAGCTCTTTTGACTTTATTAACCGGATTGAATGAGTTAAATGTCCTCACAATAGAGGAAATTCGAGAATCATTACGATTGAAAGCACTCTCTGACTTTGATATGTATTTCTTCAAATACGCAGGGCGTGCGCATTTTCTACCATACTCTCAAATGGAGTCACAGTTACCCTTTTTAGGTTTTGATATAGAAGTTTTTCTATCTCAAGCAAACGAACGGCGGCTTTTATGGCAAACCCTGAAGACGGTGATTCCATCAATGGAAATGGTGCCTACACTTAATCATAGATCTGTTAAAGCATCAACTCTCAGTGGAGCACAAAGGCAACAACTAGAATCATTAGTTTCTAATGGTAGAACACTAGATGAGATTGCAGACTTCTTAGCTCAAGATGCTTTAGATATTGCTAGATTATTTGCCAAACTAATTAGCGATAACTTAGTCACTCTCCGTGCGTCGTCCATGACTGAGACCACAGAAGTCTTTGTTGTTGATGATTCAAAAATATTACTGAAGCAATTTGAAAGTCTGGTCGCAAGCTGGGGCTACTGCGTGCGATCGTTCAGTGAGCCACCACTTGCTTTACAGGCACTCGTTGATGCCAACCCTGCTGTCATTTTTCTTGATATCAATATGCCAAACGTGACGGGTTTTGACCTGGTTAAACAAATTCGTCGCCTACCCGGTCTGGAGGAGGTACCTATCATTATGTTAACAGCTGAAAAGTCACTCTCAAATAATTGGCGCGCGCGGTGGAGTGGTTGTCAGTTTATGAGCAAACCACTCGCCTCTAGTGAAATACCAACCTTTCGCTTGGAGTTGCGAGCACTCCTGAACGAGTTGGCTCCTTTACATCAACCCGCTCAACCCATGAGACAGCGAGCAAAGCTTCAAATGGAAACTAGCTATTAGCAATTCATCGACCATTTAGAGGAAAATATATGCGGTTTTTGATCATTGATGATAGTGCTGTCGATCGCCATTTTTTGACAACGCTACTAGAAACGATGGGGCATGAAGTTGAAGCATACGATACAACAGAAGGTGTTGTAGAAAAGTTGGCAACTGGCAGATACGGCTCTGTTTTTCTAGACATCGTGATGCCTGAGAAAGATGGCTATAAATTTCTACGAGAAGTCCGGCTCAATCAACGTACAGTCAATCAGCACGTTATTTTTTATTCCAGCAAGTCAACGCCTGTAGAGATTGCTTATGGTCTCAAACGTGCTGGAGCTAACGCCTACTTGGCAAAGCCAACTACACGTGAACAGCTTGAACGCACCTTGCACAAAATTTAGTGTTTATGAGTTTTCGATAGCATGGATACCAATATAACTGCAAGTACTTCTGGCAATACTGAAGCGATCGAACACTCCCTTCAATCCCTGCAGGAACGCTACATGCTGACGCAAGTGGGACAACAACAACTCGTGTTTCCCACACGCTGGGTCGGAGAAATTATGCTCGTTGAGCGATCGCAGATTTTAAAACTCCCCTTTTATGATCGGTCATTACTGGGTCTAATGCACCACGGTGGCACAATTGTGCCACTGCTTGATGCCCATCCCCTGATACTAGAAACACTAGGTCAGGATGCGCGATCAAGAACTTTGAAAGAATCTCTTACAGTTGTGCGCCTGCGTTCAACTATAGATGGCTTAGCTGGGGTTGGCATTGTGGTTGACCGGGTGATTGGCAGCGTTTCAAGCGAACAGATCACTGAATTGCGTCTCTTTCAACGTTCAGATATACCCAACCACCTTTGGCAACCACGTTGGTGAGAAGGCCGTGATTCAGCAGTAGGAAAAAATGCGATCGCACCGGAATTGATCACCGTAGAACGAAGGAATTTTATGTCATCAAATTTCATTCCATCATCAGTTCATGCGCGTACAAAAGAGGTCAACATAAACGTGAATGCTAAGGCTCAAAAGAATCGGTTAGTTTTCTGGACAGGCTTAAGCTTGCGACTCAAAGCCACGCTTCTAGCAGTTGCAATTAGCACGATTCCTATCGTTGTTGTAGGAGCCACTGCTTACATTCAGTTAAAGGAGTCAAACCGACACAGTGTCGAAAAAAATGAGCAGCGTCTTACGAGTGAAGTCCAAAACCACCTGAACCAATACATGTGGGAGCGGTATGGCGACATTCAAATCATGTCGAGTCTGGATATCTTGACGGATTCTAAACTTCGACAGGCAACGACAACAGCAGAAAAAGCCGCTACGCTCGATCGATTTATTCAAGCGTATCCAATCTACAACAGCATTGCTGCCTTTGACCTGAAGGGCGACCCGATCGCTCAAACCAAAGGGCCAACGCTACCAAATCATAGCGATCGTGCCTATATCAAAGAGGCATTGCGAACCAAAAGCCCTATTTTAAGCCAGCCTACGATATCCGCTAGTTCGGGAATCTTTAGCGTTTACGCAGCGGCTCCCCTGAGAGATAAGGACACAGGTGAAATCATAGGCACCATCCGTGCTCGCATACCCGTCGCTAAATTAAGTGATTTGATTCAGGCCTTGCAACCGCAGGAGGGCAGCGCGTATTACCTCATTAACGCCTCTGGGGAGGTGTTCTATGGTCCTGAAGGGGTTTATGTCAACAAGGTTACGTCGAGTGGCGGCGATGCCACCACGGATAATAAAGCCTTTAAAGAAAAGCGCATTGAAGAAATTTTTCCAGCAATTGTGACGCTCAGAGCGGCTCAGAAACCTGGCAGTCTCTTTACCGTTAATCCAAGCACCCACGTGGGGCAGTTTGTGACCTATATTCCTCCCACAACATTGAAAGGGTTGCCCGCTCTCAACTGGAGTGTCCTTCTATCCACTGATCCAGAGATTGTCTTTGCGGCGCAAAAGCAACAGTTACAGATTCTTTTGGTTGGGCTTGGGTTGACATTACTGATCGTGATTGCTGCATCAATTTACTTAATCAATCGAGGGCTTCGACCTGTCCTGCAATCGGCTCAAGTCGTTGCAAAAATCGGTCAGGGACATCTAGAGGCGCGCATCCCTATCAAAGGTGGGGACGAACTAGCAGTGCTGGGTTCCAATATTAATCAGATGGCGGATCAAATCCAGGACTTGCTGCACACGATGCAGCAAAATACAGAGCAACTTAAGGAGCAGAATGATGTGCTATCGGCGTTGGCTCGACATGAAGCTTTAGTGCAGGGCAATGTACAAGCAGCAACCCGTAGCTTTAGTGAGGCGATCGCCAAAACATTGAAGTTGGAACGAGCCAGTATTTGGCTTTATAGCGCCAATCGAAGCTCTCTCACCTGTCTCGATCGCTATGACCGAAGCTTGCAACAACACTCTGATGGCGATTCGATCCAAGCTCTTGAAATTCTGGCTTACTTTGAGCCTCTGGAAATTGAGCCATTCCTTACTGTGAGCAACGTTCGCACTACCTCCGCGCTTCACCAACTGCTGACCGAAGGGGTGCTGTCACCTGGCACACGAGCGCTGTTGTATGTGCCCATTCAAATTGCGAATCGAACCGTGGGATTCATTCAATGTGAACATGCAGAGGCGTCTCACACCTGGCAGGCTGACGAGAAAACCTTTGTCGCTGGTGTTGCCAACCTGGTTTCCATCGTGCTCGAAAGTGAATTTTTGCAGCAGGAAGTGAGTCATTTGTTGGATGTGGTTTCGGATGTGGAGGAAGGGGATTTAACCACTCAGGCGAAAGTCAGCGATCGAGCCACTGGCCTAGTGGCCGATACCTTCAATCGGTTGATTGAACGCTTTGCTTACGTCTTAAATCAGGTGTTAGTGGCGGCTCATCAGGTATCGGAATCTGCTAATCAACAAAAAGCACTGGTTGAAACCGTTGCAACGAATGCCGATCAGCAGGCGCAAGCTGTCAACCAGGTGTTGAACCTGACCGAACAAGTGGAACACGCAGCGCAAGGGTCGGCGGAACGGGTCAAGGTATCAAATGAATCACTGCAAACGGTGTCCAGTACGTTAGTGCTGGGGCAAGAGGCGATCGATGCGTTAACTCAGGGCATCGCGGTTCTACAAGAAGGAACTAATCGGATTGTGCAGCGGATGAAGACGCTTGGTGAATTTGTGGGCTTAGCCGATCAATTTGTGCAAAATCAGAGCCAGATTGCGTTTGTCACGCAGACTCTGTCACTCAATGCCTCGCTGGTGGCAGCAAGAGCGTCAGAACAGCGCGATCCCAGACAATTTGTGGTCGTTGCTCGTGAATTTGATTCCATTGCTGATCAGGTTAATAAACTAGCGCAGCAAACGAGTGAAGGTCTGACGAGCCTGGAGCAACGGAGTACCCAAATTCACAATGCGGTCTCGGCAGTCGATGGAGATGTGCAAAGTATGGGCGAACTGGTGCGGCAATTTACGACTGGTGTTGAACAGTCAAAGCACGTCTTTCAAACGGTGCAAAGCATCACGGGTGAGGCTGTACAGGCGGGTGAAGCCGTGAACCAATTCAGTCAACAGATTATGGAAGCGGCACAGTCAACGGCACATGTGATGCGAGACATTACTGGATTAGCCAACAAAACTGCTGCATTGACGCAGGTGGCCCGCGAACGATCGGATCACATGGATGCACTCGCCGCACAACTGCTGCAAACAGTGCAGTTCTTCCAGTTGCCTGTTGACCCCATGCAAAACGGGCAGCCTGCTATGACAGACATGGCTGTGACCGTTTCTGCCGAGACGGTTGCTTCTAATTAGTGCTTCTTCATACGGTACTTCAAGCCTGTTGCGTCTAGCCTCACTCGCTTTCTGCCCAAGGCATTGACTTCTGATACAAACCCGTGTCACTTACCTCAGAACTTTCCTATGACGACCCTTCAATCAGAATCAACGGCTGGTTCCCAATCATCTGCAACGTCTCTCCTATCAACATCAATACACGTGCCAGCGATCGTGCCGACGCCTTCTAAAGCTCCAGTTTTAGGTCTGCGAGACACCACCAGCATTCGCGTTCTGATTGTAGCTGCCTTTGTTGTGCCGATCGTCAGCGCAGTTGGCCTCACTGGCTGGCTATCAATTCGCAATGGACAACAGGCGGTTAGCGAACTAGCTGGACGGTTGCAAACCGAAGCTAGCAAGCGCGTTTCGGTTCACCTTGATTCGTATTTAAGTGTGCCGCATCAAGTCAACCAGATCAACATAGACGCGGTTGAGTTGGGCATGGTGAATTTGCAAGACTTCAACAAGCTAGGGAAATACTTCTGGAGACAAATGAAAGTCTTCAATATCGGTTACAGCAACTTTGCCAATAAAGACGGTGAATTTATTGGCGTTGAGCGGTTAGATAATGGCAATTTGCTGATTAATGAAGTTTCTCAATCCTCAACTGAGGGCAAGCTTCATGTTTACCAAACCGATCAAAAGGGCGATCGCACTAAGTTAGACTCCGTGAAAACCTATGATCCGCGAGAAGAAGCCTGGTATGCCGATGCAGCAAGGGTTGGGCATCCACTGTGGACCCAGATTTATCAGTGGGAAGACAAACCCGAAATTATGTCGATCTCATCCAGTTTTCCGGTTTATGCCACTGGCGGAAAATTTGTTGGTGTGATTGGGATTGACTTAATCCTCACGCAAATCAGCAGTTTTCTCAACACGTTGAATGTGAGTCCGTCTGCCAAAGTGTTCATTGTTGAGCAAAACGGTCTCATCGTGGCAAATTCAGGCAAAGAGCCAGCGTACAAAGTCGTACAGGGTAAACCAGAACGAGTACCCGCCGAAAAAAGCACTGATCCACTCGTCAGTGCTACCGCTCAATATCTAAGCACCTCGTTTGGCACCCCCGGAAATATTAGAAATAGCCAACTTACCAGTTTTAATTTCAACGGAGAACGGTATTTTGTGCAGGTAACGCCCTGGAAAGATCAATGGGGTTTGAACTGGCGGATTGTAGTTGTGACCGCGGAATCCGACTTTATGGCGCAGATCAATGCCAACACGCGTAACACGATCGCGCTGTGTGGTGTTGCATTAGTGCTTTCTACGCTTCTGGGTCTCATGGCCTCTCGTCGATTGACAAACCCCCTGGTGCGCTTAAGTCAGGCTTCGCAAGCGATCGCTAGCGGCGATCTTGATCAAAGCGTAGCGGTAGAGGGTTTTGGTGAGTTGCGCGTGCTGTCACGATCGTTCAATCAAATGGCGATCCAGTTGCGCGAGTCGTTTACTGAATTGGAAACGGTTAACAAAGAGCTAGAGCAACGGGTGGCAGAACGAACTGCAATGCTGCATGAGGAAAGTCAGGCGCTACAGCAGGAGGTTGGGCACCTACTCGATGTCGTTTCTGCGGTGGAAGACGGTGATTTGACCATCGAAGCTGAAGTTAGCCCACGGGTAACAGGATTGGTGGGCGATACCTTGAACCGTCTCATTATGCGATTAGGGCAGGTGATGGCGGAGGTGCTGGATGCTGCTGAACGAGTGACACATGGAACAACATACTTAGAACGGTTGGCTGTATCGGTAGCCGCTAACGTGCAACAGCAATTTCAATCAGTCGCTCAGGTGCAAACGTTGATGGAAGAGGTGAACAACCAGGCTCAAGAGGCTGCCTTGCAAGCGATCGACACCGGAGATGCTGTTCAACTCACTCAAGCTGCCATTGCCGACGGGCAATACGAAATTACAGCGATGACCCAGGGTATTCAAGGCTTACAGCAAGAGACGGAGCAAATCGTCAAACGAACTCAAACGCTGACTAACTATGTGGAGTTGGCAACACAGTTTGTGAAAGATCAGAAACGCATTGCCGCGATGACCCGTATTCTTGCGGTCAATGCATCGATGTTGTCCAACCGGGCGACCGTGCAGCAAGATCCCGAACAGATGGCAGTCATCACTCATGAATTTGAGACGATCGCCGTGCAGGTGAATCAACTCGCCGCTCAAACAAATCAGAGCTTGATTGCGCTCCAGCAACGGACGGAGCAAATTCAAACCGTTGTGTCTGGGCTTAATTATGATGTGCAAGGTATTAGTCAACAGGTGAACCATTTTACTGTTGGTGTAGAACAATCGCAGCAGGCGTTCAATACCATCCGAGTAGTGAGTGAACGTGTGGCGCAAATGGGTCAGCAAGTAACGCAATCCAGCCAAACGATCGCGGATGCCGCTCAAACCACGTTGCAATCGGTGCGTGATATTGCCAATAGTTCTGCTGAAACGTTGCAGCGAGCCGATGTCACTAAAGAACAGGCAGAGCAAATGGAGCAGTTAGCGCAGTCGTTACTCCACAGTGTGGAATTTTTTCAATTGCGTCCAGACCAGTTAGCCTCACCACCGCCTGAGTCGCTGCGGATGCTTACACCTGCTGATCCCTCGGCTCAAAATGGTGCAGCTATTTCTGTAACACCCAACGCCGTATAGTCTCTACCAAACATCTGGTTGACAGTTAAACGCTTCACTCAATGCAGCAGTTTGCCGCTCCATAACGTGCATCACTTCAAGCAAAATCGCTTTTCTTTAGTTCTTTGCACTACTGACTGCTGACGCTCTCTGAATCTTTTTTTAATGGTGCCTTATGTCGATGCCAGAGATTGATTCTTCCCAACGCTTTGACGCGATCGCTGACGAACAATTGCAGCAAGAGCTTCGCGGTCTGTTTGCTGTTGATACGCAACACTACTTGCAGAAATATAGCCAGATTGCTCAGTCTCTTCAGGCTCAGTCGTGGCGCTCAGACATCCAGGAACTCTATCGGTGTGTGCACACCATTAAAGGGGGCGCGGTGACGATCGGGGCAGATGCCGTCTTGCACATTGCAACGGCAGTGGAGGATGTGCTGGCGGATTTACGCTACCTGGAAGTGGCTCCCAACTTGGCAGGTGACCATCTCAGCCAGGTTTTAATCGAAGCAGGTGAGTTGCTGACTGGTGCTCTGGAACCCCGTCAGCAAGTTGAAGGGCAGGAACCGATTCTCAACCGTATCCAGATGATTCATCAAGAGATTCGGGAGCGCTACCTGCCCCAATGGAATGAAGCCAGCCAACTTCATCAGGCGTTTGCAGAAGAAGGCTTGGATCTCGTTGTGCTGGAACTCGATATAGCGCTAGAGCGTCTGCCCAAAACGGGAATGGTCTCTGCCAGCACGGTTCACACGGCTCAGCAGAGTTTGAAGCAACTCGCCGAAATTGGTCAAGAGTTGCACCTGGCATCCGGTTGGGCAGAGCTTCTTCAAAAAGCGCAGCTCTTGTTGGAGCATCGAGATAATGCCGTTTGGCGATCGCAATGGTCACTGTTTTTCCAGGCACTGAAGCGGTGTGCAAAGCAAAGCGGACAGCCTGTACCTTTTGCCTTTGACAGTTTTCAGTCTGCGAGTTTTCAGCCTGACAGTTCTCTGTTGAATCATTCTCTGCCTGCCGAGTCAGAGGTGGACGAAAGCAATGCCTGGATGACCGAACCCTTAACCGATCTGAGTATGGAAGCCTTTGCACCATTGGGCATTCATGACTCAGATGTGCATGAGTTAAACGCTCATGAACCTGATGCTTTGCTGGCTTATTTTGAACAGACAGATATCATTGCTGACGTTGGCACGTTTCTCGATGCGTTGCATTCTGGTGAAGCTATCTCGCAGACCGAACATGTTGATGATCTCGTCGATCCCTTTATAGACGGTGTCACGGGCCAGGTAAGCAGTGATTTAGACCCGGAGCAGAACCGTTTAGTAGAGCCAACACTTGAGGTCGTCTCTGATCCCAATTGTGAAATCGATCGCAGCGATACGTTAGATCAAGACTGGCTTGCTAGTGCATCTTTTGCGGCCCTGGCTCCAACTGAAGCAACTTCAACATCACAAATCATCGATTTTCTCAACGATGCCTTCCCTCTTGAAGACGCACCAGCTTTTGCAGATGAAAACTTCCATCCAGATGAACTCCGCTTAGCCGACGATCGCGGGATTATAACGCCCGACTCAACCTCTTCGCCAGAGATCCCCTTGAATGAGGAACCAGAGCTAGATTGGTTGGTCGAAACTAGCCCAATCGAGAATTCGGCTGAATCTCAAGCGCCCCTGCATGAACAACGAGACGCGATCGACGGGTCGCAATCTTTACATCCCCCTTCGATCGTCAACCAAACCGCACTGCCAAAGCCCGATCCTGCGATCCAAACCCTGGAGAAAGTGCAAATTCCTGTCCCTTTAGAGTCGCTTGATCAATCGGCACAACACCTGGTTGAAACGCTGCTAAGCTTGCGTACCACGCAGGGCTTTTATCAAGCGTTACAAAGCCAGATCGCGCAGATTATGACGCTTGCCCAAGAAGGCGCACAATGTATTACGCATCTTCGTCAAATTCAGGATGACTATACCCTACTGGAAGAGCTGAGCCTTAGCTCCCAGGCACCCGCTGGCCCAACCCCAGAACGCTATCGCCAGGGTTATACCGTCATCAATCGGCTACTGGAAACGAGCCTTCGCTTATCTGAAATGGGTGCAGAGACTGGCAAAACGACACAGCAAATCGCGGCCTATCTTCAAAGCGTCGATCGCAACGTACTCAAGCTACAAAGCACGATCGAAGATAGCCGCCTGGTAGCCTTCCAAAACTTGAGCTTCCGTGCCAGAGCGATTTTGCGTGACCTCACTACACGCTATAACAAGCCTGCCCAGTTGCTCGTGCAGGGAGAAAAAACAGAATTGGATGTCACGATCGCCCGTAACCTGGAACCCGCCTTGCTTCACCTCATTCGGAATGCCTACGATCATGGGTTGGAGTCCCCTGCTGAGCGGGCCGCTAAAGGGAAGCCAGAGCAAGGAACCATTACGCTATCGCTCCAACGGCAGGGCAATCGCTTTCAGTTTGAAATTCAGGATGATGGTCGTGGGATGGATGCCAGCACCATTCAAGCGAGAGCCGAAGCCTTACACCTGCCGCTGTGTAGTGCCCAAACGCCAGCAGCGCTTTTAGCTGTGATTTGCCAGCCAGGTTTTAGCGCCCAAAATCAGGTCAGTGAAATTTCTGGACGCGGGGTGGGGATGGATGTGGTTGCCGCTCAGGTGGCTCGTCTTGGTGGGCGATTGAGTCTCAGTACGGTTCCTGGCACTGGTACCACGTTTCAAATTCAATTCCCAGTGCCGCGACTATTAGTTCCTTGCGTGTTGCTGCAAGTCGGTGAGCAGACCGTTGCGATTCCAGAGGATGACATCAGGACGATTACTCTCTTAGATAGCCTAGATGCGCCCCTTCCCGCAGATCCGAGCCAAGCCTACACCTGGATCATTCGCCATGAAACTGGTTCGTTGCCAGCGCTAGATTTGCTCAGGTATTGGCAACCGCAGGCACCCGATCGTCCCTTAACGAATACTACCGTTTGTCTTTACGTGGCGTTAGCAGGCACCCAGCAAGGTGCTTGGTTACTGGCTGACGAACTTCTAGAGCAAGCGGAACTCATGATTAACCCCATTCCACGGCCACTAGCTGTACCCAATGGGTTAATCGGAGTCAGCCTACAGGCAAGTGGATCTCTCGTTCCTGTACTGGAAGCACAGGCTGTGGCAGAACAGCTTTTAACGACTCCAGCACCGACTATAGAAGCGGTTTCCATTACGCCTTCTGAGCCAGATGACTGGCACGCTGACCATCCGACTCAATCAATCCTTATTGTGGATGATGCGGCGTTGATGCGGCGACGGTTGGAGGCCAGCCTGCATAGTAATGGCTATCTCACCCATACCTGTGCCGATGGTCAAGAAGCATGGCACTGGCTCCAGACGAATCCTCAGCCTAATCTCGTCATTACAGACATCGAAATGCCAAATATGGATGGATTCACGCTAGTCGATCGCTGCCGTCAAGCAGGGATTAAGGTACCTATTCTGGTTGTTTCGTCCCGTTTATCAGAAGAATGGTTTGATGAAGCCCGACGCTTAGGTGCAAATGACTATTTAACCAAAGGATTCTCTACCGTTGATTTACTGAAAAAAGTTAACGCGCTACTGAACCTTATAGTACATTAATTGCTGAAGGGAGCCGCCGCAGAACTCACCCCTTAGAAACGCGATCGCGGCTTTATGAACTTTCTATACAGAAGAAGTATGTTCAGCAACCACCTAAAAGATCAAGGCATTCTTTATCTCTAAAATTTCTTCCCGCAAAGTGGGGATCGTTATATCAACGGCGTTTTGTGTTTGGGAACTCTATAGAAAAGCAACGAAATTCTCTATAGTGCCAAAACCATTGGCAGGATCGTTGAAGAAACAGCTAGCGTCTTTAGATGCGCCCATTATTGTTGCGGTGGCTGCAATAGAGCACAGCGATCGTGCACTTACTGAAAGGAAGAGTTTTATGATACCTGATTCGCTTTTAGCCGATGCTAATCAACGACTGGAACATGCACTGAAATATACGTCTATTTCAGAGGATGCCGTTGAAACGCTAAAATTTCCCCAAACCAGCCTGACAGTTTCGATCCCCGTTCGCATGGATAACGGCTCGCTCAAGCTTTTTCAGGGTTACCGCGTGCGCTATGACGATACGCGAGGCCCCGGTAAAGGTGGCGTGCGCTATCATCCCCACGTTTCGCTAGATGAAGTGCAGTCCCTGGCGTTTTGGATGACCTTTAAGTGCGCGGCGCTCAGCCTTCCGTTTGGGGGGGCAAAAGGCGGCATCACTGTGAATCCAAAAGAATTGTCCCGTATGGAATTGGAGCGTCTGAGCCGGGGGTATATTGATGCGATCGCCGATTTCATTGGGCCTGATGTAGACATCCTGGCTCCTGACGTTTATACCAACGCCATGATCATGGGCTGGATGATGGATCAATACAGCATCATCAAGCGCCAGATCTGTCCTGCTGTTGTCACCGGAAAACCTGTCAGCATGGGCGGCAGCCTGGGCCGCGAAACCGCAACGGCAATGGGTGCCTTTTTTGTCATTGAATCAACGCTGCCCAAGTTCGATCGTCACCCCAGCACCACAACCGTAGCCGTTCAGGGCTTTGGCAACGCTGGGGGCATCCTCGCAGAATTGCTCTTTCGAGCAGGCTATAAAGTTGTTGCGGTCAGCGATTCGCAGGGTGGCATCTATGCCAAAAATGGGCTGGACATTCCCAGCATTCGCCAGTTCAAGGACTCTCACCGAGGGGTTAAAGCGCTGTACTGCGACAGTACTGTTTGCCACACAGCCGCTGACGACGTACTCACCAATGCTGAGCTGCTTGCTCTGGATGTGGATATTCTGGTACCTGCTGCCCTTGAGAATCAAATCACTGAGGCCAATGCCGACATGATTCGGGCAAAACTCATCTATGAAGTCGCCAATGGCCCCATTACCTCTGCCGCCGATCGCATCCTAAGCGATCAAGGCATCTACGTCTTTCCAGACATTCTCGTCAACGCGGGCGGGGTTACAGTGAGCTACTTTGAGTGGGTGCAAAACCGCAGCGGCCTGTACTGGACGTTGGATGAGATCAACCAACGACTCAAATACCGCATCGTCGAGGAATCGGAATCCATCTGGTTGATCGCCCGTGATTTGTCGATCGACTTACGCACCGCTGCCTACGTCCATGCTTTAACCCGCCTCGGTGAAGCCATTAGCGCTAAGGGCACAAGAGATTATTACTTGAACGGTCATTAGTGGTGAAGAGGGAGTCGGAGCAGAGGAAGCAGGGGAAGCAGAGGAAGCTGCCTCCCCTCCCTTGCCTCTATCCATCTTTTGTATAAGCGTAGTATTTTGGAGTAATAAGTTTTTTAGAAC
The DNA here is from genome assembly GCF_059505485.1 of Stenomitos rutilans. Lineage (NCBI taxonomy): Bacteria > Bacillati > Cyanobacteriota > Cyanophyceae > Leptolyngbyales > Leptolyngbyaceae > Stenomitos > Stenomitos rutilans. Next base: position 52,477 of record NZ_JCACKR010000044.1, read on the forward strand.
GGTCTTATGCAACGCCTCTTCAAATCACTCTGCTATTGGAAGCACTTTACTCAGCACTTGCTTGTTTCTCTTGCAGTTTTCGTCTTGGCAACACAGCTTTTTGCCTTGCCTGCCAGCGCTACAGGCGTAAGTGAAGTGCCAAAACCAAAGGTCGGCACCTGGATTGTTGATCAGGCAGAAGTTTTGAGTCGCTCTAACGAGGGCAAAATTGCGACGACGTTGAGGGATCTGGCAAAGCAAACGGGGAATGAGGTTCACTTTGTGACGATTCACCGCTTGGATTATGGCGAGACGATCGAAACCTTTACCGACAAGCTCTTTGATCGTTGGTTCCCGACTTCAGAGGCGAAGGCAAACCAGACCTTATTGGTGTTAGATAGTCTCACTAACAACGTTGCCTTGAGTGCGGGTGAAGCGGTGAAAACAAAGCTAACAGATGATCTTGCTGAGAGCGTGACGCAAGAAACTGTCTTGATTCCGCTCAAAGAAGGAAACAAGTACAATCAAGCGCTCTTGGGTGCGGGCGATCGCCTCAGCGCCGTACTCTCCGGTCGCCCCGATCCAGGACCGCCGACGCTGACTGATAACGTTCAAGTCGAAGGTACCTTTGCAACGCCAGAGCAAACGAAAGAAAGTAATGCAACGGTTTGGGTCATTGGCTTCCTTGTGGTTGCAACGGTTGTACCGATGGCAACGTACTATTTTTACCTGTATCTCCAAGCGCGAGAAGGCTAGTGATCAGTTTTGAGTTTTAAGTTTCGAGTTTTGAATGCAGATATACAACTCAGAACTTAAAACTCAAAACTTTTAACTCTTTTTAGTCCTGTACGTACTCTTGCCCACTCAGTAGTGCTGCTTCTGCCCGTTGAAACTCGCGTCCGAGGTAGGAGGCATGGTCGAGCATAATGATAGGGCATGGGTTTGTTTGCTCAAAAAGCTGCACGCAGATTTCTTTGGCGGTTCTGCCACTGAAAATATGAGCGGGCAGTCGTTCGATTTTGCCGCGTGTGGGAATGGGTTTGCCAGTTGCGGGATCGCAGGCTAGGCCCCGATCGTCAATAACGTTGGTGAAATGCTTGGCGCAAATCAGCCTTTGCTCCCGATCGAGGTAGATGATGACGTATCCACCGGGATCAAGATCAATATGACGTTTGGATAACTTTTGATCAATTGCAGTGATATCTGCAATAGTTTGATTCATCATGCGTCGCGTTCAAAGAACAAGTTGAAGTAGTCAAGACTTATGCCAAACGGTTCGTCTCCGTCTAGCCTCAAGTGATCCTTAAAGAGGTACCAAAGAGGGGTTGAGGTATCAATGTGTTTGTTCGATGCACAACCCGGCTTTGTAATCTGGATGACTCTTCTACCATCTTAAGGCGTCTTGCAGCGCTGACCAATCTCATTTGTTAGAGACGAATGAAGGCGGTGAAAAGGGACGATGTGAAGACAGATTTCATCCTTGCTTCACCCTTTTTTTATCGTTTCAGTACAAAAGAGTCTCTAGCAGGAGCCATCTTAGGAAGGTCAGTACGTGGTGGTTTACCAGCGGAAGCAAGCGCAAACAGTGCAAAAGGCGCAGTCCAAAAGGCACAACTCAATCTGCCTGGTAAGGGGCTAAAGCCACTTGCAAACCGCCTGCAACCTATGTCAACTTGCTATATCACTAACCCATTGAGTTTACTGAAGGAACTGTACGCTCATGCTTGACTCCTTCATTCCAGTTGCACTTGCGGTCGCCCCCAATCCCTTAGGGCTGCCGTCTCACCTCAAGCTAACGACCGTCCCTATTGACGCGCATACCTGCTTTGAACTTTGGACGCCCAAAACAGACGACATCCTCTTGCCAGAAGAAGCAATGTTGCTGAGGGGCGATTGTTCTCGTCTTGAAGAAATCTGCGCTAAATTGACAAGCCTGTTGGGCGCTAGGCTGATGAGTAACGGCGCACGGATGCAACCGACTACCGATTGCTGGCAAGAGATCCGGCGAGTGCTTTACGAATCTGGGGCTGACTTTGACGCGATCGCCGTAACTTATCTACCTCAAATGATCTACCCTACTGCAACGAGAGAAGGTGGCGTATCGGCCTGGACACTACAGCAAGCAGGGTGGAGCGTTTCTTTTCTAGCACTACAACCAACCAAAGAGGGCTTCCGCTCAACGGTCTTGCCAATCAAAGCAGTGATTATGTCTGGGCAATCCATTACCGCCAGCGCTCGGCCAGCACCTGTCGTACCTGCTTATGCTCAAGGCGTAAGAAAATAATAGAACTTACGCAGTCGCCCCCTTTTCTTGTACGCTCAAAATTTTACTTAGGTAGCTGTGTGTAAAACTATGTCAACAGCGAATAGTAATTAGGACTACGCATTTGCCCCCAAACCCCCAATGCTGGGGGCTTTAATTGGCTCGGTTCCCCCAGCATTGGGGGCTAGGGGGCGAAAGATGATCGCTTTTGCGTAAGTCCTAGTAATGTGCAAACATAATTAGGAAAGTTGCCCATTTAAGGCATGTTACTTTTGGGAGGCGCAACTCATCTAAGCTTTTGAGAGTCTCGGCACGACTTAAAGTAATGTACTGCATTGAATAGCATCGGTCGTAGCTCTCTAGCTCGTCTAATAGTTCACTAGCTGTGTAGAATTCATCTGCTGGTTTGGGTAGTAATCCCTATACAGTCACGATTATTGTTAAAGCAAGGGTACTACTTATACCTATCTTAAATGACGAGTTCAACGCTTTGTTCCTTTTCGGTTGCTAAATTATTCTTATCTTCCATGTCTGAGCCAGAAGATAAATTCTCTGAACAGTCTAGCCAAAACTCAAAGAATCCAAACCAACCTAATTCGGATAGTTCTAGCAAATTTCAGAAGCCAGAACGATCGCAGCCTAAGCGAGGTAGTAGAACCTACAATTTCAGTGAACATCGTGATTTGGATTGTTTTTAATGAGTAGTTTTGCCTTGGTATAAAACTTAGTTCAGCGCGTTCTTTTCCTTCAAGCTGTTAGGAGCGATCGGATTTCGGCTTGGGTCTGGTGGCTTGGGCGCGATCAGATTGGGGGCGATTGAATTTGAAGCGATCGGCGATCGTCTGCGATAGAGGGCACTGTGGGGCAGTACGCGCAGTACTTCCTCCACTGTGGTTCTACCTGTCGTGACTTTTTCGATCGCGGCAAGTTGAAAGGATTGAAACCCGCTGTCATTCAAGTATTTATGCAGGTCGGTCATGCTGCCTTCATAGATAATTTGCCGCACGGTTGTATCAATATTTAGCATTTCGATCAACGCTTCTCTGCCCAAATAGCCAGAGTTAAAGCAGCGTCCGCAGCCTTTTCCACATCGCCATGCGGTTGAGTTTGCCTGCTTCAACTCCAGTCCAAGCACGTTTAAATCTTTCTCAGTGGGTGTGTAGGGTTCGGCGCAGTGTGTACACACTTTGCGTGCCAACCGTTGAGCCACAATGCCCAGCAGCGCATCGCTAATCAACCCTGGGTCGGGGCCAATATCTTTTAAGCGGGGAATGGCGCTGGTGGCATCGTTGGTATGCAGCGTCGTAAGAACGAGGTGCCCCGTCAGTGCTGCCCGAACGGCGGTTTCAGCCGTCTCGTGATCGCGAATTTCCCCCAGCATGATGATATCGGGGTCTTGCCGCAAAATGGCGCGGAGTCCTGCCGCAAACGTCATGCCTGCGGGTTCATGCACCTGAGTTTGAGTAATACACGGCAGCACGTACTCAACGGGATCTTCGACCGTGACGACGTTGACGTGCTCGGTGGCGATCGCCTGCAAACTGGTGTACAGCGTACTGGTTTTGCCCGACCCTGTTGGGCCAGTAAAAATGACCATCCCCTGCGGCTGTGCCAACCATCCTTTGTAAATCGCTAGCGCCTTGTCAGAAAATCCCAGTTCGTTAATGCTGGAGAATGGATTTTGGCGGGGGAGGAGGCGAATGACAGCCTTCTCGCCGCCCACGCACGGCAATGTGCTGACTCGCATATCCAGCCCAACTTCCGCTTCGGTTTCCGAAACGTATTTCTCACTGATGCGGGCATCTTGCGGGCGACGGCTCTCGGAAATATCCATATCTGCCATCACTTTAAGGGCAACGACGGCTCGCCGACTAACCTCCAAAGGTAGGGTTGTAATGTTGCGCAGAATGCCGTCAATGCGGTAGCGCACTCGCAAACCATCGATCGTTGGTTCTAAATGAATGTCACTGGCACGGTTCCGTAAAGCCCCAGAAATCAGCGCTTTGATGCGCCCAATCTGATCCGTCGCTTTTGACAGATGGAGTTCTGTCACAATGCCAATATTTTCTTGCTCGACTTCCCCAGTAAGCGGGTTGGTCAGCGCATCGGCACTGATGCGAGTTTGGTCAAACGTTTGGCTTTGGAACCAGGCACGGTAGCTCTGTTCGGCGATCGCAATCATTTGAATGGTTGTGCCAGTCTGCTCTCTCAGGCTGGCGACCGCCGCTTCACTGAGCGCAATGGGGCTACCCAGGTAATAGCAGTTGCGCCACAGCAGCAGCGGCATCACAGGCGGCAGCGATCGGCGATCAGTCGATGATTTGAGAAAACGGTAGGTGACCTCGCGATCGAGCAACGGAAGATTAACAATGCCCTGCTCATCTACTAGAAGATGGATGGCTTCTTCGCAGGTGATATCGCGATTTTTAAGTTGCTGCCAAGCTGAAGGTGACGCGTTTGAAGCCTGCATAATGTCCCAATACGATGAAAGTCTGAAGCCAACTTAAACGTCTGAAGCCAACTTAAGCGAATGCGATGATTTGACACGCAACTTGCAAAGTTACATGCCTCCATGCCCTGATTGAGTGTGTGCTGACTTACTTTAAACCCTCTGTGAATGGTTGGATACCGCTCAAGACTTTTTGACCAGATTGAGCAGAGGAAACGACTTTGATAGAAAAAGGAGAGTGGGGAAACAGCGTGACGTTTAACCGGTTCCCCTTACGCCCTTCCTACTCGTTGGCTGTGCAGAGAGATGCGATCGCCTCCTTCAATACAGCGTTGCTTCAAACAAACTGACCGTTCGATCGCTTGCGACGAATGCCAACGACCGAGGGCTTTGGTGGCCCGTCTGCCTGCCCTTGAATGTTGCTGGGCCAGTTGCTACCACGTGAGACAGTCCGCGTTTGATTAAACAAGGTGCCGCTCAAGGCTAAAAGCTCGATCGTGCGGCTCAAGGTCACATTTGGCGTAAAGGGGCAGTCCTCACCAGGATGTTGTACCGAGATAATCAACGTGTCGCCCACAAACGTGGGGCCTGTCATCTCGCAGCGTGGTGGCCCGTAGGCAAACGGCACTACTTGCCCTGCGTGGTCACCCGTTGTGGGAATGTAGAACAACCAGTTGTTACCAAACACGCCCGTAAAGGCAGACACATCACCTGTTTTGGTATGGTCGATCAGGTTTGGTGTCCCAGCCGCGCCCGTCGCAAACCCATTGTGGGTGGTTGTAGACATGTCCGTCACACCCCAAATGTTGGCACGGTTATCGAAGACCAGGTTATCAACAGAGGCAAACCCTGCACCCGCTTCGGCTCCCGCCTCACCACCTTGAACAAACCGCTCCCAGCGGAACGTTGTACCTGTGCCATCAGCGCTATCTTCAATAATCTTGTAGAGACCGCCCGATTGCTGGGTGTCGTTGACCGCTGCTGCGTACTTACCCACCACAAAGATGCGGGAATCGGGGTAGCCATCGCTGCCAGGAGCACCATCGGTATAAGAAATGAAGACTTCTCTGGGATTCCTGGGGTTGATTTCAATGTCTTCAGGGCGAGCCGTGGGAGTCGCACCAATCAAATTAGCCGCCAGAAACGCATCGACCAGAACAGCACCCTGGCTGGTGTAGAAGTCACTTAACTTTTTACCCTGGTAGCCCGGTAACGCATCGCTTTCAGCCACGGCTGTAACCGTTGTGACACCGTTGGTCGTACTGGTTAGTTGGGTAAGCGCTACGACCACTGATCCACCATCGCTAGTCTGACCCGCAATGCCTGCCCGTTTGGGGAATCGGGTGCTACCACTTCTAAGCTTCAACGGGTCACCAGCCGTCAGGTCAGAGGGCTTCACTGGATTGGTGGGCGACGAGAGCAGCAGCGGTAGCCAGTTACCCGTGCCATTGGCATTGTACTTCGCAACATAGAGTGTGCCGGTTTCAAACAGCTTGCTGTTGCTGTTGCTCTTAGGATTTTTGACCGTACCTTTACTGACAAACTTCCAGGTGTGCCCGCCTCGGCGATCGTCACCCATATACGCCACCAGCTTCTTGCCTGCCTGCACACGCATGGCAATGTTTTCATGGCGATATCGACCGAGTGACGTATGTTTACGGGGACGGAATTCAGGATTAGCTGGGTCAATTTCCACTATCCAGCCATATTTCTCACCTACCAAACCAAATTCTGCCCCAGTCGTGCCCGCAGCATAGGCAGTTTGAGTCCCGTCAGGCTTGATATTTTCCTGAACGCCCACAAAGAACGCGCCTGTTGATCCTTGAAAGTTTTCCTCGGCAGAGAGTATAGTTCCCCAGGGGCTAGTGCCGCCAGAGCAGTTGTAAGCCGTTCCAATAATCTTATTGCCTAATCCATCTGAATTAATGCCTTCAAACACGTCACTGGCAGCAGGCCCAGTCGCAATGAGATAGTTTTGATCGCCTGTTTGGTAGTTTTTCGATCCCCAACTGGTGACATTGTTGTAGGTATCGGAGCGCTGACTATTGATGCCCAGACCCGATAAGCCATGAAGACGGCGATTTTTCTCATCTTCGACGACAGCAAACCGTTCTCTACGACCCTCACGGACGAGGCGAACGATCGACCCACCCATGTTGTACATAAACTCACCCGAAAGCGCACGCCCTCGCTCAGTGGGAAACCCCTCGATCACGATCGGACCAGAGGCGGCAAACGTAGCCACATCGGTAGGCGCTTCAGGTGCAAAGGGAGAAATAGGGAAACTATTGTATTCGTGATTCACCCAAAGATAGCCATCGTTGCGGCCTTCAGTAGGCACAAAGCCTGTGTAATCACAGTTATAGCCAAAGTAATCTTCCTCGTTTGGGAAGACGCGATCGCCCCAGCTCACGATGACATAGCGCTCATACTCTGGCGGCACAACCAGGTCATCAATAGGGCTAAAGGTATCGAGATTAGGGGCTGGTGCGGCTGGTAGCACACTACCCTGACCAAAACCAGTGGCTAAAAAGCTACTCTGCTGTTGGTAAATCGGCAATGGATGCGGTAGACGCACGGGCGTAAACGTGAGAGAAGCCGCTTCAGCGGTGCTGGCATTGCTACCGCCAAAGAGTTTGTGACTCACAACTGGTTCTAAAGCGGTAGCCGCAGCAGTGCTCCCAAAGAAAACCAATAATTGTCGGCGCGAAAAATTAGGCATAAAATCCTCACTGAAGGAAAAATGAACTGCAAAACGAACTACTGCATCACCTGTTTGCCAGAACGGTTGCTCCCGCAGCATGAACACAACCGCTTCAGCAAGCAAGAGCAAAAATCCTAGCCTGCGCCTCTATGCGTTGACGTTGGTTGACGCACACAAAAAAGACAGCGCTAAGCAGTACTCTCAAAGCCGAAAGCATGCCATTGCACTGAATGTTAGGTTTCGCTCACTTCAAAGAACATGAGCGATCGCGTTTGGCTGCATGGCTCTCATAAAGGCAGCTTTGTTGCCGTGTTTTTCACTAGCAAGCTGCATCAAAGGAGACAAACTAATACCCTTACAACCGTAATCCCAGCTCATTAAGGTTGGTTAATCTCAGGGTTAATACTGAATTCGCTGCACCGCCGAACCTTGTCTGAGGGGCGATCGCTATAGCTCCTTAGACAACGGCAACCCATACCCACCGCCGCCAGGGGTTTCAATCACAAACGCATCGCCAGATTGCATGGTGACTTTGGCTTTGCTGTCTAAAGGCTCGATCGTGCCATCGGCTCGTTCAACCCAATTGCGTCCCACTGCTCCAGCCGCAGCGCCCTCCAAACCAAACGGCTGCACCAGACGATGTCCAGACAAAATCGCAGCAGTCATGGGTTCACAAAAGCGAATGCGACGCACTACGCCATTTCCACCTCGATGTAAGCCCTCTCCACCACTACCAGAACGGATTGCAAAGTTTTCTAACAACACTGGAAAGCGCCATTCCAATACCTCTGGATCAGTCAGCCGAGAGTTCGTCATATGTGTCTGCACCGCATCTGTACCGTCAAATGTCGCCCCTGCACCCGATCCACCACAGATCGTTTCGTAATACTGATAGTGATCGTTGCCAAAGGTGAAATTGTTCATCGTGCCCTGCGACGCTGCCATCACGTTCAAAGCTCCGTACAGCGCATCGGTAACAACCTGCGACGTTTCCACATTGCCTGCTACAACGGCTGCTGGATAGCGCGGATTGAGCATACAGCCATCAGGAATGATGATGTTGAGCGGCTTGAGACAGCCTGCATTGAGCGGGATATCGTCATCGACCAAACTGCGAAAGACGTAAAGAACTGCCGCTTTACACACAGCTACCGGAGCGTTGAAGTTGTTGGGTTGCTGGGGCGATGTGCCTGTGAAATCGATCGTGGCACTACGAGTCGGACGATCGATTGTCACCGTCACTGCAATTTGGCTACCATCATCCATCGCGTAGGTAAAGCTGCTATCCGTCAACACATCAATGACGCGGCGCACTGAGTCTTCGGCATTGTCCTGGATGTGCCGCATATACGCCTGTACGGTCTCCAAATCATAGTGCTGCACCATCTTGTGAAGCTCCTGCACACCCCGCTCGTTTGCTGCAATTTGTGCCTGCAAATCCGCCAGGTTCTGCGTCGGGTTGCGTACCGGATAATCTCCTGTCGTCAGCAATTCAAGCAGTTCACGCTCGCGAAATTGCCCTTGAGCTACTAGCTGGAAGTTGTCGATGAGAATGCCTTCTTGCGCGATCGATGTACTGTTCGGCGGCATCGAACCGGGTGAAATGCCACCGATATCAGCGTGATGACCGCGAGAGGCGAGGAAGAAGAGGGGGCGATCGGGAAGGGATGAAGGATGAGGGATGAGAGATGAATCAGCTTTTTTTTCATCCCTCATCCCCCTAGTTTCATCCTTCTCAAACACTGGCGTAATCACCGTTACATCCGGCAAATGCGTTCCCCCGTTGTAGGGATTGTTGAGCACGTAAACGTCGCCAGGTTTCAACGTGTCGCCGCAAGTTGTGATCAGCGATTGCACACTTTCGCTCATGGAACCGAGATGCACAGGAATGTGGGGTGCATTGGCAACAAGTTGTCCGTGCTGATCGAAAATGGCGCAGGAGAAGTCGAGACGTTCTTTGATGTTGACGGAGTAGCTCGTGTTTTGCAGCGTGAAACCCATCTGCTCGGCGATCGCCATGAGCAGGTGATTGAAGATTTCGAGCAGGACGGGATCAGGGGTGTGGGGTGTGGGGTGTAGGGTGTGGGGTGTGGGTCGAGAGTTTTGAATGATGAGTTTCGAGTCTTGAGTTAGGACTTCACCCTTCCTCTGCTCCCCTTGCTTCCTCTGTTCCCCCGCTTCTGACTCCTGACTCCTGATTCCTGATTCCTTCTGCAAAATCAAATGCTTTCGCTCCGTCAACGCCGCCTGCCATCCGGGTGCAATGACGTTCGTGCCTGTGAGTTCGATGACAAGTGCTGGGCCAGCAATGTGATCGCCCGGAAATAAATCCTCGCGCTGAAACACCGGGGTTGGTTGCCAGGAATCAGTTATATAGGTCTGGACGGTGGCGATCGGTTCTAAGGGAGCTATGCGAGTTTCTGTGATGATGGGTTCTGCGATCGCATTGGTTGTGCCAATCGCTTCAACAGAAACGGCCTCAACCACCAACGCCTTCTTTTGAGCAATGAAACCGTAGCGTTGACGATGTGCTTGCTCAAAGGCCGCAATCATCGTATCCAGATCACCAAAGCGAACGATGAGCGCTGTGTCTGTCCCTTGATAACGCAAGTGAGCCTTGGGTAAGACTTGTGTTTGAGCCTCTGGAATGTTTTGTCGCAGCAATTCTGCGTTCACCTCTATTGTTAGGTCAGCGAGGCTGCGTTCAAGCTCTGGTAGCAACAAGTGATTTAAGGTTGCCTCGACGGTTTTTTCACGCATGACACGGACATCTGCTAAGCCCATCCCGTAAGCAGATAAAACGCCTGCGAAAGGATGCAAAAAGATCTGCTTCATGCCTAACGTGTTTGCGATCGCGCAGGCATGTTGTCCTCCCGCACCACCAAAACAGCACAAGGTATATTCGCTGACATCGTAGCCGCGCTGTACAGAGATTTTTTTAATTGCGCTTGCCATTTTTTCAACAGCGATCGTCAGAAAGCCTTGAGCTACTTGTGCGGGCGATCGAACATCACCAGTTACAGACTGAATGGTTGCGGCTAGATCGCTAAATTTCTGCTGTACGGCCGTGACATCCAGCGGCAGATTGCCATTCATACCAAACACTTTAGGAAAGAAATCTGATTGCAGATTGCCCAGCATGACATTACAGTCTGTCACCGTCACCGGGCCGCCGTTGCGATAACACGCAGGCCCCGGATTGGCTCCGGCTGACTCTGGCCCCACACGATAGCGCGACCCATCAAAGTGCAAGATTGACCCGCCCCCTGCTGCCACGGTATGAATCGCCATCATCGGTGCCCGTAGCCGTACACCCGCCACTTCGGTTTCAAATTCCCGCTCGTATTCGCCTGCATAATGCGCCACATCAGTAGACGTACCACCCATGTCGAAACTAATGATTTTCTCCAGCCCAGCCAGTTTACTTGTCTGAACCGCTCCCACAATGCCGCCAGCAGGCCCCGAAAGAATGCTGTCCTTACCTTGAAACGATCGAGCATCCGTTAAGCCCCCATTTGACTGCATGAAGAGGAGTTGAGGTGAAGGGTGAGGGGTGAGGGGTGAGGGGTAAGGAGCGAGAGTTTTGAGTAGCGCTTTGCGCCGCTTCGCTGGAGAGTTTTGAGTTTTGAGTTCTCCTTGCTCCCCTGCCTCCCCTGCGCCCCCTACTCCCTCTGCTTCCCCACTCCTCACTCCCCGCTCCCCACTCCCGCCCAATTCCCCACTCACTCGATCCACATACCGTCGCAAAACAGGCGAGAGATATGCATCCACAACAGTCGTATCGCCTCGACTAATGAGCTTCATAAGGGGGCTGACCTCATGGGAAACGGAAACCTGGGTGAAGCCAATCTCACGCGCGATCGCGGCAGCTTTCTGCTCATGGTCAGAATAGCGGTACCCATGCATGAAGGCGATCGCACAAGCTCGAATGCCACTTTCATAGGCGTTCTGTAGGGCCGCGAGCAGTTCCGCTTCTGTGCGGCTAGAAATGGGGATCAGCTCCTCACCCTGAGCGCTGTACCGTTCCTCAACTTCGATCACGCGCTCATACAGCATTTCGGGCAGAACGATGTGACGGGCAAAAATGTTGGGACGATTCTGGTAGCCAATCCGCAGTGCATCCCGAAAGCCTTTGGTGATGACGAGAACCACGCGATCGCCTTTCCGTTCTAGCAGCGCATTGGTCGCAACGGTCGTGCCCATTTTAATCGCGGCGATCTGTTCAGATGGAATTGGTGCATCCGCCGCAATCCCTAAAAGATCTCGAATCCCCTGCATCGACGCATCACGGTAGCGTGAAGGATTTTCAGAGAGCAGCTTGTGTACCGTCAAGCTTCCGTCTGGTCGTCGCGCCACAATATCCGTAAACGTACCACCCCGATCGATCCAAAATTGCCAGCGTGCGTCAGAATGAGTTGCCATTCCCAGATCCTTGCCATCTCGTTGCTTAGACCTATTGTGTCAGCGATCGCCCTCCGACAGACCCGCCCCAAAGCTGAACCCCCTGCATCCGTTAAGATACAGTTAGCACGACCCGGTGAAGTCAGCATGGTACAGTACGACCCGTTAAGCTGTTTGCCCTCTGCGGCAGAGCTACCCGATTCAGACGATGCACCTGTGGATAACGAGCTGCAAAACCTTATCCCTAATTTGCTGCAAGCGATTTTGGCACTGGCATGGAGCGATCGCGCCGATTGGTTCTTCGGCATCGATATGGGCATTTATTACGCGCCCAACCAGCCGCCGATTGTACCCGATGGCTTTCTTAGCCTTGGAGTTGATCGCTTTGTGGATGAAGAAGGGCGCTTAAGCTATGTGCTATGGGAAGAAGATGGCATCACACCCCTACTGGCACTAGAAGTCGTCTCCAAAACCTACGGGGGCGAATACGAGCAGAAGAAATCTGACTACGCTCAACTCGGCATTTTGTACTACGTTATCTATGTACCCAGTCGCCGCTATCGCCGGAAGCGCTTACCTCTAGAGGTGTATCGGCTGGTAGAGGGAAAGTACGTACTGCAACCTGGTGATCGCGTATGGCTACCCGAAATTGGGCTTGCGATCGGACGTGATCAGGGCACTCACTGCGGACGCACCCGCGAATGGCTCTACTGGTTCGATCAGGAAGGCAATCGCTTATTCACGCCAGAAGAGCTGGCAATCAAAGAAGGACAGCGTGCTGATCGCCTTGCTGCACGCCTGCGATCGCTGGGGGTTAATCCTGACGAGGTTTAAGCAACAATTGGAAAAAGCAGCATTCCTAGCTGACCGCTGCAACACTCGAAAATAAAGCCCGTTAACGATTACAGAACACCTTCTATCGTACTTTCTCTCCTAAAAATGCTTCGGTTATCCATAACGACAAACCGTCAATAGTCAGGTTGAACTTGCGATGATTGAAATTGTAATCGCGAGGATTTAATCCATGTCTTTGCCTCTCCGCTCCCTCTACAACTGGTACCGCCAACTTGTTGCTAATCCCAAATATCGCTGGTGGATCATTGCTGGCACGCTGATGTACGTCCTCAGCCCGTTTGATGTTTTGCCCGACTTCATTCCATTTCTGGGCGAGATTGATGATGCGGTGTTAGTGACGCTTGTAGCGACTGAAGTGTCACAACTTTTGCTCGATCGCATCAAAGCCTCGAAAAACCAGAAATCGGCCTAAGCTGAAATCTACCGTATGACGTAAAGCGGATGTGGATTCTAACCTCAAAGGAGGAGTGGGCTTATTTGCTTTCTCAGAGTAGATTAGAGACAGGGCTGATGAGTGGTAACTGATGGCTGCAACCGTTCGAGACGATCGCCTTGCTCGTAGCGTTATGTTTCTTTGTGTTGGATCGGCACTGTTGCTGTTAGGCATTCAGTGGATCGCTCAGGCATCCAATCCTCAAAGCATTGCTAGCAAACCAGTGGTTAAAGTTCGCACAAGTCAGAGCAACGATCGCAGCGTAACGGATCATTCAGCGGCAGTTGGAACGACGCTTAAGCGTGAAACGAAGCTCGTCCTTGATTTAAGCGATCGCCAGGTCTACGTTTATCGCAATCAGCAGCGTGTAACTCATTACCCGGTTGCGATCGGGCAAGCGGGTTGGGAAACGCCGAGCGGCTCGTTTTACGTCATGGAAATGCAGCGTGATCCGAAATGGCAGCACCCCATCACGGGTGAAGTTATCCCCGTCAGTCCCGCCAACCCGCTTGGCAAGCGCTGGATTGGCTTTTTGCATGAGGGGCGTGCTCACATCGGGTTCCACGGTACCAACCAGGAAGAGCTGATTGGGCAAGCGGTATCTCACGGCTGTGTCCGCATGCGCAATCGTGATGTGGTCGCGCTGTACGATCAGATTACGATCGGTACCGCTGTAGAGGTTCGCCCCTGAACACCCCTATACACAAGTATCCTTTCGGCATGCAGACGGACTATGCCATCAACAGACGCTCAGCAAGCGAACATCATTGAACTGAGTAATCTGAAAGCTGACGGCTGATAGCTTTGCCGCGTCTAGATTGGTGCGCCTGACTGTGGTTCAAAGTTGGGTGCGTAGGCTTGCAGTAGAGTGCTCACCTGCGTCAGGATTTCATCACCAGAGTTTTTACCCAGCGCCTGCCGTTCTGGGAAGAATTCGGGACGATCGAGGTTGCGGGCGATCGCTTCACCCACCTGTTGAGCAATCAAGCCTAGGAGTTCTTCTTTGGCTCGCTGCCGCTGATAGGTTGCGCCTTCCTCAGTGGTGGCATAGAGGGGTGGTAGACGGTTCAGCGCATAGGCCGCGATGTCACCCAGATCCAGGGTGCGATCGCTGGTGGCTTCAATCTCAGCGACGCGAGCAATGGCCTCTGTTAGCACCAGTTCTTCCATCACGTTGATGAACTGCTTCCGTGGAACCGCAACCACCTCTCCTGTCAGTAACGCCCCCATCAGGCGATCGAGAGACATGTATTCTTCGATCGACAATTCTGAAGCGGTGTCGCAAATTCTACCCACTTCTGCTTCCATCGCTGGAGTCAAGTAGCCATCCTGTAGCGCTTGCTCTACGATCTTTTCAATACTCATAATGCTCTAAACTCCGCAGCGCCGTTGTTCGACAAGTTGCTTTAAATGACGAGTTGCCTTGAATAATCTTGCCCCAGAATGCACGTTCAGTATCAGCTTAATCGCGCCTTTAACTATAAAGTTATTCAAACCCTTTTGTGCGCCAAGGCAATGGGTCAATTGACTGACCGTTCACATACAGGCCCCAGTGGAGGTGAGGCCCTGTGGCAGCACCCGTCGCGCCTAAGGCTCCAATGACCTGCCCCGCCTTCACCATATCGCCTTCTTTCACTAAAATCCGGCTCAAGTGCAAGAAGATGCTTTCAACCCCCTGCCCGTGATCAATCCCAATGCAGTTGCCATGAATCACAAAGCCCTTGGCTTCCTGCCCAATGAGTGAGACGCGTCCTGCCGCTGGTGCAATCACAGGGGAGCCATAGGCACCCGCGTAGTCCACCCCACGATGATAATAATCATTAGCAAATTTGCCGTTGTAGTAGCGGCGAACTCCGTAGATCGTAGTAATGGGGCCTCCGTTTGGCTTGAGAAAGGGGCCATTCCAAAACTTCTGGGGCGTTACCAGCTTTTTGAACGCATCGACCTGATTAAATTCAAAGTCTGACAAGTCCTGATCTTTACCGGGAGGTAGCCAGATCGATTGCGTGGGAAATTTACGGCCCCGGAGTTGCAGCACGAGACGATCGGTTTCGCTGCTGTTCTTGACAAGTAGCGTCAGCTTGCCAGGTTTATCGAGTGGGGTCGTGGGCAACAACGCTCGAAAGTGATCACCAGACGGAAACGAGGTGTAGGTTCGGTTGCCCAGAGTCACAACGGGTGCGCTGTTGCTGGGCGTGTCTGTAATGGTGACGGATAGCGTATCACCCAGTTGTGGATTGGTTGGCGTGACCTGAACCTGTAGCGCGGTTGCAGGCAAGGTTAAAGTAACCGTTGTTCCGATCGCCAGCGATGTGGCAACCAGGGACGATCGCCTTCCACCCCAAACAGACCTCCATGCCTGCTTGGGCATGGCTGAAGACAATATAGCAGCAAATCTAACCTGGTTCAGCAACTTTGGGTTCATGGCTGGCAACGCGTGCATTACTGGCAGATAGAATAGCGTTCCTCGTCTCTTGTTTCCAGGGCAACCCAAAAGATTCAGGATAAAGTCAGCCGCTGAGCCGGAAAGAAAGATCGTAGCGAGAGAAACTGCTGCCTTTGTATCAGAACTCACGAGCGGAACCGACCAAGATGAGAAAAGACTGCTGAAGCCGCGATTGCACCTGGGAATCCGCAAACATGCCCCGCTTGTCCCAAAAAGTTTGTATTCTAAAATGAGCGCGATCGATACGTTTTTTAATATTTAAGTTGCAGTGCAAGAAGATTTCAGGCTGATTGTTGATTTAGTCACGGTACTGGCTGCTGCTGCCGCTGGGGGTATTCTGGCAGCAGTCTTGCGGCAACCCATTCTGCTGGGCTACCTGTTGGCAGGCATGATCGTGGGGCCAGCCGGATTGGGGCTGATCAAAGAACTGATTCAGGTTGAAACGCTGGCACAGTTTGGAGTCGCCTTTTTGCTGTTTGCCCTCGGCGTAGAGTTTTCTTTTACAGAACTAAAGAAAGTTAAAGGGATCAGCCTGGGCGGGGGTGGGTTGCAGATTGTACTGACGATCGCCATCACCGCTCTGGTTTCGATTGGCATGGGTTGGGTGACCTCTCCAGCGCAAGGCGTCTTTTTAGGAGCTATTCTCTCGCTATCTTCGACGGCAGTGGTGTTGAAGTGCCTCATGGAGCGCAACGAGACGGCTACGCCGCACGGACAGGTCATGCTGGGCATCCTTGTAGTGCAAGATCTGGCCTTGGGCGTGATGCTGGCAGTGTTGCCTGCCCTCGACAAACCTGTTGAAGACGTGAGTCTGGCGATCGGCTGGGCGCTCTTACAAACAGGTCTGCTAGGTCTGGGAGCGGTGATTGCAGGCATCTGGGTGATTCCCCCGTTGCTGCGGTTACTGGCGCGCACTGAAAGTCGCGAGTTATTCTTGCTTGGTGTGGTAGCGATCTGTTTGGGCATTGCGCTGCTTACAGAGCATCTGGGTCTATCGATCGAAATGGGCGCGTTTGTTGCAGGTCTCATGATTTCGGAGGTGGAATACGCCGACCAAACGCTGAACTACGTGGAGCCATTGCGAGATATTTTTGCCTGCCTGTTTTTCGCGGCGATCGGGATGCTGATTGATCCCCTCTTTTTGTGGAACAACCTGGAGTTGATTCTGGGTCTGGTTGCCCTGGTGTTTGTGGGCAAGTTTTTGATCATTACTCCGCTGGTGATGCTCTTCCGATATCCGTTTAAAACAGCGCTCATCACGGGTTTAGGGCTAGCACAAATTGGAGAATTCTCTTTTGTGCTGGCAAGTGAGGGGCAGAAATTGGGCCTGGTTTCGCGCCGCGTTTATCTGTTAATCCTGGGTACCACAGCCGTTACGCTGGTGCTCACTCCGTTTATCCTCCGGTTGATTCCTCAATTATTCGCATGGGCAGAATCGCTTCCCTGGCTGAGGGCATACCTGGAACGGACAGACGTTGCCATCGAAGTCGCAGATGAACTACCCACCCAAAATCATGTCGTGGTCTGCGGTTATGGGCAAGTTGGGCGGAATATCGTGCAGCTTTTGCGTGAACACAGCTACCCCGTGATTGTGATTGACCAATCAGAACGTCGGATTCAGGACGTGCGGGAGGCTGGGATTGCTTACATCTACGGCAACGCAGCCAGCTTGAATGTGTTGGAAAAAGCAGGTGTGGAGTCAGCTCAGGGGATGGCGATCGCTCTACCCGATCCGATGAGCACCCGACTCTGCCTCAAGCGATCGCTGGAACTGGCTCCCGACCTAGATGTCGTCGTGCGAGCCAACCAGGATAAAGACATTGAATTGCTCTATCAACTGGGTGCAAAAGAGGTCGTACAGCCAGAGTTTGAAGCCAGCTTAGAGCTGTCATCGCATCTGCTTACGGGCATTGGCTTACCGTTACCTGTCATTCAACGTGAAGTGCAGCAAATTCGCAACTCTCACTATCTTGAATTGCGGTCTGAGAGGCCTTCCTACCAAGTATCGCGAGAACTCAAAGAGGCGACTCAGGAGATGAATAACCGCTGGTATCCCTTACCAAACGTCTCACCGCTCATTGGGATGACGGTCGAAGAGACGGATATGCGCCGCCTGACGGGTGTAAGCTTGATGGCTATCCAGCGGGCCGATGGGGAAGAGATCGATTACCCCGATGCGAAAACCATGTTGCAGACGGACGATCGCTTACTGGTGGTTGGAGAGGTCGCCGAGTTGGCAGCCTTTGACGAGTTAGCCAAAGGCGAAGCGGCAGTTCCCACAGAGAATGCGTCTTGCCAGTGGTTGCTAGTGCCTGAAACCAGCCCAGTTGTCGGTAAGACCCTTGCTGAACTCCACATTCGACGACAGTTTGGCGTACTGATTCAAGCCATTCGCCGAGAAGGAAAATTTATTCGCTTTCCCGATGGAGCGAGTGATTTACAGGTAGGCGATCGCCTGTTGCTCTGCGGCGGTTTCTATGCGCTCAACCAGGCAAGTGATTGGATCGTGCCAGCACAGGCACCCACAACGATGCAACCACTCCCGATCACAACGGTAGCCGTGAGCGATGCAGCTCGCGATTCCTTGCCTTTAGACTAGACGTATTGAAACCTGACAAAGCTTGTGTGCCGTAGGTGTAGGTAAGTTTGCCCTTAAAATGGGTTGCCCGGGATTCGAACCCGGGACCAGTCGGTTAAAAGCCGAATGCTCTACCACTGAGCTAGCAACCCTTGCGGTGCGGTTTAATTAAACACCGCTGTTAAACATAACACACATTTGCAGTGAATCACCAGGAATTGCTTGTTTGAGCGAAGCATCGCTGAAGCCTTTACAATTTTCTCAAGTTGCAGGGCGGAGCGTATGATTGAACTGATTCTTAAAGTTTTCGCGCTCTCGACGGTGTTGTCGATCGCGATCAAGTACGGTGCACCAGCGCTGTCTATCGCCCCTACAACACTGACGGTTTTGCTTGCTGTGTGGTTGCCTGCGGTGATTGCAGCAGCAATGCTTGTATGGCGCTGGCAGCAACGGCACCCACAGGCTGGCAGCAGATAGTACAAGCAGACAACAACCATGTGGGCGAGAATAGGTAGACGGCGACTCTTCGCCTTGAGCGTTGTGTTGATCGATCGTTGTTCTCCAGACATGGGATGCTCATGAAAAGTCTGCTTTGCAGCCGATTGTCGCGGTTCTCTCATCATTCACATTGTCTGGAGTTGCTGTGAGTTTGGGTCAATGGATTGGTTTTCTCGCGCTAGCCGTTAGTCTCTACATTCTCTGGCAAATTCGCCAGGTGTTGCTGCTGGTATTCGCGGCAGTTGTGCTGGCAAATAGCTTGAATTTACTCTCGCAACGCTTTCAAGCATTGGGACTAAGGCGATCGGGGGCCGTTTTACTCTCGGTTGCCTCCTTTTTGGCAGCACTGATCGCGTTTTTCTTTCTCATCGTGCCGCCCTTTGCTAGCCAGTTTCAAGATCTGGTCGTGCTGGTGCCTGCGTCGTTCGATCGCCTGGATGCCTGGACAAACAACCTGGTTCACTTTGTCCCGCCGTCTGTTATTCCCTATCTACCAAGCCTTGATAGCTTGAATGCGCAGATTCAGCCCTACATCAACCGCTTATTGGGCGGGTCGTTTGCCTTCTTTTCTAGCTCTTTAGGGGTTGTCGTCAACATCTTACTGGTGCTGATTTTAGGATTGATGCTGCTGATCAATCCTTTAGCGTACCGCCGGGGCTTCATTCGTTTGTTTCCAGCCTTTTATCGCTACCGGGTCGATCGCATCCTTCGAGAGTGCGAAATTTCGTTAGGGCGTTGGATTGTTGGAGCCCTGATTAGCATGAGTGTGGTTGCCATACTCAGCAGCATTGGGTTGGCACTCTTGGGAGTGAAAGCGGCAATGGCACAGGGGATTCTTGCAGGCTTGCTCAATTTCATTCCCAATATTGGGCCAACGCTGAGCGTCGTGCTGCCAATGGCAACCGCCTTGTTAGATTCGCCTTTAAAGTCACTGTTTGTCTTCGTCTTGTATGTGGCGATCCAGCAGTTTGAGAGCAATTTGCTGACGCCTTATGTCATGGCTCAGCAAGTGGCCCTCTTACCAGCCGCAACGCTGTTAGCTCAGGTTTTTTTTGCGACGATTTTTGGTTTTTTAGGGTTGGCGCTCGCACTGCCCTTGACCGTTGTGACTCAGATCTGGATTCGCCGAGTTTTTATCGAAGATGTCATGGATCGGTGGGGCGTGCTGCATCCCAAGCATTTGACGCACTCCCTTCCGGCAGCCACGCTTTCGGGGCAACCATCTGCTTCAAGCGACCTACCCTCCTCAGCCGCTGGCTCAACGGTACCTGACGAACCTGACGTTCCTCCTCGCCCATTGCCCACAGAAGCAAAAACTGAGCCAGCAGACGATTCCTCGATCGGCCCCTCGATCGGCGAAGATGAATAGGGTAAGGTATCAGCCACTCATCCTTCTTTCTGATCGCACTCATGTCCAAACTCCAAGCACTGATTTTTGATGTTGATGGTACGTTAGCCGATACCGAACGAGATGGGCATCGGGTGGCCTTTAATCGAGCGTTTGCCGATGCGGGTCTCGACTGGGAATGGTCGGTTGAGCGCTACGGCGAGTTGCTAGCGGTAACGGGTGGCAAGGAACGGATTCATCAGTACCTCACGACCGATTATCCAGAGTTTGAGCCACCGGGCGATCGCCGGGAATGGATCGCTGGGCTGCACAAAGCGAAAACAGCGCACTATACGCGGCTCATCGAAGAGAATGTGGTGCCACTCCGTCCGGGTGTAAAACGCTTGCTGCAGGAAGCACGGGACGCAGGACTCAGACTGGCGATCGCGACTACCACGACTCCCGCAAACGTCACGGCGCTACTGCAAACGGCGCTGGGTGCCGATAGCCTCGATTGGTTTGAGGTCATTGCCGCTGGTGACATTGTGCCAGCCAAAAAACCTGCGCCAGACATCTACCATTACGCCTTACAAGCATTGCAGCTAGAGCCAGAGGCATGCTTGGTGTTTGAAGATTCCGAGGCTGGCTTACAATCTGCTAAGCAGGCAAACCTGCAAACGGTGATTACGGTGAATGGTTACACCCAGGCACAAGACTTTGCAGGTGCAGCTTTAGTTCTAGATCACCTGGGAGAACCGTCGCTACCGTTTCAGGTTTTAGCTGGCCCTGCGAATGGTGCCACACTGTTTGATCTTCAGCTTGCAGCCTATCTTCAAACACAAACGCCCTAAATCTACAGTAGGTTTCCGGGCTTTCCCCGCTGAAATCCTTGTACAATGGGCAGATGTCAGCGACTACATGCTAAATCACTACATGCTGAATCGCTGATGACTGACTACGAAGACTGAATCTGAGAGGAGAGTTATTTTGAAGGAAATTTTAGTCAGCCTGGGAGTCATGCTTGCCTGTGTCGTGGTGTTGATCGTCTCCCAGTTTATGGGCAAGTCGGATACTGCGATCGCCAGTGAGCTGACTAGCACGCCTCAAGTCGCTGCAACCATGATGAAAACCCACAACGCGTCGATCGCACCTACACTTATGGCAGATGCCTCCACTTCACCAACCCCCAAAGAGCCTGTAACGACCGCTTCTGGGCTTAAGTATGTCGATTTGGTTGAAGGGACGGGAGCGTCACCCCAAAAAGGACAAACCGTCACCGTGCATTACACAGGCACCCTGGAAGATGGCACAAAGTTTGATAGCTCGCGCGATCGTAACCAGCCCTTCCAGTTCAAAATTGGGGTGGGGCAGGTGATCAAAGGCTGGGATGAAGGCGTTGGCAGCATGAAAGTAGGCGGTCGTCGTCAACTCATCATCCCCTCTGAGCTAGGCTATGGGGCACGGGGCGCAGGGGGTATCATTCCACCCAACGCCACCCTCCTCTTTGATGTCGAACTGCTCAAGCTCAGCTAACCCAGTGGAATTGTGTGATGCCGGACTATGCTTACCTGCTCCTTGCTATTCTGTCTGAAGTGATTGGGACGAGCGCTCTTAAAGCAACGGCATCTTTTACCAAGCTTGTACCCAGCCTGATTGTTTTGGTTGGGTACAGCTCTGCCTTCTATTTCCTCTCGCTGTGCCTGCGAACCATCAGCGTCGGGGTTGCTTACGCTATCTGGTCAGGGCTAGGCATTGTCCTCGTCACCTTTTTCGGCTGGGTCTTTTATCGCCAGACGATCGACCAGGCTGGTCTCATCGGCATGACGCTGATTGTTGCTGGTGTCGTCGTGTTGCAACTGTACTCGAAGACTGTTTCGCATTAGCTAGAATTGTTAGCTGCACCTCGGCTATTAAGTCCTTAATCAGAATTAGTGCTGAGCAATGTGCGTTCAAACTGAGGTTGATCTTGCCAATTGGTAATGCAAGCAGGTGATTAAGCGAGGCGATCGGTGAGTCTAAAAACCGATGAAAGTATCCTGAAAGTCTTATCTGCCGCAGTTGAACGCCATAGTACGGCTTATCAAACGTGGCAATATACCAAGCTGTGGAACGATCTTGACAATCAGGTTCAGACATATTTGTGTAGTTGTTGCAACCTTGAGTCAAAAGAGTTGCCGTTTCTAGTCGTATTTGTTGATGAAAAAACCTGGACACTGATTTCATCACGAGCGGTTTATTACGCTAAAGAAGGGATGAAAGCCCAAACCGTTGTAAAAGACATTGAAGAAATACAGTTTGGTGACTTTAAAGGGGTTTTGCATCCACTGACATTAATGCACATCAAGCTAAAAGATGGTGTAGTGCACGAAGCGGCTTACGAATCTGGCAAGGCATCAATGGGTGTAATCTATGCTCTTCAAACCTTACGTCAAATTCATTGATGGGCTAACCCTTAACTCACCAGGGTCAAACGCCATCATCTATAAACCCGCGCCTACATCCGATTAGGGGCAGCGAGATTGCGGAACTGGGTAAACTGCGACTCAAACAATAGCTTGACCATTCCGGTTGGACCATTCCGGTGTTTGGAGATGATGACTTCGGCGATGCCACGATCGGGCGTATCTGGGTTGTAGTATTCGTCTCGGTAGAGCATCATGATTAAGTCAGCGTCCTGCTCAATGGCTCCAGATTCTCGCAAGTCGCTCATCATTGGACGTTTGTTGGTACGCGCTTCTACGCTACGACTGAGCTGTGAGAGCGCAATGACAGGCACACTCAGTTCTCGCGCTAAACCCTTGAGCGCCCGCGTAATACGTGATAGCTCCTGCACCCGGTTATCGCCGCCGCCTTCCATTAGCTGCAAATAGTCCAGCAGGATGAGACCCAGTGCCCCACCTTGTTCTGCTTGAAGGCGGCGTGCCTTCGATCGAATCTCAGTAATGCTGATATTGGGCGTATCGTCAATAAACATGGGCAATTGCGACAGGGTGCTAATAGCGTGCCCCAATGGTTCCCATTCGTTTTGGCTAACCCGTCCTGCCCGCAGCCGTCCACTTTCAATCCGCACTTCGCTCGCCAGCAAGCGCTGTACCAACTGCTCCTTCGACATTTCCAGACTAAAAACCGCAACGGGCAGCTTATGGAAGGCAGCAATGTTACGAGCCACGTTCATGGTAAAAGCCGTTTTGCCCATCGACGGTCGCCCCGCTACGATGATGAGATCGGAGCGTTGAAAGCCCTGCGTCATCGCATCCAGATCGTAGAAACCGCAGGATAACCCTGGCAAAACCATCCCCAGAGATCGGCTTTCAATATCCGAAAAGGTATGTGTCAGAATATCTGAAGCTGCCATCAAACCCTGCTGCGGACGGTCTTGCGTGACGCCAAAGAGCTTTTGCTCCGACTGATCCAGCACATTTTCCAGGTCGCTTGCCGTATCATGCCCCAAATGCGCAATTTCGTTGCCCGCTTTGATGAGCTTGCGGCGCATGTATTTGTCCATCACCAGTTGGGCGTACTGATCGATGTTGACGGCGCTGACGGTGCGATCGATCAACTGTGCCAGCTTGCTCTGCCCACCCACTTTCTCTAATAAGCCGCGATCGATGAGCCAAGAGGTAATGCTCATTAAATCGGTTGAGCTGCCCTGAGCCTGTAAGACCAGCGCGGCCCGGTAAATTTCACGATGTGCGCTCAGGTAAAACGCTTCAGGGTGCAGTATATCTGCTACTCGATTAATCGCTTCTGGATCTAACAAAATGCCACCCAGGATCGACTCCTCAGCATCGATGTTTTGAGGCGGTAGGCGATCGCTAAAGGTTTGAAAGTTGAGTTCCTGAACCATGAGCAGTGGGTGATGGCGATACGTTGATTAAGTTGGATTTGCACCAACGCGCGTTAATCCACCCCAACTATACAGCTAAGGCCACCATCTGCAAGCACATTTAGCGTTATTTCAAACTTGTCATTGCTTAAGGCGCTAAATGTGGAGCTTTTGCCAAAGCCGACCAAACTGCATGGAGCAAATTAGTATTATTGTACTATTTTAGTCCAACGATCACCCAACGACAAATGCTATGGCCTGCTGTTCAAAAACAAGCCCAGGAAAAACCAAGCTCATGAGAAAACCGGGTGCGAAGCAGTCTTAAATTGCCATCAAAATAGGTAACGACACGAAAGCCATTACCCAAATGCCTACAAGCAACTAAAGTATGGCATTGTGGAGCCATCGCCTGATTCAGTAGCAAACGTTTAGACAATCTGATCACGCCTTAGCTAGCGACAACCTGAATCTCAACGGTAGCGGTAACCTCAGGATGCAGCTTAACCTCTGCCTTGTAGGAACCAAGCTGGTGAATATCGGGTAGCGTAATGCCACGACGATCGATTTCCTGCTTCGTTGCTTCCAGAATGGCATCTGCCACGTCTTGATGCGTGACCGTACCAAAAATGGCATCCTTCTCGCCTGCCTGCTTGGCGATCGCGTAACGCCCGACTGTTTCGAGGGCTTTCTTGATCGTTTCAGCTTGCTGCTTTTCTGCCAGCAATCGCTGCCGCTCTAGCTCTCTACGACGCTCGACTTGCTTTAGAAGACCGGGCGTGGTCCGTGCCCCGAAGCCCTGAGGAATTAAATAGTTGCGAGCATAGCCGGGAGCGACTTCAACGAGATCGCCTGCTTTGCCTAACTTGCTGACATCTTGACTGAGAACTAATTGCACTCGCTTCGCCATAGCCTTTCCTTTGCCACAATCTTTCTAAGCGTAAAAACCCACAGAAATACAATAGTACCGTATGTAGGAACTTGAAGCCATAGAATTTTGAAAAAAGCAGAAGGATAGGAGTGGGGAATGGGGAGTGAACTGATCGCTAAAGCCGTTGTTGGTTTTCAAAAGCAAGCGGGACAGTTGAGCGTTGAAAGCTAATGGCTGACGGCTCAAGATGAAAGGTAAAAGGTAGAAGGAGTTGTTAGTTGTGATTTTTAGAAGGAAGCTGACCGCTGTAGCTTGCTTCCCTCAGGGTTAGCTGGCTGCTCTTCAACTCAAAACTTTTAACTCACAACTCATAACTCTCACCCCATCCCCTACCTCCCGACCCCTATTCCATTTCCCCCTTCAAGTACCGATCGCACCACTGCACCATTTCCCACAGCACATGCCCGATCGCTTCACGGGAACGATATCCGTGGTCTTCTAGAGGTAGCATCACCTGACGGACGGTTGCGCCCAGACCTTTGAGGGCTTCGTAAAACCGCTCAGTCTGGAGGGGATAGGTGCCTGCGTTGCTGTCGTCTGCCCCATGAATGAGCAGGAGCGGTGTCGTAATCTTGCCCACATGGGTAAACGGGGAAAGCTGCATATACGTATCTGCGGCTTCCCAGAAGTGGCGCTGTTCGCCCTGAAAGCCAAAGGGGGTAAGCGTTCGGTTGTAGGCACCGCTACGAGCAATGCCCGCGCGAAAAAGATTGCTGTGTGCCAGAACATTAGCGGTTGTAAATGCGCCATAGGAATGTCCCCCGATCGCGAGTCGGGCACGGTCTGCTACTCCCCGACCAACCACGTAGTCGATCGCGGCTTGAATGCCTGCAAGCAACTGCTCGACATAGGTATCGTTGGGTTCTGCATCGCCTTCACCAATGATAGGCAAGCTGGGATCATCCAAAACGGCATAGCCCTGGGTGAGCAAAAACAACACCGAGGTACCACCCGGACGGCTAAAGGTATGTTCAGCGGTCGTTACTTGCCCCGCCAGATCACGGCTCTTAAACTCTTCAGGATAAATCCAGAAGAGGGTTGGCAACGTTCCATCCCGCTGCGGGTCATAGCCTGCTGGCAGGTAAAGTTTGGCGGATAGTTCTACGCTATCGGCCCGCTGATAGCGCACGACTTCTTTATGAATGCCTGCGAACTGCGGCGCTCGATCAGGATACGCTGTCAACGGTACTGACTGCCCGACTGGCCGGGTCACCAGGAAGAAGTTAGGCGGTTCAGTTTGGGACTGGCGCATGGTGATCATCTGATGCGCCTCATCGTCGAGCAGTTTGACCACAGACTCGAAGTAAGGCGATTGGCACTGCCACAGTCGATCGGGCGCTGCTGTCGTAAGATCCCAGCGATCGAGAAAGGGATACACCCCTGAAGGTGAAGCGCCTCGTCCCGTGAAGTAAAGGCTGCTGCCATCTGGAGTAAACTGCAACACATGCCGCTTAAACGCTCCTGGCACGGTCAACGGCATACCAGGATCGCTGTAATGGTCTTCGTAACTGCGTTCCACTAATAATTGGGGTGGCGTTTCTGGCTGCGCTGGATTGATTTTCCACAGCTTAATCTGTCGGGTATCGTGCCAGCGCTCCCACACCAGCGCCACATCTTCACGTCCCCAGCGCACTCGCCGAAACCGATACTGCGATCGCCACAATTCTTTCGGTGATCCCGTGAAGGGTGCATCCAGTGCATACAGCACATCCCGGTGGGGTACTTCCACGACCGGATCGCCGCCGTCCAGCGCTTCGACCCAGTAGAGAGTAGCAGGACGATCGGTGCGCCAACAAGTGCGTCTGGGGCCAACAGTCACCGCATCGAATTTGGTCGAAAGATAATCTGCCAGCGGTAGATCCACCAATTCGTAAACCATCTGACCTGCTTGATCGAGCACCTGAATCCGCTGAGGGAAATAGGAACTGGGTAGCTGGTAGGAAAACGGACGATGCAGCGTTGTCAACAAGATGTAGTTGCCATCGGGTGACGGCATCGCTTCGTCAATCAGGCAAGGCGCACTTAACGGCTCATGCTGTCCATCGAGCGTAACGCGGATCAACGTTGAGGTGACGTAATACTCAAATAACTGCTCGTCGTAAGGATTTTGCAGCAGGTTTGTATACGTGCGGTTCGCGCTTTTGCGTCCCAGATTTTCCTGAATGATGGGGCCTGCTGGCACTGAGGGTTTGACAGGCGGCTCACCTCGATCGCCTGGAATCAATTTACACAACAGCGCGTCATCGGAAAGCCAGCGGTAAGGCGTGCCGTAGGTCGCATTCAAAATGGGATCGGTGAGCCGACGGGGAAGGCCATCTGCCAGAGATATCACCCAGAGTTCCAAGCCAGTGGTCTGCGTCAGCACAAAAGCAAGCATTTGACCATTTGGCGACCAGCGCGTATAGCTGATTTGAGCATCATCCGGCAATGAAACTTCTTGTCGTGTACCGGATGGGATCGCCTGTAACCACATTCCTCGGTAAGTGTGGTGGCGGGCAGGACAGCTTAGTTTGGGATTGAGGCGAAAACCGGCCACAGCAACGATCGGTTCAGCCAGTTCGGCGATCGTGGTTAAAGCCGGTTGCTCAAACTCCACCAACCATTGATTGCCTGGCGAAATCAGGACGGCTGGTGTTGCGGGAGCATCTAGAATCTGGCGAATCGGCTCTGGGGGTGAAGCCCACTGACTGCCTGACGTGTGCGATCGAGCAGATGAAGTTCCTAAAGCACTATCTCGTTGCTCTAGGGCAACGTCTGCTACGAGAGGCGTTTCTTTGTCGTTGGCAGCAGATTCAGTATCTTGATTAACCATACAGTTCCTGGAGACATCACTCCTGTTGCGACAGCCGCGTTGCAACAGAAAATTATGCCTATCCTAACTGCACTTGTCACCGATCCGATGGCAAACTGGGCATTTGATAAAGCCGTTGGATTAAAAGCTTGAAGGAATGGATAGGTAGCACAAGACTTACTCACCCATCCCTTTCACAAGCGAAGCGTCTACAACCGATTGCCGTTACAGCCCTAGCAAATCATCTAGCTCGCTCAGGGCTTCGCAGGTAGAGGGCTGCGATCGCTCAGGCAGCAAAAACATGCTGGCAGGCAAGCCTTCGTGGGTTGCCCATTGGGGTGTGCGTCCAGTGCCATCAAGGTACTCGTCAGCGTAGCGGCGAAAAACGGCTTCTACCGCAGCGCGAGCATTTTTCAAGCCCCATTCCGAGGCAATCAGGCTGGCTTTTTCCAGTACATCCTGGCTAAGCCTTACTTTGTTGTCATACATAGCTGTGCTCCATTCACAACGGGAAATAAACCACGCACGTTCGCAAATTGAGGGTCAGTCATCACGGCGAATAGTTTACGACCCGCTAGACGCTCTGAAATGAGGTGAGAACTGCCGCCCGTAACCAAAAAGCGCGTTACTCGCGCCATGTAGGGAGTGTACTGAGCTTTCACCGTTTGAAAGATACCCTTAAACCAGGGATCAAGGTGTTCTTCCAGCCAGGGCTGCCAGCTCAACTCGGTGTCGGCGTAATTGTGTCCTGTCCGAAAACCATCCATGATGAGGCTAGGATCGGCAGTTGTGCCCAAAGCGTTGGTCAGGCGACGATCGAAGCTAATGGACGTCGCCAATTCATAGGCACCGCCGCGATCCATCACGTTTTCGTCAATCACGTCACCTTCAGCATCTACCAGACGGGTCAACCAGGTACCCCCACCAATGTCTACGACGATCGTGTAGCCCGTATCGGGAATCAGCCCTAAGCGCTGGGCGTAATGGTATGCACCCATGCCCTCCCGTTCTACTTCAACCCGTTCTACCAGGACGCGATAATCCAGCCCATTGCGCTTGAACTCATGCATGCCTAGCAGGTGCTGACGAATGGCATCTTCGTTCTTGGCGGGTTCTGGGGTGGAGGCGTAAATGTCGATCGCAAATTCAGTCTCACTTTCGCGGGGTTCCAGGCAGGCGTAGAGATGCAAACGGGACAGTTCAACCTTGTTTTCAACGACCGTTTGCTGTTGGCGGCGATATTTGTAAGCCTGTGCGCCGAAATGATAGCGGTTACCATCGGGTAGCTCAATTAGAGGGGAGGCATCGGTGTGACGCACGGCATCACGACCTTGAGGAAGTTGGAAGCGCACTGAGCGAATGGCTTTAGGGTGCGACTCACCGTCCCAAAATTTGAGGTCGTAGTTTCCTGCATCCAGCGCAAGCGTATAGGTCGCGGTTGTCGCAGAAGGGGGTTTTCTAACTTTTGTCTGTCTGGTAGCGGAAGTCATGAGTTCCTCTCTATACTGAATCCGTAGCGGTTCGTCACGGTTTGTTCTCGTTTGTCCCCATTAGTATTTCTGTACTGTAGTTCAGGTGTATTAAAATTGCAACCCCTGACGATCGAACAACAAATGAATTTTTGCAACGCGGAAAGGCTATGTGGCTGTGAGGCTGGGATGCGATGAAAGTAGGGCTTTACCAGGGATCGGGGACACCGCTAGATGTAACCGCGAATTTAGAACTATTGGCACACACGACAGCTACCGCAGCTAAGCAAAATGTTACGCTGCTCATCTTTCCCGAATTATTTTTAACGGGCTACAACATTGGTGATGACGTTAAGCGTTTAGCAGAACCCTGGCGGGGACGATCGCTCCAGCTAGCGGCTGAGATTGCCCGTGAGCACCACGTAGCGCTGCTGTTTGGTTATGCTGAACGGGATGGGGGTGCCATTTATAACGCGGCTGCACTCATTGAGGCCGACGGTACGTTAGCGGCAAACTATCGCAAGGTCCACCTCTTTGGTGCCGAAGAACAACGGCTGTTTACGCCTGGTCGGGACTGGGGGCTGCACACGATCGCAGGCGTTCGAGTCGGCATTTTAATCTGCTACGATGTCGAATTTCCCGAAGCTGTCCGCGCCTTGGCACTCCGGGGTGCTGAACTCATCGCTGTGCCCACTGCCCTCATGTTCCCCTACACCCAAATTCCCAGGGTCTTAATTCCTACCCGTGCGCTCGAAAATCAAGTCTTTGTGGCGTATGCTAACCGCATTGGTACCGAAGGCCATCTCAAATATTGTGGCCTAAGCACGATAGCCGATCCCGATGGTAAGGTGCTCGCGCAGGCAGGGGCAGAAGAAACGCTGTTGATAGCAGACCTTGATCGAACCGCGATCGCCCAAACCCGTGCAGTCTTTTCGTATCTGGACGATCGTTGCCCTCACCTGTATGACTGACCTTACGCAAACCTCGGAGGTTTTAACCAGGTGTTGAACTTAGACTAATCTTGACGCTTAAACCTCCGGGGTTTTGGTCAAAATGCATCAGTCCGATATGAGACTCAAGGCTATTTCATTCTATTTGGCAGCGGGTAAGAACGGATGAAACGGATGATTGTTCACAGCTAGCAGACCGCTGATCCGCTTCATCTGTGGTCAAAGCCGTTGCCCAATGGACTCAGTTCCTAGAATGAAATAGCCTTGTATGAGACTGACGGCTGACCGTTTTGAGAGAACGTCAATCTAATCAAGAGCTTTTACCTATTGTTTTCTAGCGCTTTGCTGAAGTTGGCGAGTTTCTTCGAGCAGAGTTTCAACATCAATTTCAGCCGATCGCTTCACGTAATTTAATTTCAATTCTTCAAGAAAGTCGTTAACCAGCGTTTTTAACTCATTGGTCACCTGCTGTTCTTGCACTTCATCACCAAGAGCCTGTCCAAAATTTTGGATTAAGCGGTTAGTTAGTTGTGCACCAATCGGGTCTTCGAGAGCAGTTGTAAGGGAGTTGTACGCAGCTTGCAGCACGTCCGAAACCAGGCGATCGATCAACTGCGTCGGCGCTTCGCCTAATCCTGGCATGGCTTTTAGCGTTTGGTAGGCGGGGGCCTGGTTCAGAACAGATTCAATGGTGTGGCGCAGCAGGGCTTCCAGGTCGGGCTGCACTTTTGGCAATACTTGATACACCGTGAGTTTGATAAACAATGAGACCAGTTCTGTGATCTCATCAACGTTATTCACCTTGATCTGATTGCTTTTAGGCTGTAGCAACCAGCGCATAATTTCGCCTTGCTGTACAGCCTGCTGCACCTGGTTCAGCACTTGCACCACCACTACTTCGGTTAATTCTTCGGCAATGCTGCCAACAAACCCTTGCGCTGCCTGTTCACGGAGTTGGGCTAGATTAACAAAACGGGCTTGATGGAGACGAAAGCTGACTGGAATGATGCGAAGCCATGCCCAGGAATAAAACAGAATGCCAAAAGGAAAGATGAGGAAAAGGTCGTACCAGCGCCAGAAAAGAGCACCACGCCAGCTCACGCTTTTAAACTGGCGACTGATATACCAGGTGCGGGCAATAAATTCGATCGCAAACAAAATGACGAAGGGAGCATCCAGCAACCAGAAGTTATTGGTGAACTCACCATTCTCTTCAATCGAACGGTAGTAATTGGTTTGCATCAGATCCCGGATGCGTCGATCAAACCAGGTAAGCTCCTGCTGCACGCCAGCCTGAGCGAGATAGTCTGGCGTCCAAAAGAGCATAAATGCTTTTTTCGCGGATTGCTTCGCCTTTTTGCGGGTGGCTTCTTCAAAAGCAATCCGTTGCGTAGGATCGATGCTCACCAGTGAAGCGGCAATCGTCGCCTTCTCCTTGTAGATGCGATCGCGCATACGGTCTTTGATCTTTTCTAGCGTGCCAGTTTTGTTCGCAACTGTGAACCAGTTCTCGTCAATCATGCGCGTGCTCTGCTCTTGGAGTCCTTTAAGCGCTTGAGCGACCGCAGGGGACTTGACGCCACCTTGCTGAATGAGCTGTTCTAGCTGATTGACATTCTCTAGATATGCCTGCGTATCACGGTAGGCTTCGATGCCTTTGACGCGATCGTAACAAGCCGTAAAGAGAGTAGCTTTATCGGGAGGTTCGCCTATTGGTTTGCACACAGCCGGGGCGGGTGGCATGGGAAGGATCACACTGGGCAGTAGAGGAAGCTTCACTTTGCCCAGCAGCCAAAAGTTACGCAAGGGGACGTAGCTCAGGTCAAAGATGACCAAACCAAGATTTGCTAAGGCCACGATCGCCATCAGGCGCTCAAACCATAACCTTCTGCGATGACGAAGCAGTGGACGAGAAGCAGGAAGCCGACGCGACATAGCCAGACTCAAAACAATCAGGTTACATCCTACTCTGCAACCTGACAGCGCTCTCATCTGCGCGTCATAACTTAATTGATTGATAGCGGTCAGCGGTCAACCTTGAATTTAAAGCTGACCGCTGACCGCTAGTAGCTACTTCTGACACTGCTGAAGCAATGGTTGCTCCGCGATCGCCGCCAACTGCACCGATTTCAACAAGGCAGCCCAACTGCTGATCAGTGCAGCGTCTTTGGGACTGGTGCAGCGCTGGTCTGCCAATGTCATGAGTGTGTCAAACCAGAGGCCGTTGCTGGCATAGAGTGAGACGTGATCGACGGGTGTGGCTTTTGCAAGCTGGTTGGTCAAGCGTGCATCTGGTGCGACGCGTTGTACCCAACCATCGACTTTGATGTCGCGTGTGCGATCGTTTGGATTGCAAATCAGCGCTACAGACCAGTGATAGTCTCTGCCTACAACTAATGGCGGAATCGCGGCATTGCTGGGTAGAGACAGACTCGCAACACCAGGCATACCCGTAATGTTGAAAATGGTTTTATAAACAGGCATCTGGTCTTCTCGCTGCTCGTTCACTTCAGACAAAGTAAATTCAACAAATCTTGCTTTACTTTTGGGCGCAAACCAAAAGAAGCGCGGGTAGGCGGCGGTTGTTAGCCCCAAGTTGGTCTCTGGGAGAATTGCCGTGAGTTGAGGCGGGCTAGCTTGAATACAGACGATCGCATCGCGCGTACCTGCCCCTTCCCGCCGTCCCGGCAACCCACGCTGAGGTGGCTTAAAGTCTGCCGCCATTGTGAGCGGCGGGAGACTACCCATAACAACGCTCAACAAGACTCCGAAGCAGGGCATCGCCAGCGCGAACCGATGTGCTAAACGCATACCTTTCCTATCCTCAAAAGCAATCACATCAGTATTGTCGTATCAAGGGGGGACAGGAGGAGGGTAGAAGGTAAAAGGCAAAAACTAACCGTTGACTGCTTTAAAGACTTATTCGTCCCATCTAAGCTTCCTATGCTCGTGTTGTGAAAAGATTTGTAAGCCAAAGGGGTTCTATGCAGCCAATCTGAGCTAAATCAGATGGAGCGAAGTCAGAAGGTGCATCTCGTTCTGTCAAACCCTGACATGATTGGGGCATTTTAGGCTTGAGGCTGCTCGTCGGTGGACTTGTCCGAGAAAAAGAGCGCGGGATGGGTGTGGCTTAACCCTTAAATTTGTTTGCAGGAAGTATTTCTAATCAAGTACCTGCGCCATCGAGTAGGCTGGTGCAGTCAGATATTTTTCTCTAACTGCTAGAACTCTAACCTTAAAAGAACGGGTAACACATGCAACGAAGGGGTCTTAGTTTTGAGTGTGGGGTTTCGATCGTGGGCACCGTTTTCTGGCTCTTGCCGACACAAGTGCTGGCGAACACGTCTGTAGATCTCTCTAGAGCCTTTACAGTCAACAATTCAAGTGCTCTGGTAGCACAGGTACCAACGCCGCCTTCAGGGCCAACACCACCCCTGGCACCGAATCCAACGCCACCCCTACTTCCTGATCCTAGCCAATTGTCACCCGATCCAAACCGCGATCGCCTGATTCAACCTGCTCCCACCCCAACGCCGCCAATACCAGAGCAGCCCATTTTGCCGCCCGCGCCATCCGCGCCACCAGAAACAGCGCCAGGAGAGCAGTCCCCTCAGCTCGATGTGACCCGTATCGAAGTAACGGGAAGCACCATCCTGGGTGCAAAAGAATTTGATCCAATTACCAAACCCTTAGAAAATCGCAAAGTCACGTTAGAACAACTGAGACAAGCGGCTGATGCCATTACCCAGCTTTACCTCGATCGGGGCTACATTACCTCACGGGCGATTCTGGCAGACCAGACAGTGACTAATGGAATCGTGCAGATTCGCGTAGTCGAGGGTTCACTGGAACGCATCGATATTGAAGGCACTCAGCGCTTAAACCCCAACTACGTTCGCAGCCGCATTCAACTTGGCACTCAGCCACCGCTCAGCCGCGATCGGTTAGAAGATCAGTTGCGCTTGCTCAAAGCCGATCCATTGTTCACCAACGTAGAGGCGAGTTTACGTCCAGGCACGAAGTTGGGACAGAGCATTCTAATTGTGCGGGTAGCAGAAGCCAAGGCGATCGACGGCTTATTGCAAACAGATAACTATTCACCGCCAAGCGTTGGTGCCGTTCGTTTGGGTGGAGCCATCAGCTATCGCAACCTGACAGGCATTGGTGATCAGCTTTCGGCCTCCTACTTCGGTACGACGCGTGGAGGGTCAGATGCCTTCGACTTTAACTACATTGCACCAATTAATGCGATGAATGGTACGGTGCAGCTTCGCATTGCGCCCAGCAAGAACCGCATTGTCGATCCTGCTTTTGCAGTGTTTGATATTCGCGGCAAGACCACCCTCTATGAGTTGAGCTATCGCCAACCACTGATTCGTACACCGCGTGAGGAATTTGCGCTGTCAGTTGGGTTTGCCATCCAAGATGGGCAGACCTTTCTCTTTAACGATATCGGTACTCCGTTTGGCATCGGCCCTGATGCCGATGGCAACAGCAAAACACGCGTCCTCAGGCTTGGGCAAGACTATGTGAGGCGTGATCCACAGGGAGCCTGGGCCTTTCGATCGCAGTTCAACCTGGGACTGGGCATTCTCAACGCTACCGAAAATGATTCGCCCACGCCAGATGGCCGATTCTTTAGCTGGCAGGGACAGGCGCAACGGGTACAGCGGTTGGGGAATAACAATCTGATCATTGGTCAACTCGATTTGCAGCTCACACCTGATAGTCTCTTGCCATCCCAACAGTTTGTCATTGGAGGTGGGCAATCGCTGCGGGGCTACCGTCAAAACGCACGCTCTGGTGACAATGGCTTTCGCTTCTCGATTGAAGATCGAATCACGCTGGGACGGGATGAAGCCGGATTACCCACCTTTCAGCTCGCACCGTTTTTTGATATGGGCACGATCTGGAATCAGTCAGACAACCCAAACCCACTTCCGTCGCAGCGTTTTCTCGCCGCGCTCGGCTTAGGACTGCTCTGGCAACCGCTGCCGCGCCTCAATCTACGGCTTGACTATGCCATTCCGTTTGTAGACTTGCGCGATCGGGGCAATGATGCCCAGGATGAAGGCTTCTATTTCAGCCTTACCTATCAGTTTTAAGCATGCCCTTAAAGGTATGGGAGGGAAGATGCAGAAGGTTGGGTTAGCGGTCAGCGGTTAGCGGAGAAGTTTTGAGTTAAAGAGCGGTCAGCGGTCAGCTATTAGCGGTCAGCTATCAGCCTTTTACCTTTAGGAATTACGCAAAAGCGGTCATCTTTCGCTCCCTAGGGCGTGCTTTAGAGCCCCCGGAAGCCCCCAACCCCCAAATTTGAGGGCTTACAAACCAGCTTCAAAGTCCCCCAGCATTGGGGGATTTAGGGGGCAGAAGCTATCAGCAATGAAACGATTGAAGCTTTAAAGCACTGCCTAGCCCCTAACTCATAGCCCTTTGGGCATACCCTTTGGGAAGCAAGCTACAAGAAAGGGGGAACCGAGCCAATTAAAGCCCCCAGAATTGAGAGTTGGGGGGCCAAATGCGTAAGTCCTAACCTTTTACCTTTTGCCTTTTGCTATAAGCGGAGCAAAGGCAGCAACCGGGGTGTTGGCTCATTCTTCATGCTGTTTTGAGCGATGAAAGCTGTTCTGTAAAGGTTTTATAAAGCTGTGGTAGCAGTAAATTGTGAAGCGTGATGCTGAAAGCGACAGCCATCGGTTGTATTGCCGCTAGCAGAGATCTTTTTTTGCAGGGCTAGAGGGTAGCTGAAGGAGTAGTTCTCCGCATACACTCGAAGGGCAAGAATCGAAAGCACGTAAGGCTGTCCCGTTCATGAATCACCCCTCTCCAACGTCGGTTAGCTCCACTCCGATCAAGTTTGGTACAGATGGTTGGCGCGGACTGATTGCCGCCGATTTTACGTTCGATCGCCTGACGCAGGTGGCACCGTTAGCCGCACAGGTTCTGGCAAATGTCTATGGCACCACCGCCGCAAATAAACTGGTCATTGTGGGGTACGATCGCCGCTTCCTCTCTGAAGACTTTGCCCTGGCGACGGCAGAAGCGGTGAGAGACGCTGGTTTTGATGTGTTGCTATCCGACGGATATGCCCCAACGCCTGCATTTAGCTGGGCTGCCAAGCAATACAGTGCCCTCGGTGCCCTGGTGATTACAGCCAGCCACAATCCCGGTCGTTACTCTGGCTTGAAGGTGAAAGGTGCCTTTGGTGGCTCAGTTCCACCGTCGGTCACGCAGCAGATTGAAGCCCTTTTAGCAGAAGGCAAAACGGTCACAGGCACACCAGGAGTACTGCAAACCCTTGATCCCTGGGAAGGCTACTGCCAGGGGTTAGAAACAAAGGTCGATATTGCCGCGATTCGTCAGGCGATTCAGCAAGGGACGCTCACTGTATTTGCCGATGTGATGCATGGTGCAGCGGCAGGTGGGCTAGAAAAGCTGCTCAAAACGCCGATTCGAGAATTGCACAGCGATCGCGATCCGCTCTTTGGCGGCGGCGCACCCGAACCACTGCCACGCTACCTCACGGACTTTTTTGATCATATTCGTGCCTACCGTCAGGAACACCCAACAGGGCTTTCGGTGGGGTTGGTGTTTGATGGCGACAGCGATCGCATCGCTGCAGTGGATGGGCAAGCCAATTTTCTCAGCTCACAAATCTTGATTCCCGTTTTAATCGAACATCTGGTTGCCAATCGTGGCTTTAACGGCGAACTGGTCAAGACTATCAGCGGGTCTGACCTCATGCCCAAAGTGGCGGCCCTATATGGCTTGCCTGTCTTTGAAACTCCAGTGGGCTACAAGTACATCGCCGATCGCATGTTAGAAACGCAGGTACTGCTAGGCGGCGAAGAATCGGGCGGTGTTGGCTATGGCAATCACATTCCCGAACGCGATGCGCTGCTGTCAGCGCTGTATGTGCTGGAGGCGATCGTACACTCTAGTCTCGATTTAAGTGATCTCTATCGCAGGCTCCAGGAACGGACGGGCTTTTTCTCCAGCTACGATCGCATTGATATTCCCCTTGCCGGAATGGACGTGCGGGCAAAGTTGCTCGACCAACTGCAAACCAGCCCGCCCACCGAAATTGCCGGACAAGCCGTCATCGACTGCCTCTCCGTTGATGGGTACAAGTTTCGTCTGGCAGACCAAAGCTGGCTGCTCATTCGCTTTAGTGGCACTGAGCCTGTACTACGCCTGTACTGTGAAGCCGCAACGTTGGAACAAGTCCACAAGACGCTCCACTGGGCAAAAGATTGGGCGAATTAAGGCGCGATGACAGTGGGATGACAGTAGGATGGAAGATGCCGGGGACGTGGGGAAAGTGAAGAAAGCGTTTTGAGCGGTCAGCTATCAGCGGTCAGCTTCTGCCCTCTGCCCCCTGCTTTTCCCACTAAACGGGTAGCGCCGATTCTACCTGATTGGGAATGCTCGCACCGGAGTAGACCAAGCCTCGTTGCAAGTCAAGTGTGATGATGTCTCCGTTCCGAATGGCGGAGGTGGCGTTTTTCACGCCCACGATCGCGGGAATGCCCAGTCGTAGCCCGATCGCGGCGGCGTGGCTGGTCAAACTACCTTCTTCGGCAATAATGCCAGCGGCTTTCCGAATCGCTTCAATTAACTCAGCGCCTGTATGCTGCGCGATCAAAATCTCGCCAGGACTGAAGTGGCTGATGTCAGCACTGCTGTGGATGACCCGTGCCTTGCCGCTCACCATGCCCTGACCAATGCCGACACCCTTACCCCGCACGGCAGTGACTACTTCCACCTTAATTAAATCGGTCGAGCCAGAAACCCCTTGTAGCGTGCCAGCCGTCATCACGACCAGATCACCCTCGCAGAGAAGCTCCTTTTCCTGTGCCACATTCAGCGCGGCCTGGAAGGTTTGCCCGGTGGACGGTAAATCAAGCACCAGCAGAGGCTTTACGCCCCACACAAGCTGAAGCTGCCGCGCGACATCCACATGCGGCGTGATAGCTAGAATCGGTTTCGTAGAACGGAATTTAGAGACATTGCGTGCCGTCGCTCCGGTTTTGGTCAACGTCATGATGGCCGCTGCATCGAGTTGGTCGGCAATTTGGCTCACGGCATGGCTAATCGCATTGGGGATCGATCGCCCTCGATCCTCGATCGTCTGCTTCCAATTTTCCTGCTCAATCCGCACGGCGATCCGTGCCATCGTTGCGACCGCTTCAACGGGATGCTTGCCTACTGCCGTTTCGTTAGACAGCATCACCGCATCTGTGCCGTCGATAATGGCATTTGCCACGTCCGAAATTTCTGCGCGGGTTGGGCGAGGGCTATGCACCATGCTGTCGAGCATCTGTGTCGCGGTAATAACCGGAATGCCCATCCGATTTGCTGTCGCAATCAACCGCTTTTGCAACACGGGCACATCTTCGGCGGGCAGTTCCACACCCAGGTCGCCCCGCGCCACCATGACCCCATCACTAATGGAGAGAATGGACTCCATTTCTTCGATCGCTTCGTGCTTCTCGATCTTGACGATGACCGGGACGTTTTTACCCGCACTGGAAATCAGTTCTTTAATTTCCAGCACATCCTGCGGGTTGCGGACAAAGCTGAGGGCCACCCAATCTACACCCTGATCTAGCCCAAAGGTCAGGTCTTTGCGATCTTTGTCAGTGAGCGCTTTGATCGACAGGTAAACGCCGGGAAAATTCACCCCTTTGTTGTTGGAGAGCGCTCCGCCAACCACCGTGACACAGTGAAGTTCGCGTGCGGCCCGATCGACCTTCTCCACAAACATTTCCACCTTGCCATCATCCAGCAAAATGACCGATCCTTCAGGCACCTCATCTGCT
This sequence comes from Stenomitos rutilans, assembly GCF_059505485.1. Taxonomy (NCBI): domain Bacteria; kingdom Bacillati; phylum Cyanobacteriota; class Cyanophyceae; order Leptolyngbyales; family Leptolyngbyaceae; genus Stenomitos; species Stenomitos rutilans. The sequence goes on from NZ_JCACKR010000044.1 coordinate 91,196, forward strand.
AGCGGTTCATAGGTGATGGAGCTAATGGTTTGAGTGCCTTCTAGAAGCTTGCTGGTCAGGGTAAAGCGATCGCCTTTGTTGAGAATAATCGACCCATTTCCAAACCGACCCAACCGAATTTTGGGGCCTTGCAAATCCTGGAGGATGCCTACAGGCTGATTTAATTCAAAGGAGGTTTGGCGGATCAGGCGAATACTACGCTGGTGATCCTCATGCGTTCCGTGGGAGAAATTAAGGCGCAAGGTTGTGGCTCCGGCCTCAATCAGGTCACGTAGAGCCTCCGGGCTACTGGTCGCTGGGCCAATGGTGGCAACAATCTTTGTTCGGCGTTGGGTATTCGGCAGCAGCATGAATTGTCAGCTTGGATGAATAAGGAGAGTGCCAAGGGCAGGCTGGCACAGGCAGAATCAGTCAGTGTATCGACTAGCGTCAGTTTGCCGCATTGTACAGTGTCCGTGCAAGGGTGTGAGTAAAGGAGTTGTTGGTTGCTAGTGGTTGGTTGCTAGCTGAGGGTTGCCAACTGTCATCAATGGCTACCATTCCTGAAGCGCGATCGCCGCTCCCTGCTTAAGGGCTTCTGGCACATCAGAGCGGTTGACCAGGCTTTTGAGCCGTTGGTGAGCCGTGGTTGCATCCAGGGCTTTGAGGGCAGCGATCGCATGGAGTCGTACACTCATTTCTTCACTCGCTAAAAGCTGTATCAGGGTTTCGAGCGTCTCTAATTGGCTCAGTGCGCCCAGACCGTTGGCGATCGCCTGCTTCAGCATCGGTTGCTCAACCACAAAAGGGATTGCCAGTGCCTCCGCTAACATTTGAGCCGCTTGAGGCTTGGCATCGTCGGTTTCCCAACGTCCGATCGCGGTGAGAACGGTTTGATAAAGCGGCAGGGAGGCAGGCTGGTTGAATTGATGCAGGGTTTGTCGTAGATAGTTCAGCGCGATCGTTGTGCCAATGCGATGGAATGCCCAAATGATCTCGGTTTGCAACAGCACTGAAGTCTGTGGAGCCTTTAGCACTCCAAAGAGGGCATCTGCGGCTGCATCAGAGCCTAACCGTCCGAGGGCGATCGTGGCTGCCTGACGTACCGCTGCATCCTGATCCTGAAGACACCCTGACAGCAAGCTAACGAGGTCGGACTGAAGGGCGGAATCGTTGCAAAAGCCCAGTTCTTCGACCGCTACTTGTTTGACCATTGCGTTTTGATCCTGTAGCCCCTGGATGAGTACGGGTGGTGTGCGGGGATCATGAAAACTGCCCAGTGCGCCGAGCGCGATCGCCCGTATAGTTGGATTGGGATCACCCACCACACTAAGAAGCGGATCAATGGTTTCTGTGCGACGAATGATCGCCAGCGATTGCACCGCGAACAGGCGAGTGTCGTCCTGTGCCAGCATCTCTGTCAATGCCGCAATCACTGGACTACCGATATGCGCCAGGGCTTCAGCCGCAATGCTTCTCAATTCATCCTGGTCGGTGGTTTGCAGCAGTGCCAGCAACGCTGTAACGACGTTCGGCTGGGGATAAGCACCCAGCGCACGGGCTGCAAACCAACACGCATCTGCATCAGTTTCATCATCTCGAAGCAGGGCAATTAGGGGATCAATGGCCTGATCCCCAAAGGCAGGCAGCAGTTTAGCAATATCCCATCGCTCTTGAAAGTCGCCTGCTTCAAGGATGGCGATCGCCAGCTCTAAGGCACGCTCTGATGTGCGGTTGGAAAGCTCTGCGGCGGTGCGATCAACCAACCATTGCTGCAAACATTGATGTACCAGACACCAATCGCCTTGCTCAAACGCAGCCTCAGCCTGCTCTAATCCATTTGACATGCGTCTAAGACTACAGTTGCCTCATTTTGACACAATGGCTTTGCCTGAACGATCGTGGTTGCAAAAAAGTCTAGAGCGCTCACTCCCAATGATTGACATGAACCACCATCGCACATCAACCGTCTAACGTCGTGAGAACTCTCAACAGATGGTGATTTCATGAAACGATCGACCGCGACCACAATGCTTCTAGGGATGCTCCTTATTGGCGGCGTCTCTGCATGCTCCCAGCCCAATGCGTCAGAATCACCCCAGACAGATACGATGTCATCCGGTGCGGCACCATCAGATAAGGCTCGATCGCCAGAACGGGCACAGCGACGCGAAGCCATGCGTAAGCAGATTGAAGCGGTGCTAACTCCTGAACAGTCGCAGCAACTCCAGGCAAAACTGCAACAGGGCGTAAGAATGCGCGAGGCAATAGCAAGTCTCGACCTGACACCAGAGCAAAAGACCAAAATTCAAGACATGATAAAAGCTACCCGTGCTCAACGTCAGGGGCAAGCAGGTACATCTCAATAGCTGAAGTTAGCGGTCAGCAGTCAGTCTTCAGCATTTAGAGAAAGCGCGATCGCAAAGCCGCACTCTACAGAGATGCTATTTTGTGACATCATCCCAAACAATAATCTCTAAAGCCTCGTTCGGCTGATCGCTGACCGCTGATCGCTCTACTTCAAAACAGCCGGACGAGTGGCAGACGGACGGCGATCGATCACCTGATCAACCAACCCGTACTCCTTTGCTTCTTCGGAAGACATAAAAAAGTCGCGTTCGGTATCTTCTTCAATGCGTTCGATCGGCTGACCTGTATGCTCTGCCAGCATTTCATTCAACCGCTGCTTGTGGTACAGGATTTCTTTCGCCTGAATCTCAATGTCGGTTGCTTGGCCCTGGGCGCCACCCAGCGGTTGGTGAATCATAATCCGCGAGTGAGGTAGACTCATCCGCTTACCTTTGGTACCAGCGCTCAGCAAAAACGCGCCCATACTAGCAGCTAACCCAACGCAAATCGTCGAGACATCGGGGCGAATATGCCGCAGCGTATCGTAAATACCCATGCCTGCTGAGACAGAGCCACCGGGAGAGTTGATGTACAGATAGATATCTTTTTCCGGATCTTCAGCATCCAGAAAGAGCAACTGAGCCACAATCAAATTTGCCAGGTCGGCATCAATTTGCTGTCCCAAAAACACAATCCGCTCTCGCAGCAGCCGCGAGTAAATGTCAAAGGCACGTTCGCCCCGACCAGATTGCTCAATGACGGTAGGAATCATGGCATTTGCCCTCGATCGGTTTTTATCATTCTACCGATTTGAGCGAGTGACGGGTGAGGGGTAGGGGCAGAGCAGAAAGGAATAGGGGGAGCAAAGGGAACGGGGGAGGCAGGGGTCGGGGGAGGCAGAAGGATGAGAGATGAAGGTAAAGAGTAAAAGGCAAAAGGCAAAAACTGACTTCTGACCGCTGACTCCTACTGCGCCAAAATTTTTAATTTAAAAGTTGCGAGAGTATGAGAGATTCGCAAGTGTAAGCAGTATATTGGCTCCAGTAGTCACCCCTCCCCCACAAATGACGAACTTGCCAAGCCCCGATAACGACCCTGGTTCAGGTTCTAGCAGGCGCTCACGATCGCGTTTACTGAGACGAGTTGGGATTCCTTTAGGTGTTGTAGCGCTGGCTGGCGTGGCAGGAGGTGCTTGGTACAGCTGGGTGTTTGTCAACGAAAAGCTGGCTCCACTGGTAGAGTCAAACTTAAGTGAATCGCTGAAGCGCCCGGTGAAATTAGGTCGGGTTGAGCGCTTTTCGCTCACCAGTTTGCGCTTTGGGGCTTCATCGGTACCCGCAACGGCCACCGATCCCGATCGCGCGACCGTTCAAGCCGTCGATGTCGCGTTTAACCCGATTCGGTTACTGCTCACTCGCAATCTGAATCTGGATATCACACTGGACAAGCCAGAACTGTATCTTGAGCAGGCACCCGATGGCACCTGGATTTCGGTGCAAATCTCAGATGAAGAGAGCAAAGGGCCTGTCAAAACTGAACTGCAAGCAATTCGCTTTAAAGATGCGAGAGCGGTGTTGGTGGCAGCGGGTAAAACGGGAGGCAAGGCTGTTCCGGTTAATCTGTCTCAACTGAACGGTAGCGCTAGCTTTTTTGACCAAAATCAACGCATTACCTACGAACTCTCAGGGCAATCAGATACAGGCGGTCAGTTAAAGCTCAATGGCGAAACGCTGCGATCGCCGTCGCAGACAAATTTACAGGTACAGGGGCAGAATTTTGCCTTGACGGAAATCGATCGCCTCGTCAAACTTCCGGTCAACTTGCCAGCCGGACGGGCGAACGGCAATATTGCTGTACAGATTCGCCCCAATCAAAAAACGCCTTATCTATCGGGCACTGCTACCTTTACAGGGGCAACGCTGGCGATTCCCAAAGTACCCTACACCTTTACGCAGGCAAAAGGTGAGCTACAACTGCAAGGAACGCTGTTGACCCTGGAGAATACAGAAACCCTGTTTGGTAAGAGCAAAATTCCCGTTCAGGCAAGCGGCACACTGGATTTTGATCAAGGGTTTAACCTTACAGCGCGGGTGAAGCCTGTCAGCATTGCTAAAGTGCTAGACACCTTTCAGTTGAAGCTACCTGTACCCGCATCGGGTGAAGTACTGGCAGATTTGAAGGTCACGGGAGCAACGCAGCAGCCTGTCATTACGGGCGTGGCTCGAAATACGAAACCAGGGAAGGTCGATCGTGTTGACCTCAGTAAGTACAGCGCTAAATTTCAACTGGCGACTGCCAATCAAACGCTGACGATCGCCGATGTACAGGCTACTCCGGCAGCAGGTGGACAAGTCACTGGAGCAGGCCGGGTTAAACTTAGCAATCCGGTACAACTGGCGTTTAATGTCCGGGCAGTTGGCATTCCGGGTGAGCCGATCGCGAGTGCCTATACAGGGGGAAATGCGTCGCCCGTTGCGATCGGCCGCGTGAATGCGCAGGCGATCGTCACAGGCACGGCCACCAATCCCCGTACCTTCGTTCGCTGGCAGGCACCCGAAGCGCAATATGCTGGTTCAGGCGAAATCATCATCGCCAATGGCGTGACGACGCTTCAGAATACCAACTTTGCGGTGGCTGGCGGCACGGTCAGCGCTCAGGCAAGAGCCGCAAATGGACGTTGGCAGGCACTGGTGACTGGCTCCCAAGTGCAGCTCAGTCGTTTTTCTTCAGGCTTACGAGGGTTATTTAACGGAGCCGTTTCCCTTTCTGGATCGTTGTCTAACTTCAGCCCAGCCAGCGTGCGTGCGCAGGGGCGGGCGCGACTATCGCAAGGGGTTTCGGTCATTGCAGAACCGCTCGATGCACAGTTTGCCTGGGATGGACAAAAGGTTGTTCTGCAACGCGCCACCGCTCCGGGCTTTAGCGCCGCTGGAAACATCTACGCACGTCTGACGGGCACCCCAGCCATTACAGCGCTGGATCTGAACGTCCGCACGACCAACTACAACTTGCAGGCGATCGCGCTTCCCATTCCCAAAACAGTTGATTACTCCGGACGGGTAGACTTTGCGGGACGCTTAACGGGTGATTTGACCAATCCCAACATCAACGGGGGCGTAACCTTACGCCAGTTTGCCGTCAATGGTACCGCCTTTGAATCGCCGCTGCGAGGAACTCTGCGCGTCGCAAGAGGTGTGGCGTTAAATCTGGTCGGTCAGCAAGACCGCATTGCGCTGACGCTCGATTCAACCTACCAGATTAATACGTTTGACCTTCGGCGTGGTCAAGCGGTGGCAACAGGGAGGCGACGGGGCGATGTGCTGCTGGTCAATGCCGAACGCTTTCCGTTGTCGTTCTTGAATACCCCTGCAACGGCAGCCTTCTTTCCCCTATCGGGTGAACTCAATGGCAGTGTAGCAGTGAATCTAAGCCGCTTGCGATCGGGCGATTTGAGTCAGCTCAGCGCCAACGGACAATTCACCTTGACCAATCCGACGATCGGCACCTATCGCGCCGATCAATTCGGTGGACGGGTTAGCCTCTCCAACGGTGTTGCCACCCTTTCTGGAGCTGAGCTACGTCGGGGACAAAGCCGCTTTCAACTGGATGCCAGCGCTAAGCTTGCTGGTATAGACCCGCAGTTTCAAGCGCAGTTGACGGTGCCGCAGGGGCAACTTCAAGATGTCCTGGAGTTGCTGCAATACTTTCAGTTGTCGGACTTTGCGCGGGGTGGAACATTACCCACCTACGGCACAGCCGCTGATTTGGAGACTGTACCCGTAGAGTTAGCCAGCACACCGTTATTAACTCAAATCCGCCGCATCGCTGAAATTCAAGCTCTGAAAGCGCAACTAGCGGCCCGTCAGCAAGCATCACCGCTCCCCGAATTGAGCGAACTCAAAGGGGCATTCAGTGGCACCATCAGTGCTTCGGGATCGTTGCGAAAAGGCATCAGCGCTAACTTCAACCTGCGGGGACAAGACTGGCAGTGGGGCAGCGCGCTTTCCGCCAAGCGAGTGGTGGCAAGAGGCAGCTTTGAGAATGGCATTGTGACGCTTCTCCCCCTACGATTCCAGTCCGATCAATCCCTGGTTACATTTTCAGGTCAGGTGGGTGGGTCAGCGCAGTCAGGCCAGTTCCGTATGGAGAATATTCCCGCCGATCGTCTGACCGAATTATTTAACCTGCCGCTTAATGTGCAAGGCAACCTGAATGCTACAGCAACCATCACGGGTAGCCAGAATAATCCTCAAGTGGTGGGGCTGTTAAGCCTGACGGATGGAGTGTTAAACGGCACCGACATTCAGCAAGCCCAGGGCAACTTTGGCTATAGCAATGCTCGTCTCAACTTTGGTAGCCGACTGTTGATTAGCGGCAATGAACCGATTACGCTCACTGGCAGCATTCCGCAAAAACTACCGTTTGCCTCGGTTGAACCCGATAATGATCAAATTCGGCTCAGCGTGAATGTCAAAAATGAAGGACTGGCGCTACTCAACTTACTCCAAAATCAGGTTGCCTGGGTCGATGGCAAAGGTCAGGTGAATGCTGAAGTGCAGGGTACGCTCAGACGACCGATCGCAACAGGTACCGCTAGCTTTGAAAATGCGACTCTGCAAGCCCGCGCCCTGCCCGAACCTCTAAAAGGCGTAACGGGCACCATTCGGTTTGATCGCGATCGACTGCGGGTGGATAATGTCACCGGGCAGTTTACGCGCGGCAATGTCACGGCGGCTGGTGTGCTGCCCATTTTTGCAGCCTTGTCTGCCAACGATCCCGATCGCCAAACGCCCCTTAATGTGAACCTGAACAAGGTCGGCATCAGTCTCAAAGGGCTGTATCAGGGTGGAGTGGATGGAGACGTTCAAGTGGTCGGCTCGGCTCTCAATCCCATCATTAGCGGTATTATTCAGCTTTCTAATGGACAGGTGCTGCTCACCAGTGCAGGGGGCGGCAACGCAGGTGCAGGCAGTGGAGCGACATCAGGTGGAGCAACCGCAGGCTCAACGAGCACGTTTGGCGGTAATAACGTCATCACCTTTGATGATCTCAGCATTACGTTAGCCAATGGCGTTCGGGTGGTAAGCGCCCCGTTACTAAGCTTTGTCGCCACAGGTGGCCTTACCATCAACGGCCCACTGGATGACCTGCGCCCCAAAGGGCTGGTTAGCCTCAAATCAGGTCAAGTCAACCTGTACACCACTCAATTCACGCTGGCTCGTGGCTATCCCCAAACGGCTGAATTTGTTGAGAAACAGGGGCTTGATCCCAACCTCAATGTACGCCTGATTGCCTCGGTTGCTGAAGTCACCAATAGTCGCCTGCCCACTTCAACCATTTCCTCTGAAGTCAACGACTCTAGCCTCACAACGGCCTCTGCCTATGGTTCGTTACAAACAGTGCGTATCCAAGCACAGGTGCAAGGGCCAGCCAGCCAGTTGGTGAATAATCTCAGACTTACCAGCAGTCCCGCCCGCAGCGAAGCCGAGATTGTGTCCCTTTTGGGCGCGAGTTTCGTCAGTACATTAGGGCGAGGCGATACGGCTCTGGGTATTGCCAATCTGGCCGGGTCTGCGTTGCTCAGTAACATTCAGGGGGTCATTGGCAATGCGCTCGGACTGAGCGAGTTTCGGCTTTTCCCCACCGTCACACGACCCGATCGCGCACGCGATACGAGCAGCGGCGGTTCAACGCTCGGCTTGGGTGCAGAGGCAGCCCTCGACATCACGCCCAGTATTTCCCTTTCAGTGTTGAGAATCTTGACCTCAAACCAACCGACCCAATTTGGTCTGCGCTATCGCTTGAATGATCAATTACTGCTGCGCGGTTCCAGCGACTTTTCGGGAGATAGCCGCGCGGTTGTGGAATACGAGACACGGTTTTAATACCAGTTTTGAGTTTTGAGTTTTAAGTGACCAAACCTACGTAGTATCGCTGGTTAGAGTACCTTATCTGTAGCTCAATGAAAGGGAAATGTATTAGAAAAAAGCTGACCGCTCAAGAAGAGGTTGATTATTAGAAGACAACTGATCACTGACTGCTGATCACTCTTCAACTCAAAACTCAAAACTCAAAACTCAAAACTTCTCTACCGCCCACTGACCGCTAATCGAAACACATCTACCCAAACGTCGTTCCGTTCCATCCCCACAGATAGCCTTTGGCATCGGCAAATTCCAGGTAGATCCGTTGCTTGGGTACCGCGATCGCCTGCTCAATCTGCTGGGAAAAATCCTGACTCATGGCTTGCGTTTGGGTAGGGGTAAAGCTACCAATACTTTTCACTTCAACGTAGCAAACAGGTTCCAGCGTGCCAGCAAAGGTCATGCTGACACCTGGCTTAAAGGCTGTCATCACATAGGATTCTGGCTTACCTGTATGTTTTGCAAGACTTGCCGAAAGGGCTTTGAGCAAAGTTTCCACACTGGCTTTGTCCGGTTCAGAGATGGAGGTTTGAACGTTGATGAGGGGCATAGGAGAAGACCTGTAGACGATGTGATCAGTCTGCCATGAAATGCTGCTCTACACTCCACACCCTGTCCCCTACACCCCCTCCGCGCCTTCTCCTTCCCTGGGCACCACCGTTTCTATCGGCGGAATATCTTCAGGCTCCAGCGTGGTTAAGACTTCATCTGTCAAAGTTGTGATCACTGCTAGGCGATTGGCTTGCTGCTCGATCGTTTTCTCAAAGAGGTTTCGTACCAGGCGAGCATTGCCAAAGGTGCGATCGCGGCGATCGTACAACGTGTTGAGCAAGGTATACAGTGCTTGATTCGTCGCCTCAGTCGGTTTGAAGTGCCCGTCACGACACAGCTTTTGAAAAATGGCGAGCAGTTCATCCGGCGTGTAGTCTTTGAAGTAAAAGTAGCGGTTAAAGCGCGATTTTAGCCCCGGATTGGATTCAATAAACGTTTCCATTTCGTCGGTGTAGCCCGCTACGATGACCACCAGACGGTTGCGATAGTCTTCCATGCGTTTGATCAGGACATCGATCGCTTCCTGCCCAAAATCCTGAGTCGAGTTGGGCGGTTTCAACGCATAGGCTTCGTCCACAAACAGCACACCGTCTAGCGCTGAATTCACCAGGGCATTTACTTTTTCAGCCGTGCCGCCAATGTGAGAGGCCACCATACCCGCGCGATCGGTTTCTACCAGATGACCTTTTTCGAGAAAGCCCAATTCCTTAAAAATTTTGCCCATCAGCCTTGCAACAGTTGTTTTTCCCGTTCCCGGTGGGCCACTGAAGACGCAATGTAGGGAAGTGGGTGTTCTTGTCATACCGCGCTGCGATCGCGCCTGCTGCACCCTCAAAAAATTCGTGAGTGTTCTCACTTCGGTCTTAATGTTTTCCATCCCCACCAGACGGTTGAGTTCACCCAACACCTCTTCCACGTTTTGCACCGGGAGGGAGAAGCGATCGGGTAGATTTTCTTTCGTATTTTCTAGAGGACGATACGTGTGCAGCAGTTGCCAGATATGCGACAGCGCCTCCATTTCTTGCATGCTCACCGTACCATTGGCTTTCACCATTGCTTGAGCAAAACGATAGATCGCGTTCACCACAGACTCCAGGTAGCGAGTCCCCTTTTCCTGATCAAGCGCATTAAGCATAGATGGCAGGGTTAACTGTGGGGGTTGTTTTTGGGAAGCCGTCAGATCTAGCAATAGCTTCACCGTTGTCTTTTCGGCATCCCGCCTTGCCTCTGAAGAACGATCCCACTCTTCAAGCGCCAACCGAAGCTTCGGTGCGTCCTGCTTAACCAGCGCAAAAAGCACCAGAAAGGCCAGCAATTCATCGGCGGTGAGTGCCCCATTGCTGCGACCACAAAGCTGTACGATCGTCGCCAGGTCGGTCAAGAATACTGCTTCAAACCCCTCTCGGTCTAGGAGCGGTAACACCGTCTTGTATAAAAGGTTCGCTTCTTTTTTGATCTCCCGCTGATTCACAAATATCTCCTCTGAGGCTGAAGCGTGGTAGCTTGAATGGCGCTGGCACCGCTGTCGTTATTCTACTGGCGATGACTTCCTATGATTGATACTCCACTCCCTTCAATCGATGAAACATCTCTGGAACAGGCAGATGCGATCGCTGCTCGCCTGCATCAGCGTAAGGATACCTGGTTAAACATCAGCCTGACTGATCGCATCACCTATCTCCAACACTGTCTGGATGATGTGATGACGGTAGCCTCTGATTGGGCAGCCGTCGCCTGTCGTGCGAAAAGCATTGATCCTGCAAGCCCGTTGGCAGGGGAAGAATGGTTTGTAGGCCCCACCGCAACCGTTGCCGCGTTGCGATCGCTCATTGTGGCTTTGGAGGCAAAAGGGCAACCTCGGCCCGTCAAACTGCGAACTCGTGCGAATCAAACGATCGCGCAAGTCTTGCCCGCCAACTGGATGGAGCGCTTACTGTGGCTGGGCTTTGTGGGCGAAGTCTGGCTACAACCAGAATACGAACCAACCCAGGGACGGGTGTATCGGCAAAAACCAGAAGCTGGAACAGTAGCGCTCGTGCTGGGAGCCGGAAACGTCTCGTCGATCGCGCCGCTTGATGCTCTCTACAAGCTTTTTGCAGAAGATGCAGTCGTCTTGCTCAAAATGAATCCCGTAAATGCCTACATGGGAGCGGTTCTGGAGAAGGCGTTTCGATCGCTACGGCAGGATGGCTTTTTAGAGATTGTCTATGGTGGTGCCGAACTGGGTCGGCATCTATGCCAGCATCCCCTGATCGAAACCATTCATATCACGGGTTCCCATCACACTCATGATGCGATCGTTTGGGGCAGTACGCCAGATGAACAAGCCCAGCGCAAGGCAGCGCGTCAGCCGCTCATCATAAAACCCGTCACGTCAGAACTAGGATGCGTCACGCCAGTGATTGTCGTACCCGGTCACTGGTCAGAGGCAGACCTTGCCTTTCAAGCACGACATATTGCTGGGATGGTCGCGCATAACGCCAGCTTTAACTGTGCCGCCGCCAAAGTTATCGTCACTGCAAACGGCTGGACACAGCGAGAAGCCTTTTTAGCCAAACTTCAGCAGGAGCTAGCCCAAACGCCAGCCCGCAAAGCTTATTATCCTGGAGCATCGGAGCGCTATCAGGCGTTTTTAGAGCGGTATCCGCAGGCGATCGCGTTAGGAACCCCAACCGACACGCTTCCCTGGACGCTGATTCTAGACGTACCTGCACAAATAGGAGAGTATGCGCTGACCCAGGAAGCTTTTTGTGGTGTGTTGGCGGAAGTTAGCCTACCTGCTGCGGATGCAGAAGACTTTTTGTCACAGGCAATCGCGTTTGTGAATGAACAGGTCTGGGGCAATTTATCCTGCACGCTTTTGGTCGATCCGCAGACGGAGCAGCAGCTTGGAAAGGGGATGGAAGACGCAATCGCGCAGTTACGCTATGGGGCGATCGGCATCAACGTCTGGTCAGCCGTCCTTTTTTCGCTACCCATTTTTTCTTGGGGTGCTTTTCCTGGCAATTCGTTGCAAGATATTACCTCTGGTCGTGGCGTCGTTCACAATGCTTACCTCTTTGACCACCCACAGAAGTCGGTATTACGAGCACCCTTTCGGGGTTTCCCCCTGCCTATTTGGTTTGCTCGTCATCGCAACTTGTTGCAACTCGCGCGACGGTTCACAGTCCTTCAAGCAGCACCATCCTGGATAAGCCTACTCAAGGTTGTTCTAGCGGCTTTGCAAAGCTAAAGAATGAAAATGAAGTCACACCGAATTTTGTAGGATGTGATAAGTACTACTCATCATGCATTAATCCTTCTGTGAGCGATCGGCCGCTAGCGGTCAGTTTTCTTCCAACAACCAACAATCAATCAACTCCTTTAGCCTCTAGCCTTCTATAGACTTCGATCGTTTGTTAACTACGTACAATTTGAATGTTAAGTATTGTTTCGGTGTCGCAACCTGTAAGGGAGGAAAACACTTAAGGCAGTGTTATGATAACGAGTGAGAATAAGTAATCGGTTGCAGAATTTGTTTCTAGTCTTGACGAGTTTTTCACGTTTTGTATTGGCAGGCTTCTCTCCGAAATCTCACTCTCTACGACCTTCTGATTTTGGAGCCAATCTATGTCGATTTATGTAGGCAACCTCTCCTATGACGTTGCAGAAGCTGATCTGAGTTCTGTGTTTGCAGAGTATGGTTCAGTTAAAAGAGTTCAATTGCCCACCGATCGCGAGACTGGTCGCCCTCGTGGCTTTGGGTTCGTTGAAATGGGTAGTGACGCTGAAGAAGCGGCTGCCATTGAAGCACTCGACGGTGCTGAGTGGATGGGTCGCGATTTGAAAGTCAACAAAGCGAAGCCCCGCGAAGACAGAGGTTCTTCCTTTGGTGGTGGCGGTGGTCGTCGCAACAATAGCTTTTCTCGCAACTAATTTGCTACCAAGGTGGAGCGCTTCATGTGTGAGCGTCTTTAGGGAGACTCAGGCGATCGAGCCAGTTACTACCGCCAATCGTCTCAAAATATAATTCAAAAAGCTCAGGCCGTTGTGTCTGGGCTTTTTTTTGGATACATCTCAGGATTTACGCCAAGGAAGAAGGCATAGTTGGCTGGCAAAAATCCTGAAAGATCAAGCAATGGCAGCGCAAGGGCAACCAGGTAACCGGGTTAGAGGCTTGCCAGTGCCGTAAAGCACGGATTCAACGCACCCATATCAGTTGTGCCTTTCTGGTTTGGGTCAGCCTCAATGCCCTTGCTAAATGGGCGATCGATTGATCAGCTCAAGCACGGTTTACTTGATGACTACCTGTGTCGGAAACTCAAAAATCCGTCCCTCAAAATGGTTTTTGCGTAAATCCTGGTAGACTCAGAATGCCATACTGGTGAGATAACGGTAGAGATCGATGCGCGTTGATCTGCAACTCTACGTTTAACGCTTACCCATGTGATTGCACAGAACTTTCTATGACAACCTCCCAACCAAGCTCCACTACTTCTCCTCAGACCCCAGCGGATGAAGATGTCGTCAATTCTAGAACTGACAGCATCACTGCTACAAATATTGTGGATGTCATTGAGACGGTGATTGACAGTTTGGATAGCGACAACACCGCGATGGTTAGCACGATTGATGGCGGCTACATTTGGAAATTCAAGTACGGCACAGTTGAGGTGTTTGTTCAACTAACTGGGCTTTCTAATGAAGACACCATCAGTGCTTGGTCAACCGTTTTGAAGCTGCCAGCAAAAGATGAAGCTAAGCTCACTCGCAAGTTGCTTGAGTTGAACTGGTCTGGAACGTTAGAAGCTCGCTTCGCGATTTTGCAGAATGATGTTGTCGTGTTGTCGGCACGATCGCTGGCTGATCTCTCTCCTGGTGAGATTTCACGTGCAATTACCCTCGTTGCAACGATCGCCGACGAGCAAGATGAACCGCTTCAAGCCGAGTTTGGCGCAAGCTAAACCTGAACCGTGGTCGGTTGCCAGTTTTTAGAATGAGCTAGAAGCTGGAAAGCAGAGGACAGCATCACCCGTGCATTCAGCGTGTTTCTGCCTTTCGAGTGTTCTTGCACCCATGTGGCTCTTATGCAAACCTGGCGGATCATTCCACCTCTGAACGCGCCAGGGAGTGTTCAAATGGCGCTAGACTCCTGGTTGTTAGCCCAGCACCTGCAAGGGAAGCAGCCGTCAACACTGCGCTTTTATACCTGGAAGCCTGCTGCAATTTCGTTGGGCTACCATCAGCATCATTGGCCAGGGCATTGGCAACATTTGACCTGGCAAGGTGAACCACTGTCATTGATACGACGACCAACAGGGGGCCGTGCAGTCCTCCATCAGGGAGATTTAACCTATGCCGTTGTTATGTCGGGTTTGCCGATTAATCGGTTGCAGGCGTATCGAAGCATTTGCGAATTCTTGATCCAGGGTTGGCGATCGCTGGGTGTCGAGTTGCAATATGGGCAGGTTGGGCGAAGCTACATCCACAACCCTAACTGCTTCAGCACTGCAACGGGTGCAGATCTCGTCCTAGCAGATGGGTCTAAGCTTATTGGCAGTGCTCAACTGCGTCGTGGTTCAGGAGCCTTACAGCATGGCTCGATGCGCCTTTGCACTGATCCTGCCTTACATCAACAAGTTTTTAGCGTGGTACCAAAGCAACCGCTTCTTTCGTTGGCATTACCACCAGAAGCGCTGTTTGACACTGTAATCAACGCTTTGACGGTAGCAGCGGAAGGGTGCTTTGGAGCTACTTTTCAGGTAGAACCCCTATCGGCTGAAGAGTGGGAGTCTGTCTTGACGCATGGCGGAGAGTGGGGCGTTGAAAGCGAAGCAGCAACAGGTAGCACCGAAAGATAAAATTCGCCTTCAGTTGACGCTGTTCGTACCTAATATGAGTTAGACGAAAATTGAGAAATATTGCTAATTCTCAAAGTGAATGCTCACATGCTCACTGAGGACTAATTACTTTCACACAATCGGGGCTAACACTCTCAAAGGTTCATTCTCCTTGCGTTTGCGAAAACAGTTGCACGATCGACACAGCGAGGTTTAAAGGTTTTGACTGTGCGATCAAAAAATTATCGTAACAAACCCTTTACAAGTCTTGTGAATTTCGTTATGTTATGTGTACGGTTGCTTCTGCAATCG
>NZ_JCACKR010000045.1:0-4662 GCF_059505485.1 Stenomitos rutilans
CTCGTTTACTCAAAACGATGGTTCGGCTCTGTCCCTGATTCGGGTAGCTAACTTTCTGCCTTCCTAAAGCTTTCTGGTTAGTGCCCCAAACCTTTCATAAAACTAAGTAGCGAAGCTGTTAACCCTCTCTGTTTGCCGCAGTGGGGGTTTTTGGCTTCTAAAGTGTCCTAGAACATAACCACACTCCTTGTCATTGCAACGGGACAAACTTGACAGGCTAGAGTATCCCTCGGGTAGTGGCGCATGTGCAATGGCGAGTGCCCAGCTAACTGCATAGAAGAATCCTCTATGCCTAAGGCATAGTAGATCGAATGTCCTTTGAGGATCTCATAATCTTTGAAGCAACGCATTGCAATCAGCCGAAGTCATTCTGCGTAGGATCTCGCTGGTTCCCAAGTTAAGGTTTGCCCGAGTCTCAGAAACAACAAACGGCAGAGCTGTCTAGCCGTTTGGCTATCAGTCCTGCCGCTCCCTCTGAAGGCTACGGATATTGAGATTGCTTGGCGTTGGTTAACAATCTAACTCTAGTTGCCGCCAAGTGCAAGTGTACTGTCAATCTTGCTCAGCCCTGCAATGAGCCTGTTCGAGCGTTTGGTCTAACCCCTATCAGACGGTTGAGGCTATCCGTCGCGTCATTTCCGGCTTGCTTTGCAGAATCGCCTGGGGCACTTGTCCACCCTCACAGTTGCCAACGCTGGTTGATGCCAAGTTCCATGCCCTCTTGAAGTTGAACGGAGTCGGCTTCTTCACGCCCGTAGTACCTTAGTACCTTTGAGCCATCCGTTGTTATACTCTCTTCTACACTACTGTGTACGAGCCGAACGGCTATCCGAGGGTAGTCTAACTCAACCCTTGATCGCTGTCATGCTGCCAATGTCACTGTCATTTGATAGCAGCCTTTGAAGCGCTCAAAAAGAGGCGCTGTACTACCCCTTTTTGAGCACCAGATTGTCCAAGTCTGGTCCAGAGCTACTATACACCGTTCAAAACTGGGTTCTGCTTGACGGCTCACTGATCCCTTCGCCTTTGGCGATCGCATAGTTGTGCAATGCCAAACAAAATTGCCAGTACGCCCCGCCTTTGCTAGCCCTTGACTGGTGGGTACTTGTCAGACTTGATCGACAGGAACATCCTTAAATTTCTGCCACCACTCCCGGACAGCAGTCTCAGAGCACCCCTTGATCTCAGAAACCTCGACACAGCTCTTGCCTTCTCGGACCAGTGCGACACACTCTAGCTTAAACATTTTTGCATAGATGGGAGGTCTCCCACCGCCTTTAACCCGAGCACGCTGGGCTCCAGATCGCCTCACCCAACTCTCGACTGTAGACCGAGGAATATCCATTTCTTTGGCAACCGTTAGCAACGATTTCCCGCTCAGGTAAAGCGCAAGGCAGTGTTGCTTATCCTCCTGAGAAAACTGCCGCCGCTTCTGCTGAATATTGACATCTCTGAGCCAACGGCTCACGACATCGGCGGGGACGCCGGTTTCCACCTGTACCTGCACTGGCAGTAGACCTTTGAGAGAAAGCTCAATACACCGCTGCTTCTGATGCTCATAATCTCGGGTAGTACTGCCCATCAGTTTTGCCTCCCGCAACCAACTCAGGAGTACGGTTTGGTTGCCCATGCCTGTGAAGTATTGAATTTGTTCCGTCGTGTAGCCCTTCTGGAACAAGAGGATACAGTCCTGTTTGAGGGTTGCAGAGTATGGGGGCAACTGCCTGGCTGGAAGGATATGCGGAAACTCCCCAGGAGCCTCTGAGCATGACTGTTTCTGGACCAATTCGATGAATAATTTGAAGCCTGTACAGTCCAAACAGGCCAAGGATTGCCCCGGTGATGAGCATTCACACACCCACTCCCATGCGGACAAAACTTTTGCAGCCGCTTCATCGTAACGGGCAGCGGCTGCTTGCAATGTGCTTAACGTTAATTGAGATGTCATAAGACCATCCTCATCAATAACAACAAGATGAACAAAAACAACAGAACAGACGTTTTCCAAAGCCAGGTTAGGGCGAGCATGAAAGACTCACCCACCGCCCTCACCCATCAACGTCTAGGCGTGGAGTGCCACAGACACCACTGCCCCATCCCGGACCATTACCCGCCTGACTAACCTGTCATAGAGCAACTCCCTTTCCTGCCGGATCAGGCTGTACCAGAACGCCACATTGCGGGCATAGGGAGACATCAGGATCTCCTCCGCTGAGGCACTGATAAAAGCGAGGTGCTCCGAGTTTCGGGTGAACTCCTGAAGCTCTTTCTGCATGTCGCTGTAGGCTTGTTTAAGCGCTGCGGTGGGTCGTCTCTGCAGCAACAGTTCCGTCTCCGTAATTTGCTCCCGTAGTGCCAAAACCTCAGGTGATTCCAGCACTGGAATCCGAGCAGCGGCTGGAGACCCAGCGACTTGGAGAGAGCGTTCAATTACCCGGCGAATGATTGCCTCATCCAGCTTTTCAGTACGGACGCAGCCCCGATTTTGACAATGAGCAGCGGTATTGCGGCAACCATAGTACTGGTACTGTGGACTATGCTTGAGCACCATCGGATGACCACAGCAATCGCAATGGATCAAGCGCGTGAGATAAAAGGTCGCCCCAGGCGTTCCTACCCTGCGATGGTTGGTTTTGATGATGCTCCGCAACTCCTCGAACTGCTCCTCCGAGAGGTAACGCTGCTGCGTGTGGGTGTCGTACTGGATATCCCATTGCTCAGGGGGAAGCGTACGCTTGGCTTTGTCATACTTGTTGTAGACGGTATGCCCCCGCAGAACAGGATTGAGTATCCATTCCACCAGACTATGGGGGGCGTTGTAGAGCAACAGTTCCTCAGACGTAGTCGGGTCAACGCTCTTACGAGTCTTCTCGGTGTAATAGACGCCGCTAAAGACCTCAGCGCGGCGTTCCCGGTCTTCCTGCAGGATGGCCACTTCCCGCTTATGAGGAATGCCATACTTCTTGCGAAGTGCGCCGAGTACTGGACCAGGATGCCTCAGTTCTAGATACAAAGCGAGAGCCTCCTGGGCAATATCAGCACAGCTAAGACCGCGCACCAGTTGTGACGAATCATCTGGCTCATGCACCAGATGTTCGTAGGGTTCAGGGCGCTGTTCGAGTAAACAGACCCGGGGGCGAGTATCTTTAACGAACTGTTCGTTTTTGACCATATAGCCCCAAGGCGCACGACCAAAAGGTGCCTTGCGCTCCCGGCGGTATCGGTGTCCCCGGCGAACTCGATCGCGTAGTTCACGACGCTCGTGGACTGCCAACAAGCATCGAATATCCAGGTTAAGTTCACCAGAAGCCGTGTTTAGGTCAACGTCACCCAAGTCGATGAGATAGAGCTTGATGTCATGCTCTTTGAGCAGACGCTTGAGTTCGGCATAGAGCTCGTCATTGCGGGTGAGTCGATCTAAGCGAGCCGCAATGAGGGTCTTAACACGACCCAAGCGCATCAGAGCGAGAAGTTTACACAACTGTTCGCGATCGCTCACACCGCCTTTTTCAACATCGAAGTAGATCTGGTCTGGGTTGTGCTTTTTGAGCAAGGACACTTGTTGCTCAGCCGCTTTTTGATTCAGGTTTTGCTCCTGGGAGGAGACGCGACCATAAGACGCTGTAATCTGGTCCATAATTTTCTTGATCCATTGAGTAAGGTACGAAATTGACTGACAGAGCAGGCTCACCAGCTTGAGGTAACGGATGTACCAAGCGATGAGCTGGAGTTGGTAGATAAGGTGGAGTCGGTAATAGAGGGATAGGGAATGGCACAACTTTTTCAGCAAGGTGCGCTTCCGTTGAACCTGTTTCAAAAAGTTGTGCATTTAGTGAGCCTCCGTTTTGTCTATGGGATAAGGATTGTGGGGAATGAGGCAGACGTTAGTTGCTTAAGGAAGCGATTCGGAGTTCTTTCACAGGTTAGCCAGATGGATCCTGCACAAACTACGCAACGTCAAACCAAGCAAAGAGGCAGAAATCGCATTTAGAGAAGAAAGCCATTTCTGCTGGGAGGAACGCAAACGATCCGAAGTTCATGCAGCCGTTGAAAGCCAAAAAAAACAGAGACCAGCCTCTGAGCCTTGCCCAGGAGTGCTGATCTCTGTCTTGAAACTTAAGATCTTCTATTGAACCACCTGTTGTTGGAACCGTTTTCTTCTCGCTCCAGCGGTGGCAGCCAAGGAGAAGACGAAGGGCAATGAATGCCTTCCTGACCCTAGGTTAAGCAAGCTACTGCCTATCTTCGAGCGTATTTTTACGGAAACAGCTTTGAGATTGGTTAAGAAGCGTTGACTCTGAGCTACCCGTTACTTGGAGCTTTCACCGTGAGTCATGCTTCAACGAATCGCACAACGTGATTTTCTATACGACTACTCATTTAGCCCAGGACTTCGAGAGCATCATCCAGCCGCATTACCATGTCGGGGTCTGGTCAAACTAAATGCTGAAGAGTTGCAGGCACTCCGAAAGTTCCTGGAAGACAATTCTGCCACTTAATGTGGAGTAGAGAGCGATTGCCCCTAGTGTTGCAGCACTAGGGGCAATCGCTCTCTTAAGCTAAACCCAGGAAAAGGGTGTTCTAGCAGCCCCAGTCTCTATGTCTTAGGCAGCAGTTTTTAGGCGGATTGGGTACGGACGGTGTAATATAGTACGTACCAAG
>NZ_JCACKR010000046.1:0-4479 GCF_059505485.1 Stenomitos rutilans
CCTTGGGGGGCTAACAAAGATAAGCCTCCGGCAAAGCCGGAGGTGATTTAACTTCGGTAATTCATCTAAAAGTTCATCTGGGTCTTGTAAAATCTGATAGGAAATATTTTGCTCCAACCGTGCCAGCCACTTCGAGGAGGAACATTGAGCATCAGCGTCTACAAGCAATACAGAGGCTTTCTGCTTTTGCAACCAGCGAACCAAATGTACAGCAATGGTTGACTTACCTGCTCCACCTTTTTGATTAATAATCGCGACGATCGGCATGAGTAGGATCGGAATTACATAGCTAGTCTACGGTACCCCGGTTCTGCTGGCATACTGTAAGCAAATAAAAATCCACTGGGTTAGATAACCTCAGACTTCATACCTTCTGACGTTCTCGTCCCCGTGAATAAATAGTGATAGGTTACAACTGCTCATTCAAAGCGTTAC
Organism: Stenomitos rutilans; assembly: GCF_059505485.1. NCBI lineage: Bacteria > Bacillati > Cyanobacteriota > Cyanophyceae > Leptolyngbyales > Leptolyngbyaceae > Stenomitos > Stenomitos rutilans. Next base: position 436 of record NZ_JCACKR010000046.1, read on the forward strand.
TTTCGACCTTGATGGTCTGCAATTCTATTTCAAGCTGTTCGACTGTAGGAATGAGGATTTTAAGTTGCTCAGGCAGATCGGAACCAATTCTGTGGGTTGAGACACCTATGGGCTGAGTCATTCCTTGAAGCGCTAATTCAGCAACCGTTTTGTTCTTAAATTTGCAAAGAACAATGCCGATCGTTGGTTGATCGTCTGGATGACGCAAGAGGGCATTGACGGCTGAAACATAGAAATTCATCTTCCCTGAAAATTCTGGCTGAAACTCAACCATCTTGAGGTCAATAACAATAAAGCATCGCAACTTGAAGTGGTAGAGAAGGAGGTCAATTCGATATTCCTATCCATCCACCACAATGGGATGCTGGCTACCGACAAACGAGAAACCGCTTCCCAGTTCTAGCAAAAAATCCCGAATGTGATCCACTAAAGCCCTTTCCAAATCCCGTTCCTGCGCTGCTTTCGCTAAAGTGAGGAAATCAAAGTTATGGGGGTCTTTCAGAAGTTGCTGTGCCAGATCCGATTGTGGTTGTGGCAAAGTTCTTTCAAAGTTAGTAATTGCTCCACCTTGGCGACGATACAGGCCCGTATCAATTTGGATCTCTAGAATGCTTCGACTCGGGGTTGAGCCGACATAAAGGCAAAAAGGTGCCAGATGGGCTAGAACGCTTTCTGTATCTACGCTCCGTCAATGTGAATCGGCAAGGCAATAGCTGTCTCTAACGGCTGTGGTTTTTGCTGGAAATTGACGACATAATCGTCACTCAACAAACAACTTTGACAAATTGCTCTTAATTTTGCATGGCTTCCTGTCGGTCACCACTACAGACCTAGGGAGTTAACTTGTGCATCGAATTTTTGCTTTGTTTAGGGAGGGCAACTCATGCAGGTAGCCCCCTCCCGTACCTTTCCATCTGTCCAAGAAAGCGATGATCGCTTCCTCGCGCTCTGGCCCCACCGCTATGACTATCTCTGGGCCGAGCACCCCCATCCCGACGAGCGACCCGACTGGCAAACCGAGAGCCGTCATCCCCTTTCAGATCGCCTGCTGCAATAGGGCGCGATGCTCTACGGTGTCCGCTTTGGTCCCACCACCCGTTACTGTGTCCTCGATGTGGACAAGGGCAGTATTTATCACCCCACGCGCGATCGCTTCGCCTGGCGGCGGTTAATCGGAGCGTTGGAAGTCTTAGAACTGGTGCAAGCCGTGGTCTGCACGTCCAGCTACAGCGGCGGTCTCCATCTCTACTTCCCCTTGGACACCGAACAGAAGACATGGGCGATCGCCCTGACCGTCTCTACCCTGCTGGAAAACAACGGGTTCAAACTGGCTCCTGGACAACTCGAAGTGTTTCCCAACTGCAAAGCTTACGTCACCAGTAGTGAGCACAGTCTCTACAACGGTCATCGTCTCCCCATGCAAGCGGGGTCGTATCTCCTGAATCAAGACCTCCAGATGATTTGGGGCAATCAAGAGACGTTTGTGCAGCACTGGCAGTTCGCTCAAAGTCGCAACAGCCTCGACACCAAGGCGTTGGAACGGATTCTCAAAGCCGCGCGACGACGACAGTTTCGTGTCACCGGCAAAGCCGACAAGTTTCTGCATGACCTGAATGCCGAAATTGAGCAGGGTTGGACGGGTTCCGGGCAGACCAATCGGTTACTCGGACGCATTGCCATGCGTTCTTACATCTTTGGGCATGTCCTCTATACCGACAAGCCGTTAGAAGGCCATGCTCTGGTACACGATATCGTCACAACCGCACAAGCCCTACCCGGCTACCACGCTTGGTGTCAGCATCAACAGGAGATTGAGCAACGCGCTCAAGACTGGAGGCTCGCTGTTGAACAAAGCCACTACTTTCATTACGGCACTGATAAACGTCCAGCAGAACTCAGTTCCGATCGCCCTGAGGAGTCAGAGCCCAACTGGAACCAGCAACAACAAGCTGAGGCTAGAGCACGCATTCAACAAGCCGTCGCTGACCTTTTAGAGCAAGAAGCACTCCCGTCAGGCATTACCGAGCGCTTCGATGCCCTCATCCCCTATGGACTGAGTGGAGCGACACTCTATCGGCATCGCGATCTGTGGCATCCCAGGCATTTACAAAACGCAACAATCGGCGCGCTTCAGAGTGCTGTGGAGCCGGAGTGCGCGTGGGCGGCATCCAGCTCCACCAGTCACACAAACTTATTGGGTGAAAGCGGGTGTAATACGCTGTCTGATGGGGTTACTAGCGCTTTGGAACGTGTGGAACCAGGGGCGATCGGGTGTAATAGCTTTCCTGGTGAGGATTTGAGTTACGCAGAGACGAAAAATATGACCCAAGAGGAGGGGATTGCCTATATTAAACAGGTGTTGAACCAGGTCAAAGCGAGGCGGCAAGTGGAGATAGCACAGGAACGTCAACGACTGGACAGACGCGACCAGCTAGTACTCCCGTTTGGCGAAAATCTAGAGTAACCCTTGGTAGCACTGTGCTTAAGGGTTAGAGCAACGTCAGTTTGAGGCGTACTGGTACTTGAGTGCGGAACCACTGCTTGCGGGTGGGTAGTCTTAAGTAAAAGCTGCTTTCGCAAAATTACAACCATGCCGCCTCAAATCGATACTGGAGTCGCTTACCTGCTTTGGTGTACCTGTTTGTTCGGGTTCTGCGGTGGGCAACGGTTCTACGCGGGCAAAATTGGCTCCGGCTTGCTCTATCTGTTCACGTTCGGTCTGTTCGGGTTTGGGCAACTGATCGACCTGGCTTTGATTCCCGGTATGGTCAACGAGCGTAATCAGACTTTACGCGGTCGCTATCTTGGTCAACCCTATCAGTCAATCGCGACTGCGAGTGTGGGACCTGTACCCACAGCCATGCCACCCATGCAGAAGCTCTTAAAGGCAGCGAAGGCTAACGGTGGGACCTTATCGCTGGCGCAGGCGGCTTTGCACACGGAGTTAGAACCGGCGGCACTCAAGGCTTTGCTTAAAGAGGCGCAGCAACTAGACTATGCCGAAGTTACCAATGATCCCAAGACCGGTGCAATCCGCTATCGTTTCGACGTTTAGGCCTCTAGTTGCACTGGGTTCCCGTAGAAGGGCAAGATGTCGCTTGAAGCGGCTGTAACCCTCAACCCTCTATACGCTGTCATATCCCAAGTACGATCCGAAGCAGATGACCATCAGGGTCTGCCGTAAGAAAGCCGTGTTGAATGCTTAACGCTGGTTCTGAGACTGTAACCATTGGAGACAGGGTCAAAGGCTGTGCTGCCTGTAGCTGCTGAGTTGCCGCAATTATATCCGGCACCACGAGCGTCGTTTGGCAAACCCACACATCATTGGCACGAGTGTCAGCAGGCATAGATCGCCCATCATTGGGGTTTATATATGCCAACAACTCAAGCCCAAAACCATTTGGTGCTTTCAAACTGCTAATTTGCACCTGCACATCAGAAACCCCGCTAAGATGCTCCTGCTCAGAGCCAGAATTTTGGCTTTCTTGCTGCAACTCCATGCCCAGTTGATCGCAGTAAAAGGCTCGACTGGCAGCTGTATTGCCCACCACGATCGCTGTGTGGTCAATACCCAAAAAAAGTGCTTCGGTTGCCTGGTGCCATTTAGAATCGCCTTTATCGGTTGGAAATTGAATCAATTCAAGATTGTGACCATCTAAATCTTTAAAGTAGAAGGATTGAATGTCTCCAGCCACAGGATTCCATTTAGGTAACGTCTGTGGATTGGGTGAAGTTTGCGGTGCCCAATGTTGACGTAAGTGCTGATACGCCTTTGACATATCGTTAACCACGATCGCGAGATGTTGAAACCAGCGATCGTGACTCCGGGAATCGGCTGGGATCGGTCTCCCTTTCGGTGTGAGAAATTCAATTAGCTCAATCATTTCATCGCCCAACTGCAATTGCACCACACGCAACTGCACGTTGGACAGTCCGTACAGGCGATCACACACTTCGCCTGCGACTTCACGATCAGAGATTTTTTTGCAGCCTAGTGGTCAGTCAATAAAAGTCTGACGAGTCTTCTGGGCAATCTAGAAGCAG
>NZ_JCACKR010000047.1:0-4304 GCF_059505485.1 Stenomitos rutilans
CCAGCACCTTAGCCCTCTTAAGTATTTCTACTCGCTACAAAGGTGACATGCTCCCAAGCAAGTTTGTGAACACGGGCGATCTAAATTGCATAACTATTAGGAAGAAAGGCGAACATTTTGCAGCCTTTTCTAGAGCTTACTTTGTTTAATTTTCCCATTTTTTGTGCAAGCGTTAGTTGATTCACAGTTGCACAAAAAATAGGAAATTCCTGATAGTATGCTGATCAAAGATGAGCATTAAATCTTCTCACTAGACTGCTTTTTCTTAGACAATGAATGCCCAAAGATTGGAGAACTGATGAAATTTACTCGTGCTAATCAAGCAAAAACAATCGGCTATATTCGCGCCGATGATCAAGACCAGGATGGAGCAAACGCATTTTTAGAGCAGGTTTCTAGAATCCGAGCCGCAGGTGTCAAGACGATGATCTGTGAGTTTAGCTCGAGTTCAGATAACGATGGAGAAGGCGTAGCCATTCTTCTAAAGCTAGCCGAAGCGAAAAGTATTCACGCCGTCGTTTCGACTCGCTGGGATCGACTGACCAGAAGCTCCGATGTTTATCTGAAAATTTCTGACGTCTTCAGAGCCGCAAAGACCAGGCTCTTCTTGCTGGACGAAGGTGAAGCCGATTTGACGCCGATAGGGGAGCACATCTTGGCCTCTATGAAGGCTCTGACTCAGAGGCACGCTTGCCAGCCCCATAACGCTCAGGCTCCTGACTCCAACTTACCAGTGAAAAAGAAACAGCAGGAGAAACAGCAGCGCCGCCAGCATGAAATGATCGGTTATTGCCGAGTTTCTACTCAGGAGCAAGCCGAAAACTCTCGTGCTTTAGAACAAAGGAAAAAGGCTGAGGAGGATGGTCAGCATGATCCTGCTTAAACCCAAAGTTATGGGTTATGGCCGAGTTTCTAGCCAGGAGCAAGCCGAAAATTTTCATGCTTTAGAACAGCAATTGGATCGCTTAGCGCAGGCTGGAGTCGCTAAAGACAAGATTCTCTATGATGTTGAATCGGGTGCCGAAACCAATAGACATAGCCTCAATCGATTGATGGCTTTAGTCGAACGTGGCGAGGTCGCTGAAATTGTGGCAACGCGTTGGGATCGGCTCATGCGGAGCAGTGCGCTCTACCTCAAATTTAAGGAACTGACTCAGAAGCATGACGTACAAATTCGGCTTTTGGATCAAGGCACTGTTGATTTCGAGAGTGCCTCTGGTGAGCTGCAAGCGGATTTACAGTCACTCTTTGCGGTCTACGAGCGCAACATGTTGCGCGAGCGGGTTTCTAGAGGACAGAACTATCGCCGGCAGAGACTCGCTGCCTGTCCACGCCCGCCTTGGGGCTATATCGTGGTGGACGAGCAGTACAAGCTCAATCGCCAGCCTTGTGTCTGCGTCCTGGCTGCTCGTCCGGCAAACTACCGTGAGCTTTACCATGATGCCGATGATTCACCCAGACTGGCTGGGCTGAGTAAAGCTGATATTGCTAGAGAAATCGTGGAAACCTTGTTGCAGACACGCATGAAGACAAAGACGCTGGGTCAGATGCGTGAGGAGTATGGCATTCCCAAGACGAAATGCTACAGCAATATCATCGGTGAGCATGGCGCTTCCAGGCGCAAGATGAATCGCAAAAGCATTGTCTTTCTAGAGCAATTGGAATTTTGGAGTGCGCCTAAAGATTTAGCGGACTGGGTCTTGAATCCAGTGCTAGTCGGGCATACTGCTTATCACAAATACACCAATACAGGTGCCACGCAACGGATGAAAGCTCCCGATGAGTGGGAGGTTCATGCCAATACTCATCCAGATGAACGTCTTTTGAGTGATGAGGAACTTGAAGAACTGAAGTTGATTTTGAAACCTGGTGTCGCCAGGTGCAGGACAGCAGGCACCACGTTTTATCTGACCGGTCTGGTCTACTGTGGGCAGTGCCAAACTAAATGCGTCCTGAAAACGGGTCCGAAAGCCAAGTATTACGGCTGTCGGCACTCCAGTACTGGCTGCAGTAACCACAGTTGTGTCAACTTAGACCGGATTGATCAAGCCATTATCGACCAGCTTGTTGAAACAGCGCATGCACCAGAGCAAGCGCACGTACGGCAACAGGAAGACACACAAAGGGCAGCCAAAATTGTGGAGTTGCAGCAAAGTTTGCAGGAGCTTGACCACCTCAAGCCTAATGCCCACGTCCAGATCGCTCGGGACAGTATACAGCAGGAGATCGAGCAATTGCTGCACTTCAAAGAGTCACGCCTCACAGCGGACAGCACAGCCGTTCAGATCATGCATCACGCGCAAGCTCGCAATCTCAATTTCTGGTACACCCTGACGCAAGCAGAACGAGAGATCATGTATCTCAAACTCGTGGAGCGGGTGGTGCTTTTGGGCGGCAAAGAAATCCAGGTTGACTTAAAACGGTTTGTTGATCCAGCCACTCATGGCGACATTGCACAGGTGAAGGAAGATGATTAAGTTCGCGATCGATATTTTTGGTGATGCCGCCGACCGTTTTGAAGCGGCACAAGCCGCAGTGCTACAGGAGTGGCAACTCAGTTGTGGGTGTGAGGCTCCAGGGTTACGTCCAGAGTGTCGGACTTGCTTGGATTGTCAGCAGCTCAAGGTGCTAACACAGATGAAACTGAGTGCAATACCGGAAGCGGTGTTTCCGGCGACTGCGTCACCCAAGTGTACTTACCCTCATCCACCAGCGATTAGGGAGGAGGCGTTGGCGCTGTATGCACAAGGCTGCCCGCTGAGTGAAATTCAGGCAAAGACAGGCGTTGGCGATCGCCGCACCCTCCGAAGGTGGGCTAAAGCGGCTGGCTTGCCCCCACGCTTGGTGATCTATCCAGCGGCGATGCGAGCGCACTGTCTTCATCTCTATCAGTCAGGCAAGCGGACCAGCAAAATTGAAGCGTTAACTGGGGTGCCAGCCGACACCATCAAAAGCTGGGTACATGATGCAGGTCTCGTGAGGCACCCGTTTTACTCTGCCGAGACTAAGAGGCACTGCTTAGCACTCTACCAGCAAGGCAAGACACCGAACGCCATTGAGGGCTTGACTCAGGTACCAGCCAGTCGCATTCGGCAGTGGGCTGCTAGTGCCCAAATTAGTCGAAGCGCTGGAAGACCGCCCCAGTACTTGGTGTCGGTCAGAGACCAGTGTTTGCTGCTTAGACAGGAAGGCAAGGATTACCGAGAGATTGCGGTCTTGACAGGCGTTTCTGAAAGCACGGTGCGGAAATGGGTCAAACAAGCGTTGTTTACCAAGCATAGTGACGAGGTTGCACCCTGATGACAGGAGCCGCTCAGTGGCTAAAGTGCGACCTCAAAGTTTGCTTTGGAAAGCCTTTTCTCCGGTGCTGTGACACTTAACCTCTCTAAGTTTTGCAGGAGAAGGGTTCCACATGACAGTGCCATAGGCGGCATGGTAGCGATCGGGGGTTGAGTTAGACACTAACCCCCCAGACAGCCAACCGTTCGGCTTGCACACGGTAGGGTAGAAGAGAGTATGATGACAGCTGGTTTGAAGGTACTACGGGCGTGGAGAAGCCGATTCCCTTCAACCTCGAGAGGTCATGACCTTTGACATGAACCAGCTTTGGCAACCGTGAGGGTGTCAAGGTGCCGTAAGCGATTTTAGAAGGTAAACCAGAAAGGGGGTGGCGAGTAGCCCTAACCATTGGACAAGGGTTAGACCAAACGCTCTAGCAGGCTCATTGCAAGACTGAGAAAGATTGACAGTACACTTGCACTTAGCGGCAAGTGGAGTTAAATTATTAACCAACGCAAAGCACTTTGAATATCCGTAGCCTTCAGAGGGAGCGGCAGGACTGATAGCCAAATGGCTAGAAAGCTCTGCCGTTTGCTGTTTCTGAGACTAGAGCAAACCTTAACTTGGGAACCCGCGAGTCGAGCCCCTATCCCAAAATGACTTCGGACGCTTGCAACGCGTTGATTCAAAAGATGATGAGCGCCTCGAAGGGCATCCGATCTACTATGCCTTAGGCACAGAGGATTCTTCTATGCGGTTAGCTGGGCACTCTCCATCGCTCGTGCGCCACCTACAGGGGGATGCTTTAGCCCTTCAAGTTTGTCCCGCTGCAATAACAAGGAGTGTGGTTATGTTCTAGGGCACTTTAGAAGCCAAAACCCCCACTGCAGCAAACAGAGAGGGTTAACGGCTTCGATACTCAGTTTTATGAAAGGTTTGGGGCGCTAACCAGAAAGCTTGGGAAAGGCAAAAAGTTAGCTACCCGAATCAGGGACAGAGCCGAACCATCGTTTTGAGTAAACGAG
>NZ_JCACKR010000048.1:0-99397 GCF_059505485.1 Stenomitos rutilans
TGGTGAAGGTGCTGTTCTGGCTCAGGGTGAAGCTATCGGCGACGGCCGTCGGTGCCTGGTTGGTTGGTGCCGTCACACTCAGACTCACAGTGGCTGTGGTGGAAGCGGCTCCAAGGGCATCTTTTGCCACATACGTGAAGCTATCGGTACCGCTGAAGTTGGCGGTGGGGATGTAGGTGAAGGTGCCGTTGGTATTAAGGGTGAGGCTACCTTGCGTTGGTCCAACCACGAGCGTCGCCGTGAGCGGCACATTGTTGTCTGGGTCACTGTCATTGGTGAGGACATTCCCGGTGGTGAAGGTGCTGTTCTGGCTCAGGGTGAAGCTATCGGCGACGGCACTCGGGGCTTGGTTGGTCGGTGCGGCGACCGAAAGATTTACGGTTGTTGGATTGGAATTGCCAATGCCATCGCTTGCTAGATACATGAAGCTGTCATTGCCGATATAGTTAGCGTTTGGCGTGTAGGTAAAGGTGCCGTTGCTGCTGAAGACGACGCTGCCATTTGTTGGGGTGGTTAGCAGGTTGGCCGTGAGTGTATTGCTATCAGCATCAGTATCGTTGGCAAGGACACCTTGCCCAGTGACAGTAAGAACTGTGTTGCGAGTTGTACTGTAGCTGTCAGGGTTAGCGGTTGGCGGGGTATTGACGGCTCCGCCCACGTTCACATAAAGCGTTTTGGTATCAGATAGGGCAGTGCCGATACCTGTATTCCCACCATCGTTGACGCTGATGGTGATGGTGTCAAAGCCTGTAAACCCAGGATAGCTGCGGTAAACGAGATTACCGATCGCTGTATTAATGGCAGCCAAAGTCCCCTGGAACGTCACGCGATTATTTTGATTACCCGTCCCCTGAGTGAAGGTGAGTCCGGCGTTAGACGGTAGAGACAGCACCCCATTCGCGGCAGCGATCGTGACGGTTTCATTGCCACCTGCGGCATCTAGATCGCTAATGCTGACCCCTGTAATGGTCAGGTTGGTGTTGGCTGTAGTGGATGGTGCTAAGGGAACCTGGATGACAGGAGCCTGATTGACTCCCAGCACGGTTAGCGCGATCGTCTTGCTATCACTCAGCGGAATACCAAAGCCCGTATTGCCGTTGTCATTCACATTCAGACTGATGGAATCAGCCCCGCTGAAATTAGCGTTTCCTTGATAGATAAGTGTGCTCAGAGCGCTGTTGATTGCTGCCAACGTGCCGCTGAAAATGAGGCTCGTGCTGGGAGTGCTGCCATTCCCACTGGTGAAAGATAAACCTGTGGTTGAGCCAAGGGACAGTTTGCCGTTGGTAGCCGCGAGGCTAACCGCGATCGCGCCACTGCTAGCATCTACATCGCTAATACTGACTCCCGTCACATGTAGGGTTGTATTCTCGTTGACGACCTGAGCTGTGGGTACCGTTAAGATGGGTGCGTCATTGACGGGCGTAACGGCGATCGACAGGCTCTTGGTGGCTGAGAGCGCTACGCCATTGCCTGTATTGCCATTGTCATTCACGTTGACGGTGATGACATCAGACCCGTTGAAATCTTTATCAGCTTGGTACGTCAAGCTCTGTAGCGCGGCATTGATGAGTGCCAGAGTGCCTGACATCGTGATATTGCGGTCTTTCAAGCCAGTTCCTGTTGAGAATGTCAACCCTGCGGTTGTACCCAGGGAGAGCACGCCATTGATGGCTGAAAGGCTAACGGTCTCATTGCCGCCATTTGCGTCTACATCCCCGATGCTGATACCAGACAGGGAGAGACTTGTATCTTCGTTGACTGACTGAGACGCTGGTACGGTAATCGTGGGTGCTTTGTTGACTGGGTTGACCGTTACCGCGATCGTCTTGCTGTCAGTCAGCGCGCCACCTTTACCCGTATTGCCCTGGTCATTTACAGAAATGCTGATGGTATCCGTCCCCTGGAAGGACGCATTGCTGCGATAGACCAGGCTGGTCAGTGCATTATTAAGGGCACTCAGTGTACCGCTCATGGTGATAGATGTCGCCGGACTACCGTTGCCCTGAGCAAACGTTAAGCCTGCGGTTAAACCCAGTGATATAACGCCATTAGCGGCTGAGATCGTAATCGTCTCAGAGCCTGTACCCGCATCTGGATCAGCAACGGTAATGCCTGCAATCAACGAGTTGGCATTTTGATCAACAACTTGCGCCCCCGGAACCGCCAGCACAGGGGCATCATTCACCGCATTGACGGCAATGCTGAACGTGCTAGCCGCCGTGCCGCCCGCGGAATCTGATACGGTGAAACTAAAGGTGTCAGAAAGCGTTTCGCTACCGTCATGACGATAGCTCAGTTTGTTGGTGTTGATATCGGTTTGCGTGAATGTCGCCCCTGCACCGATCGCCGCCCCGTTCAAAGACAACGCCCCATGTCCTGGCACACTGCCAAGCGTATAGGTCAATTGCGTGACGGCATTGTCGTTATCAGTTACCTGGAGCAAGCTACTGCTGATGGTGGTTGTGGCACCTTCATCCAGTGTCAGCCCTGCATTTGTAATGATGACAGGCAAATTGTTAACCAGCAGGTTGAGCGCATACGCACTGGTGCCCCCATTAGCCGCATACACGCGCACATAATAAGTACCAGCCGCTAGAGTGCTCGTAATGGTTTCGGCACTGGTGCCACTCAGCGTGGAACTTTGCAAGACTTGATTGCTGCTATTGACGAGCTGCACATCTAAATTCGCGGTCAAGCCTGCCAGGGTGAGATTAACCGCACTGGGCGTGCCTACATTGAGCTGATAGTAGTCGTTATTTAGGCTGCCAACCGAGTTGCGGTAGGTGGCGCTGCCTGTGAGATTGCTGCCCAAGTTAAAGGCATTTGACAGCGCGTTTCCGGCAACGCTGATGGGAGAAGGTTCAACCGCGCGTACAAAGGGTGAGAGCGATCGCCAGTTCAAATCACCAACCGGATTAAGTAAATAACTCGAACTGAAGGTCGTGCCGTTCAGCAACCAAACCGCATTCTCACCATTGCCACCATTGCTATAGTTACGCCATAACAGATCGGTCTTTCCATCCTGATTGAAATCGCCGACCCCAGAGATGATCCAATTACCACCCACAGAGTTGATTAAAATGCCCGTACTGAGTGTGCTACCGTTCATCAACCAAATGGCATTCTGACCTGTGCTGTAATTACGCCACACCAGATCAGACTTTCCATCACTGTTAAAATCGCCAGCAGCCTGAATGTGCCAGGTCGGATCGTTAAGCGACAGGAAAGAGGCTGTTCCCGTTCTAACGGTGCCATTCATCAACCAGGCAATGTTGGTGCCTGTCTTATAGTTGCGCCAAACAATATCTGCTTGACCATCCTGGTTGAAATCGCCGACTCCCTGTATTTGCCAATTCAGATCGCCGACTGTCTCCAGGATGGCTGCACCAGTCCTGACAGTGCCATTCATCAACCAGATCACGTTGTCGCCCGTCTTAGAGTTGCGCCAAACAATATCCGCTTGACCATCTCGGTTAAAGTCGCCCGACCCTTGCATGACCCAATTGGGATCTGCCACCTTCTCTAAAGACGCGAATGCTTCTAGCGACGTGCCAGATACCTGCCAGGAAAGATTCTCCCCGGTGGCATAATTCCGCCAGAGGATATCTGATTTGAGGTCACTCTTAGCCGAGACATTCAAACTATAGCTGGCGGTATTTGCAGAGGCACCAGGAGCAACCCGAATGTAATACGTTCCCACATCTAGGGTGGTATTAATTGACTCAGCCAGATTGCCCGTATTGCTGGATGATTGCAAGACCCCATTGACGCTGAGAACACTGCCTGTACTGCTTAAGAGCGCAACATTTGCGTCAGCACTTAAATTATTGAGGGAAAGGTTAAAGCTGCTCCGATGACTCAAGGTGAAGCGGTAGTAATCGTTCGCAGTGGTGGTCACAATGTCCGGGAGGGATTGAACATTGGATGTAAGGCTCAGCGATGTAGCTGTTCCTAGCGAGTTCCCAGCAATATCAGGCATAGTGACTAACCAAGCAATGGCATAGCTATCTTGCCCGGATATGTTTTTTTACTAACGAATCTGCCCTTGTTTCATAAAAATTGTCTTTTTAAACAATCATTCTGAGTGGAAATACGGACTAATTTGAAAGGCCGTTTTTTCCCCTTACGGTTTTCACAGAGTCAGCAGTATTCACGATCGCTAACCAGGCTCGATCGCTTCTAGATATTGCGGCTCTAATAAAAACGTGCCATTCGCAAAATGAATACTCCAATAGCCACCGGGTCGTTGATTGATGACAGTGCCTTCTGTTCCTATCGCAAGCACGTTAGGAGAGCGTAGCGCAGGCATCGGATCGGCTGTTTTGACAAAAGCAGGGAGTGCTACGAGACGAACACGATCGCCAGCGGAAAGAGGTTTTGACATAAAAATAAAAGAGGGCTGAAAGAGGGGAGTGGGGAATCGGAAGGCAATTAAAGGCTGATCGCTGACCGCTGAAACCAATGGATCTATTAAATGACTGGGGATCCTTATACTGTCTGAATACTTGCTTTATACTCTCATCCTATCAGTCCAGGTTTTATGCAGCTACGACAAAAAGTTACCTTTTATTTGGAAGACATTGAAACGTCGATCGGCAGAGCCATTAATTTGGGAATCACCGGACTGGTATTGCTTTCATCTGCAATTTTTGTGGCTCAGACGTATCCCCTCTCTAGCAGCCTAAGGCAGACATTGGAGGCGATCGACAACGGCATTCTCGTCATTTTTGCCATTGAATATCTGTTGCGCTTCTGGTGTGCTGAGCATAAAGCACGCTTTTTCTTTAGCCTTTTTTCTTTGATTGATTTGTTCGTCGTGTTGCCCTTTTTTATTGGCATTTTCAATATTGACATTTTCAATATCAGCTTTCTCCGAGTATTTCGCTGGTTTAGAATTCTACGGCTGGTTCGCTTTATTGAAGGAAAAACCGTTTTTGGCTACGTTACCACCGAAGATAGTGCCATCTTTACTCGCATTTTGCTCACGCTCTTCATCATCATCTTTGTGTATTCTGGCTTGATTTATCAGGTAGAGCATCCTACTAACCCGCAGGCGTTTGGCACATTTCTAGACGCCGTTTACTTTTCGGTAGCGACCATGACGACGGTTGGTTTTGGCGATGTTACTCCCATCTCAGAACTGGGACGCCTGCTCACTGTGCTCATGATTTTGACGGGTATTGCGCTGATTCCGTGGCAGTTGGGAGATTTGGTGAAGCGGCTAGTGAAAACGGCCAACCAGGTGCAAACGACGTGTGTGAGCTGCAAACTGGCACTGCATGATCCGGATGCTCACTTTTGCAAACGGTGCGGTACGAAGCTGGAATCGATCGCTGCGTCTGAAGCCTCTGAAGCTTGAACGGTCGCATTGTAGCCGTCAGCTGTCAGCGGTCAGAATGCCATTCAAAGAAGCTGAAAGCTATAGCTGTAGGCGCATTGCTCAGGGCGCACCGTAACTATATAGTCCGGCAATGTTTGTTCGTACCTATTTGCAAAGTCTTCTACGATTGCGTAGGGTGTGTTAGGTTTTGCCGTAACGCACCGCTGGTCTTGAGCTTGGTGCGTTACGCTGTCGCTAACACACCCTACGCGGTTGTGCACGATCTTTGACTGCCGATTTAATAGTAAAGCACTCAAGGATAAGGCTTACCTTCTCCATCTCATCATGCCTTTTGCTATCAAAGCTGATCGCTGACTGCTGACTGCTGAAAGCCCTTTTCACGGTCGGCTTTGAGAGGTGCCTGAAACAGCGTTGTTCGCCATAATGGGAGTGTTGTTTGCCATATATACTGCCATGTAGAGCATATTTTGGCGCTCTGAGTTGGCAAAACTGATGGTGTAAACCATGCCATCTTGCTGCCACATAATGGATGCATAGGCAGAGGAGGGGTGTTTAGCAGTGCCCATTAGCACATAACCACGAATAGTTTTGGCGAGTTGGATGGGAGATGCGGCTGCAATATGCTGTTGGTATTCCTGCTGTGCCTGCATAGTGTCAGCATTTGCGGCTGAAAAGGTACCAATGCGGCAAAATTGTGAATCATCTTCACAGCTATATAGCCCGACGGTGACGCGCTGTGGTGAGTCGAATGTGGCAATGCGCACAGACAAGGTTTGAATGAATTCGTCATCGGCTGGCTCGTTCAACACGATTCGCGATGGCAGTCGCATCACAAATTTTGGGGGCAAATTTTGACGGATGCGATCAAGGTGTCGCGTAAAAACGCTGGCAGGGTTGGCAACGGCTACTATCTCATTAGACAGGCCCAACCACAGCAGCGATACGATCGCCATTTGCCTGAGGAGGCGCTTCCTAAGCATGTTTGTCTTGCCTTTATAGCGCAGAAACTTGTTCAAGACCCTGTTCAGGAACATGATGAACGCTACCCCTCTACACCTGCTGCCACTCTCTAAGCAAAATCTTACATTGAAAGGATTGTGTCATTCAGTGGCTTGGGCATCTGGACAGCGGATAAGCCTTCAGCGGCTTCGAGGTTTACTGCTCTCCAGCAGCTTTGAGGTTTACTGCGATCGCGCAAATTATGGTGCAACAGGGATGACTGAACCCACGATCGGGCACAAAGATTCTGGTCTTTCAGTCTTGAGAGGACAGGTTTGTCGTTGTAGGATCGCAACTGATATAACCTGGGGTAGAGAAGGGTACTATCTAGCTGCCCTGATTCGTGAGGTTCACATGATTGAAGTTGAGCACTTAAGCAAGGTTTACGGCTCAACCCCTGCCATTGAGGATGTCACGTTCGCGGTGGAACCAGGGGAAATTTTGGGCTTTTTGGGCCCGAACGGAGCCGGAAAGACGACGACGATGCGGATTTTGTCGGGGTATTTACCTGCATCGGCAGGCACAGCAAAAGTCGCTGGGTTTGAAGTCCACGAAAATTCGATGGCTGTGCGAAAGCATATTGGCTATCTGCCTGAAACGCCACCGCTGTATACCGATATGACAGTGGCAGGTTTTTTGCATTTTGTGGCTCGGATTAAAGGGGTGAATGCAGGCGATCGCCCCCATCGCGTGCAAACGGCGATCGACCGCTGTAATTTGACCGAAAAAACCCACACGTTGATTCGAAAGCTCTCAAAAGGGTATCGGCAGCGAGTCGGCATTGCACAGGCGATCGTGCATGATCCACCCGCCATTATTTTGGATGAACCGACCGTTGGTTTAGACCCACGGCAGATTGCCGAAGTTCGCAGCCTGATCAAAAGCCTGGCAGGCGATCATACGGTGATTCTTTCGACGCACATTTTGCCCGAAGTCAGCATGACCTGCGATCGCATTGCCATTATCAACAAGGGGCGCGTCGTGGCAACCAATACGCCCGAAAACCTGATGGCGCAGCTCACGGGTGGTTCTGGCTATGAGCTAGAGGTGGATGGCGACGCGGCAGATATTCACGCCCGCTTAATGGTGTTTCTCCAGGGCTTGCCAAACGTCAGGCTGGTCGAGCGGCTATCGACTGACCTGCCAGAGCACCATAAGCTGCGGGTAACGGCTGAACCAGGAACCGAACTGATCGGCCGAGACATCGCGAAGACAGTTGTGGGTGCGGGAATCGGGCTGTACGAAATGCGGCGATCGCAGGCCACGCTGGAGGATGTCTTCTTGCAACTGACCACGGAAGAGAAGCCACTGGATGCCACGATCGATCCAGACGAGGCAGAACCATCAACGGGAGAAGCAGCTTAGATGCGTGTGATGATGAGCAACATTCTGGCAATTTACCGACGCGAGCTACAGAGCTATTTCGCTTCACCCCTTGCCTACGCGATCGCGGGTGTGTTTTGGCTGCTGTCCGGCTTTTTCTTTGTCACCATTTTGGGCGGCATTACGCAACAGGTGGCCTATGCCGATAGTGCGGGGTATGCCTCTCCGATCGATGTGCCCTATCAGTTTTTGCAGTTTTTCTTAGGCACCCTGGGTTCGATCGCGCTGTTCATTTTGCCGATTCTGTCGATGGGGCTGTATGCCGAAGAACGCAAGCGCGGTACCCTGGAGCTTTTAGCGACGTCACCCGTGACAAACTGGGCGGTGGCGCTGGGCAAACTACTGGGCGTGCTGACGTTTTTTACCACAATGGTGCTGCCGCTTTTGCTCTACGAAGCGCTCGTCTTTAGCACCACCACCCCACCCTTCAACTTTGCGATCGTACTGGTCGCGCATCTGGGCTTGATTCTGCTGGCGGCGGCTGTACTCTCATTAGGGATGTTTGTATCTTCGCTGACCGACAGCACGATTTTGGCGGCGATCGGCACCTTTGGCATTATCCTCTTCCTCTGGGTAGTCGAAGTGCTCGGTCAAAAGCTGGGTGGCCCAATTGGAGCAGCCCTGGGGCATCTTTCCCTCCTCAAGCATTACAACAATTTGAACCAGGGCATTTTGGATAGCAGCAGCCTGGTGCTCTTTGCCAGCTACATTGTGTTGGGACTGTTTTTAACCGCGCAGTCGATCGATGCGTTCAGGTTCCAGAGATCGTGAGAGAAAAGTTTTGAGTTCTGAGTTTTGAGTAGTCACTGAGCATCAGTTATGAATCGGTGGCTAGTGAAACAACAAACTCGCGGTAATCGTAAATGGAATTGTCAACTCTTGACTTCTTTCTTTTCCCCAAACTCAAAACTCTTAACTCCTAACTACTGCTTCCTTCTCCCCAACTCAAAACTCAACACTTTTAACTCAAAACTTCCTGTGAAAACGCTTTCTACCAACCTTAAATTCCTCAAATACCTGTTCTGGCTGGGGCCGATGCTGGTGATTGCTGGCGCGATCG
Source organism: Stenomitos rutilans (assembly GCF_059505485.1). Lineage (NCBI taxonomy): Bacteria > Bacillati > Cyanobacteriota > Cyanophyceae > Leptolyngbyales > Leptolyngbyaceae > Stenomitos > Stenomitos rutilans. The sequence continues at coordinate 8,787 of NZ_JCACKR010000048.1, forward strand.
CGGGTCTCGTCTCTGCCTCCTTTAGCCCCATTCCCTTGGGTTTGGTGATTGCAGGCATTGTGATCATTGGTCTATGGCTGGTTTTCCAATCTACGTATCGAGATGAGTCGCAACCAGGCTTCTGGCAGCAGCGATCGACACAAGTAGGTGCAAATGCGCTGATTACCACACTATCGGTGCTTGCCATTTTAGGCTTGGTCAACTACCTGGCGGCAAACCATGTGGGACGGCTGGATTTGACGGAGAATCAGCTTTTTTCGCTGGCTCCCGAAACCCAGCAGTTGGTGAAGAATTTGAAGCAACCCGTGAAAGTGTGGGTGTTTGTGCCACAGCCTAACTCACGCGATCGTGAACTGCTGGAAAGCTACCATCGCCAGAGCGATCGCCTGAGCTATGAATTTGTCGATCCCAACACGCAACCCTCACTTGTGCAGCGGCTAGAAGTCAAGAGCGGTGGGGATGTTATTGCTGAAATGCAGCCAGAGGGACGCAAGCAGTATGTGCAAACGATCGCGCCCACAACTGGGGATAGCCTCGTTGGTGAAGGGGGCTACCTGTCTGAGGTAAAGCTGACCAGCGCGCTAGAACAATTGATCAGCGATCGCAAAGCGTTTGCCTACGTGATCCAGGGGCATGGGGAGCACCCGATCGACCAGTCTCAGGGCGCGATCTCCCAGGCTGTGAAGACCCTGCAAGAGAAAAACTTTACGGTTAAACCGCTGAATCTACTGGAAGCTGCCACCATTCCTGCGGATGCGAATGTGCTGGTGCTGGCAGGCCCGCAAAAACCCTTGCTAGAGCCAGAAGTTAACGCACTGGAAGAGTATGTGAAAGGGGGTGGCAACCTGTTTGTGATGGTTGACCCCAATACCAATCCAGGTATAGGCAGTCTGCTGAACGGTTGGGGCGTGACAGTAGACAAACGAGTGGTGATTGATGTGTCAGGCAGACTGGCTCAACTGGGACCTGCCTTCTCGTCTGTTAGTCAGTACGGCAACCACCCAATTACAAAGGACTTTAACAATTCAATCTCAATTTATCCACTCGCACAGCCGATCGATGTCAAACCCGAAACCGATGTTAAATCCGTACCCTTGTTGTTTACCAGCGAGCGAAGTTGGGCAGAAAGCAATGTGAAGGAACAGCCCTTAAAGTTTGACTCGGCGATCGATCGACCCGGCCCGTTGGTTATTGGCTTTGCGCTCACCCGTACCATCACTCCGCCAGCGGCTTCCACACCCAAACCCTCTCCCAGCCCTTCTTCATCTGCCTCGGCCAACCCCAAGCCTTCACCTAGTCTCTCTCCCTCTGCCTCAACCAGTCCCAAGCCCTCTCCTAGCCCGTCTGCTACTTCCAGCCCTTCACCCAGCCCCAAACCTGCCGCATCTGCAAGTCCTTCACCCAGCCCCTTGCCCTCTGCCTCAGCCACTCAAGGGACTGAGCAAAAACCGAAAGAAGCGCGGCTGGTCGTCATCGGTAACTCTCGCTTCGCTGAAGATGGGGCCGTGAACCAGGGCATTAATGGCGATGTTTTCATCAACTCAGTGCGCTGGCTCAGCCATGCCGATGATCAATCTCTGTCCATTCGCCCCAAAGAAGCCAAAAACCGTCGGCTAGGGTTGTCTGCTCAGCAAGCTAGTCTAGCAACCTGGTTAGCGATCGCAATCTTTCCCTTAATCGGTTTTGGTACCGCGTTTGGGGTTTGGTGGCAAAGGCGGTAGTAAGGGGTGAAGGATAAAGTTTTGAGTTTTGAGTTTCGAGTTTTGAGTTGGAAAGAGCGGTCAGCGATCAGCCGTCAGCTTATATCCCTTAAATGCCTTTCCCCCTTCCCCCTCTGTCTTTTGCCCTAACCCCTGTCCCCTCACTTCGTTATGAAACTGCAACGGACTCCTTTGATTTTGTTGGCGATCGCCCTAGTTCTAGGGGCTTTTGTCTACCTGTATGAGGTGCAGGGGAAGCCTCAGCGCGAGGCGGCACAGGCACAGACAGAGCAACTGTTTGCCTTTAAAGAAGAAGAGGTGCGATCGCTCACGCTGACAACTCCTAGTGAGACGTTAGCGTTTGCCAAAACTCCGGCAGCGCGGGTAGCATTCCCTTCTGGTAACGATCCAAAAGCGGCGCAACCCCAAGCTGGCACATTGGTTTGGGCGATGACTGTGCCAGATAAGGCTGTAGCAAATGATGCGTCCGTTGCCTATCTGCTCAATTTGATGGCAACGGGCAAACGGCAGCAAACGCTAAAGATGCCGCTTGCACAGCAGGCAGAGTTTGGGTTTGACAAACCGATTGCGATCGCTGATGTCAAGCTGGCAAATCAGCAAACCCATCGTCTCGTGCTTGGGAAACCCAATTTTAACCGCAGCGCGCTCTATGCCCAGGTTGATCCGCCTGCCCAAGCGACGACAGAGCGATCGGTGGTGCTGGTGTCTACCGATTTTGAAAATGCCGTCAATCGTCCTTTAGCCGACTGGAAAGCTAAGGCATCAGATGCCCAGGTGCCAGCGAACCAATCAACTCCGAAGCCATTGAAGACGCCATCCTTAAGTGAGCCAACCCCAAAGCCGACAGCACCCTGAGACTCTGACGGTTTAAAGCCTTCTGCGAAAAAGCCAGCCAAAGCGTCTATTCGCTCTGGTTTGATGCTGGCGTTGAACAGCGGGCGTGCCGTATCTGCGGAATCTGACTCGACGCACAGGTTCATCAACTGTTTTTTCTGCTTTCCCTTCAGAAGCTTCCTTCACGTGTGGCTCTGCTGGCTTCGGCACATAAACATCCTTCGGTTTTAGCCATGCTGCAATGATGCCACTCGCAATCCCGCCGATCGCGCCAAAGGTGATGCTAAGAATCGGGCCGTACCCTAGTACAGCCAAGCCGAGCATAAAAACTAGCCAGTACTTTAAGCCAGTCGATAAACCCAAGTTTGCATCAGGCAGTTTGGACATCGTTGGGAGGGGGAAGGGGAAGCGGAGGAAGCAGGCGGAGCAGGGGAAGCAAAGGGGGCGAGGGGAATGGGGGAAGCAGAGGAGGCAGGGGAAGCAGAGAAGGCAAGGGGAACTTAATTCTCATCCTTTGTCCTTATCCCTCATCCTTTATCCTTCATCCCTCTGCTTACCTTCTCCAACTGTGCCTCTAGATTTTGTGTCGTGTCTAACGTAACGAGATAGGGCTGTTCGGTGGGGCTGAAGTCATCCATGTCCTGTTTGGGAAGTAGGTCGGCGGTTGCGTCGGAGATGTCATCGTGGCGTTGTTGCAGGCGTTGTTGCAGAACGGAGAGTGGCGCGGTGCAGTAGATGATTTGTACGGGGAGTTGATGGGCGATCGCGTGCTCAATCGCGGTTTGTCTCAGAGGTTGGCGATCGTACTTGGCATCCAGAATGACAGTGTAGCCCTGGGTTGCTAAGGTGATACCGAGCTTGAGCAGGCGATCGTAGGTTTTTTGCGTCATCTCAGCCGTGTAGAGATCAGAACCACCGTGGGCTTCTAGCGGGATGCCAGCCAGGTGTTTCCGCACTGCATCAGAACGAATTTGGATGGCCCCTCTTGTTTGAGCCAGTTGACGAGCCACCGTACTTTTGCCAGAGCCAGATAAGCCTGCCATGAGGATGACACGGCCCTGCTGGGGTTGGGTGTACTCCCACGCTAGACGGTAGTAGCGGGCAGCCGTCGCGGATGCCTCCTGCTTTGTGGCTTCAGGAACAGCGGGATCACTCAAAAGGAAGGAGGTCACTTTCGCACGGACGTAGGACTGACGGCTGAGGTACAGAGGTAAAACCTGTAAGCCTTCCCAATCACCCGTTTGCTCAATGTACGCATTTAAGAAGCGGTTGCTCAGGTCACGCCGATCGCGAGCATCCAGATCCATGATGATGTAGGCAATGTCGAACATCACATCAACAAACCGAAATGGCTCGTTGAATTCGATGCAGTCAAATAACAAGATTTTGTCGTGCCCCGAAGCATCGTGCCAAAGAGCAATGTTACGTAGATGCACGTCGCCGTGGCATTCACGAATCCAGTTTTGAGCGATGCGGCTCTCAAAGAGGGCTTGCTGCTCGGCGAACAAGCGATCGGTATAGTCCCTGGTTTCGTCTAGCTGCTGCTGGGTTTGAGGCCCGCCAATGTACTGGAGGGTTTGCTCATAGTTTTCGTCGATCGCCGCCCGAATTTTGGCGACCGTACCAAAGCTGCGAATGTAGTCGTTGGTCTCGGCACGGGCATGAAAGTCTGCCAGCACTCGTGCTAACTGTTCCAATAAGTCTTCGGTGAGTTCGCCTCGATCGAATAATTCTGTGAACAAACTCGACTGGGGAAACTGCTGCATTTTCACCACGTATTCCACAGCGTCTGTACCGTCAGATTCGCCTGTTCCACTGAGGTAAAAGCGATCGTCCGTTTGGATGATAGGCAGCACCTCCAGGTACAGCTCGGCGGCACCACGTTGATTTAGCCGCAGTTCCTCGGCACAAAAATGCTGTCGCTTTGCCAGCGTAGAGAAATCAAGAAACCCAAAGTTGACGGGCTTTTTCACCTTATAGGCATAATCACCCGTGAGCAGTACATAAGAGATGTGCGTCTGAATGACCTGAATGGGTGCCGTAACGGGATGGGGATAGAACGCAGGTGCGGTCATTTGTTGGATCAGCGCTGGCAGCAAAGCATCAGTCATGAGTCTTGATTTCGGTGAAAAGTGATCAAATCTAACAGAATCTCTGGGGTCGCAAGCTTTTTAATCATAGGATTCTCGATCCTGAAGTCAAACGTGTTTTAGTTTTCTCAATCAATTGTTTAATGAATTCAGTGTTCTGAGCGATCGAGCGACTTTGCCAAGAAATTAGATGTTGCTGAATCTGGGATGAATCGCTGCTTTTACCCAACCCTTCGCCCTTGAGGAGAAGGCGAGGGGACAGGATCTCTGACTCCCTTTTCCTTCGTGCGAAGGGTTGGGGATGGGGCAAAACATCCTTGTATGCAACAACACCAGAAATCCTTGAATCTTGATCGCAGGGTTCTTGATTACTGTATCTTTCAGAGTTTAGAGCTGTGAAAGAAAGAGTTCATCTCTGTGTTTATTGAATATTGTAAACGGAGAAAAATTGAAACAGGTTAGAAGAGGCCACTGGCCTTTGGTCGAAACGATTGTCATCAGCTTTGGAGTGTACGGGTTTCGGTTGTGAATTTCATCTGTGGTGTGAGTGAGGCGATATGATGACTAGGCTTTTTGGAATCACCCTGAGCGCAACTCTCGCGCTTGTGGGTCATGGTTTTTTGATGCAAGCACCTGCAAAGGCCGATTCTAGCCAGACTAAAAGCAGGCTTCCGGGCAGTGTAGTGGCATTAGAACAAAACGCTGTCCCTACGACGAATCGAGCGATCGGGGTAGAGAGCGATCAACGGTTGTCTGCTGCTCTGAACACGGTTGAGGCAGAGGATGCCTCCGTCAACGTGAATATGGAGCAAGTGACGTCAGTTTCTCAGCTAACAGACGTAAGACCGACTGATTGGGCGTTTCAAGCACTGCAATCGCTTGTGGAACGCTACGGCTGTATTGTTGGCTATCCCGATAAAACCTATCGTGGTAATCGCGCCCTGACTCGCTATGAGTTTGCGGCTGGGCTAAATGCCTGCATGGATCGCATTAACGAGTTGATTGCGGCTGGCACGGCTGATCTGGTCAAAAAAGAAGACCTGTTGGCGTTGCAGAAGCTGCAAGAAGAGTTTGCGGCTGAACTTGCAACGCTGCGCGGTCGGGTAGGTGCCCTTGAAGCTCGTACTGCTACGCTGGAGAAGCAGCAGTTTTCGACGACGACTAAAATCGGCACAGAGCTAGTGACGTATCTGGCGGATGCATTTGGCGATCGCGTTGACTCGCGCAACAACACCGCCATTGGGTACCGTCTGCGTCTCGATTTGGATACCAGCTTTACAGGTAAGGATCGGCTGCGGACTCGCTTGCAAGCAACGAACCTGCGGAAGTTCGATATCGGGTCTGACTTTGGGGTGTCGCCTGTGGGACGAGCGACCAGCGACCTCTCAGATGAAACCCGCTTCCTAGCGACGAGCACCAGTTCTAATAGCAATATCACGCTGAATCGGCTTCAATATCGCTTTCCCGTAGGCGAGAAGCTCACGGTGTTCCTGGATGCCAATACGATCGACCCGTCGATCGTCACCGATCCCATTACTCCGTTTAACGACCAGGTGACAGGATCGCCGTCTAACTTTGCCCAAATTGACCCCGTTTGGTTCCCGATCGGCAACCAGGCTGGCATTGCGGTGAACTATGCCATTAGCCCCAATTTCCAGTTTGATTTTGGTTATCAGGGTGAAGGGGATAGCCCCAATGACCCTCAACTTGGGGTGTTTAAGGCGGGCTACAGTGCCTTTGCTCATCTCATTGTTTATTCTGGCACCTTCAAACTGGGCTTCTTCTACATCAACTCATACTCCCCGCAGTTTGGGGTTGATACGCTGGCAGGTAGCAACGCCGCCAAGATCCTGGGAGCAGGGCCAGTGGTCGGCAACGGCTACAGCATCCAAATGGACTACCGCATTACCAGTTGGTTTGAGCTAGGAGGCTGGGTAGGGCTAACGCAAGCGCGAGCACTGGGCACAGGCACCAAAGGCGATGCCAATATCTGGAACTTTTCGATTGACTTTGCGTTTCCCGATTTGGGCAAAAAAGGCAACCTGGGCGGCATTGTGTTTGGGATGCAGCCCCGTTTGACGGGCACCAGTAATGCGGCTCTGGCTAGCGCGATCGGGTTACCTGCTGGGCAACGTGAAGACCGGGATACGGGCTACCACATTGAAGTGTTCTATCGCTACCAGATTACCGATAACATCTCGATTACGCCTGGTGTCATCTGGTTGACCGCTCCTAACCATGACGATCGCAACCCTGATGCTTTTGTAGGCGTGATCCGCACCACGTTTGTTTTCTAAGCACAAAACCTCGGAGGTTTAAGCGACTACATTTGGTTACGGCGCTTGATGCTTGATCAAAACCTCCGAGGTTTGCGTCAGCCCTACGATGATTTGGCTCGTCAATGGTGACGCTAAGAATTGTGCCAAGGGCTTTGCAACGTGCTGCGATCGTGTGAAATTTGCCTGATAGATTAACTGCCTGATAGATTGACTGCTCTTTATCCGCAACGCCCCATTGACAAGGAACTAATGATGAAACGTCGATCGCTTTTAACACTCTCTTTGATGACGATCGTGGCAACCACGACGCTGGCTAGCTGTGAACCACCTCAGCCAGGACAAAACGCCACCTCCAGCAGCGGCAAAAAAGTGCTGACGATGGTGACATCACCCGACTATCCGCCCTATGAGTACTACGATACAGCCAGTGGTGAACGCAAAATCGTGGGGTTTGATGTCGAAATTGCGAACAAAATCGCCAGTGAATTAGGCTACGAACTCAAAATCAACGAATCAGACTTCAACGGGTTGGTGCCTGCACTTCAGGCGAAACGGGCTGACTTTGTGATGGCAGGCATGACCCCTACCCCCGAACGCCAGAAAAACGTCGATTTCTCAACCGTTTACTACGAAGCCAAAAACACGATCGTTGCGCCTAAAGCCAGCAACTTGAAGACGACGAAAGACCTCGCGGGTAAAACGGTGGGTGTGCAGCTTGGTTCGATTCAAGAAGGCGATGCGAAAAAAATTGCCGAAAAAGTGCCTGGGATGAAAGTCAAACAACTGAACAAAGTGCCCGACCTCATTCAGGAAATTAAATCCAAGCGGATTGATGCGGCGATCGTGGAAGATACCGTTGCCAAAGGCTTTACTGAATCCAGCCCTGATCTGGCGTTCAACGTGATTCCATCCGAAGGGCCTTCTGGTTCTGCCGTTGCCTTCCCTAAAGGCTCGCCCCTGGTTGCAGATTTCAATAAAGCGCTGGAAAAAATGAAATCTAGCGGCGAAATTAAAACCCTCGCGGCAAAGTGGTTCGCCACCAGTGCTCCTGCATCACCGTCCCCTTCACCCTCTGGTTCCGCATCGCCGTCTGGTGCGATGTCGCCCTCTCCCAGCAAGTCGCCCTAGAAGCCTATAAATGTTTTTGCAAAGGTAGTTTGTTCTCTCTGTAGGGGCGTTACATGTAACGTCCCTACAGGATGCTTGGTGGAAGGTTTACCAACTGCGTTCTTGATTTGTCCTTTTGTCCGCTGCATTGAAAGGAATTTATGTTTCTACGCTTCAACAAACGTGCTGTGAGATTCCCTGCGTTGACTCGCTTACGATCGCGCTGGGCGATCGTGGTACTCCAAACCTTCCTGGTGATTGTCTTTGCAGGATACTTGGTGGCACAACCGCTACCCTCGATCGCGCAAAGCCCGACTCTATCCATTGAACGTGATACGGCTAGTCAACAGCAGAGTGCGATCGTTGCTCAGGTTCCAGCACCTCCGTCCACCGACGCTCCTGCCAGTACGGGTGGTCTCAATCTCGATTTTGGGCGCATTCAACCCGACATTCCGTTTATTCTGGCGGGCATTCCCGTTACCCTGATTTTTACCATCTCGTCCGTTTTGCTTGGGTTGGTCTGGGGTGGTGTGCTCTCGCTGTGCAAAATTTCGGGTGTAAAGCCACTGCAATGGTTTTCGTTCTTCTACACCAGCATCTTTCGTGGCACGCCGTTGCTGCTGCAGTTGTCACTGATCTATTTCGCTACACCGCAACTTACGGGTTACAACATTACGCCTTATCAGGCAGGGGTGCTGACGTTTACGCTTAACTCAGGGGCGTATATGTCTGAAACCATCCGGGCAGGCATTCAGGCAGTTGATAAGGGGCAGGCAGAAGCCTCCCTCTCACTGGGCATTCCTTACTGGCTCATGATGTGGGATGTCATTATGCCTCAAGCACTCAAAAATATTCTGCCTGCCCTGGTCAATGAAACCATTAGTTTGCTGAAAGATTCTTCACTCGTTTCGACGATCGGCGTAGTGGAAATTCTCCGTGCTGCACAAATTGTCGGTGCCAATAAGTACATCTATTTTGAACCGCTGCTGTTTGCAGGACTCATTTACTACATCCTGGTAATGGGGCTGACCTATGCAGCGAGTGCACTTGAAAGACGGCTAAGACGTAGCGAATGACGCAGTACTGCTTGCGGTTGTTGCGACATTCTAGTGTCAGACATTACCCTTAAGGTATTGATAAAAGGAGCTTTGAAAGCCGTGAGTGAAACCATCATTAAAACAGAAGGGCTGCACAAGTCGTTTGGCAAGCTGGATGTGCTCAAAGGCATTTCCACGGAGATTCGCAAAGGTGAAGTGGTCGCGGTGATTGGGCCGTCTGGGTGTGGCAAATCCACCTTGCTCCGCTGCATGAATTTGTTAGAAACGCCGACGCAAGGAAAAATTTACTTCAAGGGTGAAGAAATTACTGCCCCAAAAACGAATATTTCCAACGTGCGTCAACATTTAGGCATGGTGTTTCAGCATTTCCATCTGTTTCCCCACATGACGGTGCTGAAGAACGTCATCTATGCCCCTACGAAGATATCCAAAGTGCCATCAGAGAAAGCCCGAGAGTTGGGTATGGAACTGCTGGCAAAGGTGGGACTGGAAGAAAAAGCAGATGTTTACCCATCTCGCTTGTCCGGTGGGCAAAAACAACGGGTGGCGATCGCCCGTGCCCTTGCGATGCAGCCCGATGTGATTTTGTTTGATGAACCCACTTCTGCCCTTGACCCCGAAATGGTGCAGGAAGTGCTGGAAGTCATGAAAGGGCTGGCAAAAACTGGCATGACGATGGCGATCGTGACTCACGAAATGGGCTTTGCGCGTGAAGTGGCCGATCGCGTCTGGTTTCTCAACGAAGGCTCTCTCGCAGAAGATGCCGAACCTGATACGTTTTTCAGCAATCCTCAGTGCGATCGGGCCAAGCAATTCCTTGAGAAGATGCTTTAGTGGAATGGCTGAAATAACAATCCGAACTGCCCCCCACCCCCAAGTTTGGGGGAGCCAAATCTCAGAGTCCCCCAAATTTGGGGGATTTAGGGGGCGACCAGGGTGAAGCGTGTCCCCTTAAGTCAGCGCCATTCTGCTTTAGTGCGTGAAGAGAGCGATCGGCCATCAGCGATCAGCGATCAGCTTTTCTTTAACGGCGGTTTTGCTTTGGATTCACTCTACACCCCATACCTGCAAGCACATAGCTTTGCTCTGAAGGCTGCCCGCTGCTCGCTTTCTAGGTTTCGATCGCCTTTTGCCGACTGGAACGGGAAAATTCTGACATGAAAGGTTTCTCGAACAGCAGATGGAAGCCATAGCTTGCTAACAGTGCCATAGGTACCCCCAGCAGCAGTAATCCAAAAAACTTGCTCACAGGCGAATGCAAACCACTCAGCGGTAATTCAGCCAGACCCAGAATGGGTAGATGAATCAAGTACAAACTATAGGAGAATTTCCCCAACCAGACGACCCATTTTGATTCTAAAACGGCTAAAATGGCTAGGCGATCGTCTCGCTTTTCAGCCCGGTGAGTGGCACAGTCAACGATAACCGAGAGTGCAAAAAGGCCCACTAACAGATCGCTGATGAAAACAGTGGAGAAGTTGGCATCAATACTGGGTCGTAGGAAATATTCAGCCGCTAAGCCTGTCAAGGACATCCAGGCAAGGCTGCGCCAGGGAAAACGCTTGCGGAGAGCGATCGCGGTACGTTTTGGCGAGAACACAATATGTGCGCCGTACATGCCCAGCGCAAACAGTCCTAAAAACCAGGGAATCGCCTGATCTAAAGGGCTGTGAGGCAGGAAATGCAGCGCCAAACCGATCGCGAACGCAAGCCCAACTGCTGTCGCCAAATTGAGCCGCCGCCAGACTAGCAGCAGCAGGGGAAACACAAAGTAGATTTGCCACTCCGTAGCGACGCTCCACATCGGAATCTCCATTTTATAGATCCAACTCAAGCTCAAATTTTGAATCAGTAAAACGTGAGACAGAATCGTGCCTTCTGTTAAAGCTGGCATTGACTCATTCCAGGCAACCCCCATCAAGCTTTGTAGCGGTCTGGGAATGACCAAAAACAACAGCACCAGCAGGATGAGCGTCATGTAGTAGGGCGGTATAATTCGCCAAGCCCTTCGTTTGAGATATTGAAGTACGCCCCCTCTCAGTTGCCCTGTTGCGCTACGTACAACGGGCAGCATCAAGCAGAACCCGGAAAGCACAATGAAGATGGAGACCGCATTGCGACCGTGGGTCATCCACCGCGTTGCCCAGTAAAAGAGAACTGGTAATCCATCACCTTGCAGACCTGCATCAATTTCACGGTAAACATGCACTAGCACTACGTAGAAGGCAGTTAACCCACGCATGCCATCTAAAAATTCCAGCCGAATTTTAGGTGGTAGTGGTGGGTTTGCTCCCGGTTTCAGCCCCTCCCCTTCAACGTTTGCCATAGCGAGTCCCATGATGTGAGCGGGTTCAGTGAAATATTTTTTGCGATCGGTGCTAATTTTACCGTAATGCTCCATGAGCACAAGGGCTAACAGTCAGGCTTTAAAGTTCTTTCACAAGCGAGTTTTGCATCACCGCTTTGCGATCGACGGCTCAACTAATGACCTGCCTGTTCTTACTCCATTCTTATTTTTTTGGTTTAAGCTTCAGCCACAGTGAATTTAACATTCACTCGACCTCTAAATATGGCGATCGTATGTCGCTTGCGATCGCCCTTCCTAGCCCTTCTTCAAAGGTAAGAGCCAGCGCTATCAACAGGCATTGCGGCTTTTGCACTCACACGTTGAGCGGACGGCAACTGCCCCCATGCGGGTCAGCGACCGCTTGTAAGGTTTAGATGCTCCTGGTAGCTTAATTGAGGCTGGGTTCATTCTATAACTGAGTTCGTTGCATCAAACCCTAAGCTTTAGGACACACCATTATGACTTCAGAAAGCCAACGGTTGCAGGACTGCCGAGACGGAAAAGCCGTTTGGAAACTCTGGGGACCGTATCTCAGCGAGCGCCAGTGGGGTACTGTGCGAGAAGACTACAGTGATAACGGCGATGCCTGGAATTATTTAACGCATGACCAGGCGCGATCGCGTGCCTACCGCTGGGGCGAAGATGGTTTGGGTGGCATTAGTGATACGCATAGCCTGCTGTGTTTTGCACTGGCCTTGTGGAATGGCAACGATCCCATCTTAAAAGAGCGATTGTTTGGGCTGAATAACAGTGAAGGCAATCACGGCGAGGATGTGAAGGAATACTATTTTTATCTGGATAGTACACCTACGCACTCCTACATGAAGTATCTCTACAAATACCCGCAGGCAGAGTTTCCCTATGCCGACCTGGTGAATACGAACCGTAGCCGCAGTCGTGATGAATTGGAATATGAACTGCTGGATACGGGCATTTTTGATGACGATCGCTACTTTGATGTGTTTGTGGACTATGCCAAAGTCAGCGCTGAAGATATGTTGATTCAGATTAAGGTGTGTAATCGAGGGCCAGAAGCCGCTGCTTTGCATCTCTTACCGACTCTCTGGTTTCGCAACACCTGGAGCTGGAAAGACGGTGGCTCCAAACCTATTATGCAAAAGTACGAAGGTGCAGGGTATAGCGTTGTGCACGCGTATCACACCAATCCACTATTTAAAGAAAAGCTGGAAGACTACTATCTGTACTGCGATCGAGTCGTGCCCTTACTATTCACGGAAAATGAAACGAATAACGAGCGCTTGTTTGGAACTGATAATGACGGCCCTTACGTGAAAGATGCCTTTCACAACTACGTGGTGCATGGGCAGACAGAGATGGTGAATCCCTCTGCGATCGGGACTAAAGTTGCGCCCCATTACCAAATCATGGTCGAAGTGGGAAAAACCCAGATCGTTCGGCTACGCCTGTCGGCAACACACCCCAACCAGCTTGGAAACCCTTTTGATGCGTTTGAATCGGTATTGACCGCTCGGCAGAAAGAAGCGGATGAGTTTTACGCCAGCGTCACGCCAGCGTCGGTCAAGGCGGATGTCGATCGTACTAACGTCATGAGGCAGGCACTTGCAGGGATGCTGTGGTCAAAACAGTACTTCTATTACGATGTGGAAAAGTGGTTGGAGGAGCATAACGTTACCCCCTACATGCGCCCCGATCAGCGACGGCACGTGCGGAACAGCGATTGGCATCATATGTATACCGATGATGTCATTTCCATGCCAGATAAATGGGAGTATCCCTGGTTTGCCGCGTGGGATTTGGCGTTTCACATGATTCCTTTGAGCATTGTTGACCCAGACTTTGCCAAGCGGCAATTGGAACTCATGTTGCAAGAAGACTACATGCATCCCAATGGGCAAATGCCTGCCTACGAGTGGAATTTTGGGGATGTGAATCCACCCGTTCATGCCTGGGCTACCTGGGAGATTTATACCCGCGATCGAGAGCAGAATCATGGCGCTGGTGACATCAACTTCCTGAAATATGCGTTTTCTAAACTGCTGATTAACTTTACCTGGTGGGTGAACCGCAAAGACACCATTGGCAACAATGTTTTTGAAGGCGGCTTTTTAGGTTTGGATAATATTGGCGTGTTCGATCGCAGTGCGCCCTTGCCCACTGGCGGCATTCTAGAACAAGCGGATGGTACTGCCTGGATGGTCTTTTTTAGTCAGCGGATGTTGCAAATTGCGATCGAGCTGGCGATCCACGATCCTCTCTATGAAGACCTGGCGATCAAATTCTTTGAGCATACATTATGGATTGCTGGCGCGATGGATCGCATTGGTGAAAACTGCGATGAGCTGTGGGATGAAGAAGATGGGTTTTTCTACGATTTGCTGCGCTTGCCTAATGGCGATTGCCAGCGATTGAAGGTGCGATCGATGGTGGGATTACTGCCACTGATGGCGATCGCGGTTTTTCCACCCAACGTCTTCGAGAAACTCAGTAAATTCAAAAAACGGGCGCAGTCTTTTTTGATGCGTCATCCTGAATTGACAGCGAACATTCATCTACCCACAACGCCAGGTGTCAACGGACGGCTCATGCTTGCTCTGGTGAATGAGCAAAAGCTTCGTCGCACTTTAGCCATCATGTTAGATGAGACTGAGTTCCTTAGTGAATATGGGATTCGAGCGCTTTCCCGCTATCATCACGATCATCCGTTTCTCTTTGACCATGCTGGGCAGGAGTTTCGGGTTGATTATCTACCCGGCGATTCCAATACAGGGATGTTTGGTGGTAATTCCAACTGGCGCGGCCCTATTTGGATGCCTGTTAACTTTCTGCTACTACGATCGCTCATTCATCTCTATAGCTACTATGGCGATGCGTTTACGATCGAATACCCCACTGGATCAGGTCAACAAAAAACATTGTTTGACGTGTGGAAGGAAGTGAGCGATCGTCTGACCCGTATGTTCTTAAAAGATGAGTCAGGACGACGACCCATTTATGGCGGCGCTGAAAAGTTCCAAACTGATCCATACTGGAAAGATCTCATCCTCTTTTACGAATATTTTCACGGCGAAAACGGTGCTGGCATTGGTGCCAGTCATCAAACAGGCTGGACGGGCTGTGTAGCACGTATAATCCAGACAACAGGGTTTATGACGAAGGAGATTATTTCTCAAACCACCACTCCGGGCGATACGACTCGTTATCAGTATTAAGCCTTGATGTAGCCAACACACGTTTTTTAGCGGAGAGCTTTAAATGCGAGGAGCTTTAGGGGAACGGTATGAACTGGTTTATACAAGCTGTTGTTGCGGGCATAACAGCGTTTATTGCAACCAATATTGATGACATTGTGATCCTGATGCTCTTCTTTGCTCAGGTGAATACGACGTTTCGCCCAAAGCATATTTTTATGGGGCAGTACCTCGGTTTCGCGATCTTAATTGCGCTGAGTCTGCCTGGTTTCTTCGGTGGGCAGGTGTTGCCCAAAGCATGGATTGGGCTGTTGGGCCTGATTCCCATTGCGATCGGGCTTAAAGAGTTACTAAACCAGAAAACGGCTAAACCGGACATTCAGAACGTAGCTGATGAGCTGAGCCTACCTCAGACGGGCCATCCAATCCGTTCAGCGGTTACTAGCCTGCTTGCGCCACCAGTCTATCAAGTTGCGACCATTACCGTTGCCAATGGCGGTGATAACGTTGGCATTTATGTGCCGCTTTTTGCGAGCAGTAGCCTCTCTAGCTTAAGCGTTATTCTAACTACGTTTTTCGTGATGGTTAGCCTGTGGTGTTTCATTGCCTACCAGCTCACTCAACATCCATTGATTGCGCAGGGCTTAACTCGCTGGAGCGGTGCGATCGTTCCCTTTGTACTCATTGGCCTGGGCCTTTTTATTTTGGTTGACAGTGAATCGTATCGGCTTTTGCCAAGGCTGTGAGTGGGACAGGCGTATGAGTCTTATAACTTCCAAGAGCCAAACTCGATGGCGGATTTCCTTTGTTTTAGCTGTCACAGTTTTTATCAACTATTTAGATCGAAATAATCTCTCGCTGGCGATCCCTCGTATTGCTCAGGATTTTGGCTGGAGTGATCGCGAAATCGGTTCCAAGGGTGAATTATTATTAGCGGCCTTCTATGTCTCGTATGCCTTTTCTAACATGCTGCTGAGTCCTGCTGCTGAGCGGTTTGGGCCAAAGCGGAGTGTAATGGTGGCAATTGGAGCTTTCTCACTTATCACGCTCTTGAGTGCTCCCTTGGGATACTCTCTCACGGCGTTGATTGTATTGCGCCTCCTTTTGGGATTGGGTGAAGGCGTACATATTCCGATGGCGAGTGCGATTACCAGCCGTTGGTTTTCGTCGAATGAACGATCGCGTGCCAATGCAATTTGGGGCAGCGGCATTCTGCTGTCTACGGCGATCGCGCCGCTCATTGTGGTGCCGTTGATTCAGTCTTGGGGTTGGCGACAAACGTTTGCTAGTTTGGGTCTTGGCGGGATGGTGCTGTCGCTGCCATTGGTTTACGTGCTAGTGCGAGATCAGCCGTCTCGCAAGGAGCGTCCCCAGCCATTTGTTACCGCTATAGAGGATGAGCAGGCAATTGAGTCGTCGATCGCGTATCGTCGAGATGCTCGGTTTTGGCTTGTGGTCATTGGCGGGAGTCTCAATGCGTTTTGTGCGTTTGGCTTATTGAATTGGTTGCCGACCTACTTTAATCGTGCCAAGGGGATTGATTTTGAACAATTGGGCTGGCCCCTTGCCCTGGTGTTTACTGCTGGCATTGTGGGTATTGCTCTGATGGCTTACATCGGAGACAGGCTGCAACGGCGAACGCAACTGGCTGGTATCGGCTTTTTACTGGCTGGTGGCATGGTGTACATTGCGTCTCTGACAACGCAGGTGGAACTGCTGGTGCTGTTTTTTGCGATCGCCGTGTTCTGCCAAAGCGCGTATGGTGCTCAAGAATATGCCATTGTTCAACGTCTTTTGCCGAGCGATCAAGTGGGCGCAGGGACGGGGCTTTATAACGGGTTGGCAGTTTTATTGGGAGGAGTCGGTGGTTCCTTGATTCCAGGCACCATTGTGGCGATGACAGGCAGTTTTGATGCGGGCATGCTTAGCATTGTGGTGGGTGCATGGCTGGCATCGGGTGTGATGTTTGTGCTGGCACGGCTCATTCGCTACTGATTAGGACAAAAGACGGTAACAGTCTTGCGCGATCGCCCAATCTTCTTGGGTGTGGATGACAAAGATACGCACAGTGGAATCTGCTGAGGCGATATCTTGATCGATGGGATGGTGCTGGTTCTTTTCGGCATCGAGCTTCAAGCCCATAAAGCGAAAGCTTTCGCAGGCAAGAGAGCGCACGATCGCAGCATTTTCGCCTACACCAGCGGTAAACACGATGGCATCTAAACCACCCAAACTGGCAAGCATGGAACCCATACACGATCGCAACCGATGGAGGTAAATATCTAACGCAAGCTGGGCTTGTGGATTGCCAGCGTCGATCGCTTGCATAACCTGACGCAAATCGGCAGATACGCCAGAGATACCCAGCAATCCAGAGGCTTTATTAAGTTCCTGATCCAGACGATCAGTAGTGTAGCCCTCTTGCCGCATGAGATACAGCAGAATACTCGGATCAACCGAGCCAGAGCGCGTTCCCATCATCAGCCCTTCCAGAGGCGTAAACCCCATTGTGGTATCAATACTGCGTCCATGCTGAATGGCAGACAGGGAACACCCATTGCCCAAATGGCAAACCATCAACCGCAAGTCTTTGAGATCTCGGTGTAAAAGGTGGGCGACTCGATGAGCACAGTATTGATGGCTGATGCCGTGGAACCCATAGCGCCGAATCCCTAAAGTAACCCATTGGTAAGGTCCTGGATAGACTGCCGCCGCCTCTGGAAGATGGCTATGAAAGGCCGTATCAAAGGCCGCAATTTGTGGAATCTCTGCACCGAAAGCGCGTTCGATCGCCTCAATGCCTTCCAAGTTAGCGGGATTATGCACGGGTGCGAGAACGGCTAAACGGGCGATCGCGTCCTTCACATCGGCGGTAATTCGCACGCTCTCTCGATGGTCTTGCCCACCATGTACGATGCGATGCCCCACCACATCGATCGCGGATGGATGGTCAATGACTTTGGTTTTCCCACTCCAAAGGGTTTCTAGCATGTGAACAATCACATTTGAGCGCTGCTGGGCGGGCCCTTCTTCTTCTAACACAGTCGCCGCTGTTTTAACCTTAATTTCGGCAGCACTCTGATGATGAGTCCAGTCAACAGTAGCCTCCCAAAGCGGCTCAGGAGGAAGCTCTGGTAATGGATCACTTACCTCATACAGACAGCTTTTTTGGCTACTGGAGCCTGCATTGAGAATCAGAATTTTCATAGATCACGTTTGAAATGGGTGTCACAACATTGCTCCTGAGTTTGTGATAGCGGTTTGTTTAACGGCTCACCTCTATCAAACTGTACGTTTTTGATTCATTCTAGTGGTGATGGAATGCGATCGCATCAAGTTAGGACTTACGCAAACCTCAGAGGTTTTGACCAAGAATCAGGCATCGTCATCAAATGTGCTCGCTTAAACCTCCGAGGTTTTGGTCAAATGCGTAAGTTCTATAAGTAATACCGATTTAAAGAATGACGGCTACAGATCAATCGGTGGGTAGGGGCAAGGCATTGCCTTGCACCTACAGGATGTGTCGCATTTTCAATGCAAATTGGTATAAACGAACACACTTAAACGGAATCGACTGGAGGAGCTGACCGCTAACCGCTGAAAGCTGACCGCTCTGAACACATCAGTTCCATTACAAGTTTCTACTTATTCGATCGCGATGACAACGTCGCTGGATTTTATGACCGCGTATGCAACGTTGCCCTCTGCCAGTTCTAACGTCTCAGCAGACGTGGTTGTAATAATGGATGTGAGTTCGACGGCATGCACAATTTCCAACGTCACTTCCGTATTGACCGAGCCTTTGATGATGTGTTTAACCCTGCCCTCTAAAACGTTGCGAGAACTAACTTTAAAGGGTCGTTTGGGTAGAGCGCGGGGCTGCGGTTCACTGGTTTCTGGAAGCGGCACGTTGACAGGCTGTTCTGGTTGAGCTGTGGTGTCATCCCTTAAGCCTCGCAACATCTCCCGCAGGACTTCTGTCTTCGTGCGCTGAGACTGCTGACAAATTGTCTCCAACAGTTGACGCTCTTCTTCAGAAGCCTGGAATGTAATCCATCCCTGGTCTTTTCTAGGCATTTTATTACCAACTAAGTTGGAAAAACTGGCTAAATTGGTATGATTTTACCAACTCTAGCCGTTAAGCTTTTTATTCCAGTGAGGATTATATGAGACATAAGCAGTTTTTGATTTTTCTGCCTGTAGCGCTAATCAGTTTTTTCCTGGTGCTTGCTTTGCAGCTAGTACCCCCTGTGCCCGTTCAAGCCACTACTCCACTACTGGTTTCTGCGGCTGCTAGCCTAAAAGACGTGCTGGAAGACGTTAAGCCGCTGTATCAAAAGAGCCATGCTGATGTGAGTCTAGCGTTCAACTTTGGGGCATCGGGTGCGTTATTACAGCAGATTGAACAAGGCGCGCCTGCCGATGTGTTTATTTCAGCTGGGAAGCGTCAGATGGATACGCTCGATCAACAGGGAGCGATCGCTCCTGGCACCCGTACCAACCTTGCAAACAATAAGTTGGTCTTAATTGTGCCTAAAGATTCCAGAGGTGTAACCAGCTTCAATAGTTTGCAGCAGCCAGAGATCAAGCGGATTGCCGTTGGTGAACCACGTAGCGTTCCAGCAGGGCAGTATGCAGAAGAAGTTTTCAAAAAGTTGAACCTGGTGGATGCAGTGAAGCCCAAGTTAGTCTATGCCAACAACGTGCGGCAGGTTCTGGCAGTGGTAGAAAGCGGGAATGCCGATGTGGGATTGGTTTACCTCACAGATGCCAAAATTTCTAACAGGGTGAGAATCGTTGCTACTGCGGCTGATTCGTACCATTCACCGATCGTCTATCCGATGGCAGTGCTGAAGAGGAGCAAAAATATCGCTGCTGCCAAAGCGTTTGTGCAGTACCTCTCTGGCAGTGAAGCAAAAGGTGTTTTAAGAAAGTATGGGTTTATTGTGCCGAAGTAGAGAGGGGGAAGAGGTTGGGAGATGGGGCGGAATAGGAAATGTGTCCCCAATCATACCAATCTAATTTAAGCGGTAAGGCTGATACTCAAGGTTTTTGAGCTTAATTGATGACGCGCCCTACTTACATAAGCATCTAAACACAGGCATCCAACCTGTGGCAATGAAGAGATACAGAACCGCTGTCTTTCTCCATCAAGCTTGCTTTACGTGTTTTACAGCGTGTCTTTTGACAGTTGGTTCCATTCTATGCGACACCTCAACAGGAGTGTAAAAAGCTGCCTGTGCTGATGGCTGCCGCCAGCCATTATCAAGATTTAAAGGTGTGAGGAATGGTGAAGCGTAAGTGGTTCATTTACCTGAGTGTACCAGGGTTATTTTACCTGGGCTTTCAACCTGTTAATGCTCAATCTGCTTTAGAAGCGAAGACGACCCAAATTAAACGAGTGAAAGATTTTCCTCGTCCCATAATCAGCGTTCAACAGTGGTTGACGCAAGTAACTCCGATCGCAGGCATCGTTCAAATTACAGCAGTAAAGCT
This sequence comes from Stenomitos rutilans, assembly GCF_059505485.1. Classification (NCBI taxonomy): domain Bacteria; kingdom Bacillati; phylum Cyanobacteriota; class Cyanophyceae; order Leptolyngbyales; family Leptolyngbyaceae; genus Stenomitos; species Stenomitos rutilans. The sequence continues at coordinate 28,889 of NZ_JCACKR010000048.1, forward strand.
AAACCCGACTCAGGATGGTTTGCAAATCGTCCTGGAGACTAGCGGCGGGGAGCCGTTTCAGGGAACAACGACTGTTCAGAAAAATCGCTTGATTGCTGAAATTTCCAGGGCACAGTTGCAACTGTCAGATGGGAAAGAGTTTCGCCAGAACAATCCGGCTCCGGGAATTGCGGCAGTGCGTGTGAGCGCGATCGCTGCCAACACTGTACAAGTCGTTATCACTGGCATTGATGGCGCACCAGAAGGCACAATTCTCAAAAGCCAATCTGGTTTAGTTCTTAGTGTGCTGCCGTTTGAGCCAGAAGAGGAACTGGTAGTGACCGCTCAAAAACGACCGGAATCTGCTCAGAATGTGCCGATCAGTTTGACGGCGATTCCTCGACAAACGTTGGAAGATGCTGGCATCAACTCGGTTCGCAAAGTTGCCGCTAATGTCCCAAACTTCTTTGCCACATTGGGGCAACGCTCTTTTAATTTTCAAACCATTCGCGGCATCGGCAACAGTAATTATCTCGTGCGGGATGCGATCGGCTTTTACATTGATGGCGTTCCCTACGAAAATGTGCATCAGTATTTGCCCGGTGAGCTATTTGATTTAGAGCGGGTAGAAGTGCTACGTGGGCCGCAAGGCACGCTATATGGTCGCAGCAGTCAAGCGGGAGTGGTTAATATCATCAGCCGCGCACCCACCAATTTCCCAGAAATTCAAGTCGGTGGTGGTTACGGCAATTTCAACCAGCGACGGGCAAATCTCTCGCTCAGCGATGCCATTATCAAAGACCAATTGGCCTTTCGGCTGTCTGGTTCTTATAATGCGCGGGATGGTTTCACACGCGATACGCTGCTGGGTAAAGATGCTGACGCTCAATCGTCTCTGTTTGGACGCGCCAACCTCGTTTGGACACCGTCTAAGGAATGGAATATTGCCTTTAATGCAAACGGTGGCAGTAACCAGGATGGAGATGCCACATTTGTTTTACTCAGCCAGCGCGATCCGTTTAAGGTGCAGCGCAACTTTCCGGGTTCCCTGGATGTGTCGCTCAATACCCAATCAGTGCGAATTGCCTATGAAGGTGCAGCCGTCAATGTAATCTCAACCACAGCCCACAATCAAACTGATCTTACCTACATCTCAGATATTGACTATAGCCCGATCGACCTGCTGCGTGGAGAGTCTAGACAGCCTTCAACGATCTGGAGTCAGGAAATTCGCATCCAGTCACCTGCAACTGCCGATCGCTTCCGCTGGGTCATTGGAGGTTACTATCAGTCAAGGTCGCTCGATATTCGTTCAAAAACCTTCTACACGCCGTTAGCGGCATCGCTATTCGGCTTGCCTGGTAGTGGCGTTGGACGACTGACGGGCTTGTATGACCAAACAACGTTTGCTGGCTTTGGACAGATTGATTTCAAGCCGATCGATCCGCTCACGTTAACAGCAGGGTTGCGCTACGAAACCTTTGGCGATCGCTTGAGTCGCTCAAACACCTTTGAATCTTCTGGGTTAGGTGAGGTTCCCATTGGCCCAACCGTCAACAATTCTGAAATTAATGGGGATGTTGTGCTGCCTCGATTGGCGGTGCAGTATCGCTTTAGTCCCACAGTCATGGCCTATGGCAGTGTGGCGCGGGGGTATAAACCAGGAAGCCAAAATTATGGATCGGATGATCTGACCCAGTTTGTAGTGCGCCCAGAAAAAACCTGGAGCTATGAGTTGGGTGTAAAAACTAATTGGCTTGACAATCGCTTCACGGCAAATGTAGCGGTGTTTTGGAGTGACATTGATGACTATCAACTGCTCCTACCCGACGAGTTTGGCTTCGCCTTTGTAAGTACGAACGGAGGAGTTAGAACCCGTGGATTTGAACTAGAGCTAGCCGCAAAACCGTTTCAAGGCTTTGAGGTGAACGCTGGCTTTGGCTACACTAATGCAAAGTTTACTCAGTATCGCAACCCTTTCACAGGAGAGAACTTCAGAGGTAATCGTCTCACCTACGCACCCGACTATACGCTAAATTTGGGTGTGCAGTACCGCAACAGCGGCTTCTTTGGCAGGGTTGATTTGCAAGGGTTGGGGACTTACTTTTTTGATGATGCCAACACCATTAAGCAGCCGCCGTTTGCTTTAGTGAATGCTCGCATTGGGTACGAATGGAAAAGCGTAGGAATTTACTTCTACGTTGATAATCTCTTTAACAAGGAGTACGTTACAGCGGCATTTCGTCCTCCCGAAACATTAGCATCCTTTGGCGATCGCCGGACCTTTGGCTTTCAGGTGCAAGCGAAGTTTTAGCATTCAACATCCTATCATTGACCGAGGCAACCCTATTGTTTAACTCTGCAACTATGAAACTGACGCTTGAATCATCGCTCATCGCTCTCATGCCGCTTCTGACAAGCCTATTAGGCGCGATCGTCCAACCTGCAATGGCAGCCGAAACTCAATCGGTAACAATTCGGTTTGCAGCTAAAGTAAAAAATCAACCTTTTTCCTGTCAGGCGACTTATCAATTGGGTAAGCCTGCCGTAAATCAGGTCGCGTCTGACTTCCGGTTTTATGTTTCAGAGGTCGCACTGATTGATGCTACTGGAAAAGCAGTTCCTATCACATTAGAACAGGATGGCAAGTGGCAGTATCAGAACACTGCGCTACTGGATTTTGAAGATAAGACAGGAGCCTGTGCCAATGGGACGGTTGAAACCCGCGATCGCATTATCGGCACTATTCCTAAAGGCAACTACACTGGATTAAAATTCACCCTCGGAGTGCCATCTAATCTGAACCATGAAGATTCTGCCCTGGCTCCATCGCCCCTTAACTTGACTGGGCTGTGGTGGAACTGGCAGTTTGGCTATAAATTTGCCCGCATTGATTTGCAAAGTCCAGCAATGGCTTCAATGGGTAAACAAAAGCATCAGGGACATGGCGACTCGATCGGCTTTCCCATTCATTTAGGCAGCACCGGATGTGAGGGTGGCGCTGCCAGCGAAAAAACCACTGCCTGTCGCCATTCCAACCGAGCAACCGTTACCTTAATGCGCTTTGATTCGACAAAAAATACAGTCGTAGCCGATTTGGCACGACTAACGGCTAATACCGATTTGAGCCAAAAACAACCCAATGCCGTGGGATGTATGTCTGAGCCTAATAACAAAGGTTGTATCGGCATTATGGCAAATCTTGGGTTACCCTTTATGGGTAAATCTACAGCAAAGCAAACATTCTTTCGGGTTGAGTAGTGGCATTGAAAGGAAAACGAAAATTCGCACGGGCGATCGCGCTAGTGTTATCGTTTCTGCTTGCGATCGGGCTAAGCAAAGCATTTGCGGCATCCAGTCCACCCTCAACTTATGAATGGAATCTGCCTGCCAATTTACCCAGACCGATCGTACCTGCTGATAACCCAATCACCCCTGAAAAGGTCGAATTGGGGCGGTATCTGTTTTACGAGAAGCGGCTTTCAATCACAGGAAACTACTCCTGTGCATCCTGTCATGAGCAAAAACGTGCCTTTACCGACGGCAAACCCGTTGGCATCGGTGCGACTGGAGAAAAGCATCCCCGTAACTCCATGAGTTTGGCGAACATCGCCTATAACTCCGTACTGACCTGGGCAAACCCCCTGATGACAAGGCTAGAATCTCAAGCACTCGTGCCGATGTTTGGCGAACATCCCGTCGAACTGGGAATGGTTGGGCGGGAAGAGCAAATGCTTACCATGCTGCGCCAAAGCTCGACTTACAAAAAACTATTTGCAGCAGCTTTTAGTGCAGAGACAAACGCCATTAATTTGAGTAATCTCACAAAAGCTCTAGCATCCTTTGAGCGTAATTTAATTTCATTCAACTCGCCTTACGATCGCTATCGGTTTGGTGGTGACAAAAATGCCATTTCTGCCTCTGCAAAACGAGGTGAAACGTTATTCCACAGTGAACGCTTAGAATGCTTTCATTGTCATGGTGGATTCAACTTTTCAGACTCACTCAAGCATGATCGTTTAGCCTTCACTGAAATTGCTTTTCACAATACTGGTCTTTACAACATCGATGGTAAAGGTGCTTTTCCATCCAATAACACCGGAGTCTATGAAATCACTCAACAACCCATTGATATGGGACGTTTCAAAGCACCGACGCTACGAAACATTGCCTTGACAGCTCCCTATATGCACGATGGCAGCATTGCCACGCTAGAGGAAGTCATTGACCATTACCGAGCGGGTGGACGCACTGTTCAGGCTGGAGAGTATGCTGGAATTGGCAGCCAAAACCCATTTAAAAGCCACTTCATTTCTGGGTTCCAAATCATCTCTACAGAGAAACAGGACTTGCTCGCATTTCTCCACAGCTTGACAGATGAATCGTTTATTCACAATCCAGCATTTAGTGATCCCCATTTCAACAATGTGGTTGATTGATGGATAAAAGCAAGTATAGGGGGCGATCGCTGTTGAGTTTGCGATATGTCAGGAATTACACATGTCTTACAGCGTGTCTTTGACAGTTGGTTCCAGTCTTTGCCATATCCCAGTAGGAGTGTAAAAACTTGACTGTGCTGACGATTACCGTCAGTTGCTGAGGGATTCAAAGGTGTGAAGAATGTTTAACTTCAAGTGGTTCATTCACCTAAATGTATCAGTTCATAGTCCTCCACGGGGACTAAGGGAAATTGCCTTTGCGAGGTACCATGAGGTCTGTTTAAATCAGTGTGAACAGCATGAATGATGCGATCGCAGTGCCACTTGACCTGTCTCCACTCTGGATTTCGCTCAAGGTATCGCTGTTGGCAACGGGCTTCACATTCTTTGTGGGTATTGCAGTTGCTTACTGGATGTTGGGCTATCGCGGCAAGGGGCGATCGTTGCTGGAAGGGCTTTTTGTCTCGCCGCTGATTCTGCCACCGACCGTTGTGGGGTTTCTGCTGCTGTTGCTGTTTGGTAAGAATGGGCCGGCTGGACAACTGCTCATGTCAGTTGATTTCAGTGTGGTTTTTACGTGGTATGGAGCGGCGATTACGGCAACAGTCGTGTCTTTTCCCCTGATGTATCGCACAGCATTGGGAGCCTTTGAGCAAATTGATGCCAATCTTTTAGCGGTTGCTCGCACGTTAGGTGCCTCAGAATGGACGGTGTTTCGTTGCGTGATGCTGCCCCTGGCGCTGCCCGGAGTCATTGCTGGAGCGGTGCTTGCCTTTGCTCGCGCCCTGGGTGAATTTGGTGCCACATTGATGCTGGCAGGTAATATTCCTGGTCAGACGCAGACGATTCCAATGGCAATCTACTTTGCGGTGGAAGCAGGTGCTATGCAGGAAGCCTGGTTCTGGGCGATCGTGATCATGCTCATTTCACTGTCGGGCCTTTTTATGGTCGATTTTTGGCAGGAGCAGCAAAAAAAGCGACGCTTTGCGTTCAAGCTATCAAGTCCAGCGACGATCGCGCGAACAGTAACGGTACCTGCCCCGATCGCGTCACCCGAACAGCCAGCAGCTTTCCACAACGGGTTGTCTGGCTTACTGGTCAATATACAAAAGCGGCTGACCCATTTCGATTTAGATCTAACCTTTAATGTTGGGACATCTACGCTAGGAATTTTGGGCGGATCGGGGGCGGGCAAAAGTATGTTGCTGCGCTGTCTGGCAGGGATGGAAAGCCCAACCAAAGGGCAAATTGTTTTGAATGGACGAGTGCTGTTTGACGCCAAACGGGGGATTAACGTTTCCAGCCGCGATCGCCGCATCGGGTTTCTGGTGCAAAACTATGCGCTGTTTCCCCACATGACAGTGGCAAAAAATATTGCCTTTGGCTTGCCCAAAGCCCTTTCTGCTAGTGAAGCCCAACAGCGTGTAGAGGCTCAACTGGCAGCGGTGCAGTTGCAGGGTTACGGCGATCGCTATCCCAACCAGCTATCCGGTGGGCAGCAGCAACGGGTTGCGTTAGCGCGAGCACTGGCGAGTGAACCAGAATTGTTACTGCTGGACGAGCCTTTCTCAGCGCTAGACACACACCTGCGTAGCCAGATGGAACAGGCCATGATTACACGTCTCCGCAGCTTTCACGGCGTGAGCCTTTTTGTCACTCACAATTTAGAAGAAGCCTATCGAGTCTGTGAGAATCTGCTGGTGCTGGAGCAGGGTCACGCTCTGGCATATGGTTCCAAATACGATATTTTTGAACGACCGGGGCTGTTGGGCGTGGCTCAGTTAACGGGCTGTAAGAACATTTCGGTTGCAAAGGCGATCGATTCACAAACCGTTCTAGCAACCGATTGGGGTTTGTCATTGCAAGTGCTGGCCTTGCCCGATCACCTCGCGTATGTAGGGATTCGTGCTCATCAAATGCGGTTTGTTGATGCGGTTAATCAGGTCAATACTGTTCCGTGCTGGTTGGTTCTCATTAGCGAAACACCGCATCGCATGACGGTATTTTTGAAATTCAATACCCAACCCGATCACCCACAGGACTATCATGTGCAGGCAGAAGTGTTTAAGGAAACCTGGGAGTCGCTGAAGCAGAAGCCATTGCCCTGGCTCGTCTACCTCGATCCACTCCGACTCATGTTACTAAATTAGGTAATTCAGATCTTGCACCATTCTCAAGAAAGCATCTTTCATACCAATTTGCATTGAAAATGCGACACATCCTGTAGGGGCAAGGCACTGCCTTGCCCCTACCCACCGATTGATCTGTAGCCGTCATTCTTTAAATCGGTATCAGTCAGCTCGGCTATCGCATACTCCCGCCCTGAACTCAAAGTTCGGGCTAACAGCGGTAAGGCCACTTCAGTGGACTCAGAGCTACGAGGCGGCTTATCAGTCCGTTGAAACGGACTTCATTCGATTAACCCGTAATTTATTGCAGGGCGAGTGATTGGGAAAGGTGCAAGATTTAAGGTAACAGTCCCTATTAAACGGGTATGCTCCTAAAGCAAGTAGGAGTGTTACACCCGTTTAAATTCACCATTTTGTACGTATGTTTCAACTAGCAACCATTGCTCGTTGAGGCAGTCCCCTTAGCTTTTGAGTATTCTCAACCATGCTTTGTGCAAAGGTATCAATCCGCTTTGAGAGGTTCTCATCCTGCAGATTGCCATCTTGATCAAAGGCTTTCCACACTTGTCCGATCGCCACCTGTTCTGGAATCGTCCAGGCGTGAATCCATCTCGTAATGGTTCGCATATCATTCAGGGCATTACTATTAGACTGTCCACCTAAAACGCTCATGAGGCCAGTGACTTTGCCAGAAAAGTGGTCAAAACTCATGAGATCAAGCGCATTTTTGAGTACACCACTGAGGCTACCGTGATATTCGGGCGTCACCAGAATGATGCCGTCCGCCTCTAGCACCGCTTTGCGAAGCTTTTCGACATCGGGGTAGTCCGGGTACTCGTCACTACCATCACAAAAGGGGAGGTTTAGCTCCCGTAAATCTAGCAACTCTACTTCAGCGCCCAATGCCCTGACGCGTTCTATGACAACGCTCAAAGCCTGCTGGCTGTACGATGTCGACCTTAAACTTCCAGCAATACCCACAATCTTAACCATAGATACCAAACCTTCTTAATCGCTCAAGCTTCATGTGTTTCTAGTATAGCTAAAACGGATTCATTATGAGTACGCTTTAGTGTAAAATTCAGCCTGCTGTCTTGATGGTGCCTCAGGCGCAACTGCCTCTACCTCTCAAGGTAATCAGAAGCGGCAGAAGGTTGAAATCTGCCCCTGGGTGAATAGCGTTTTGGATAGACGTTACGCATGATGGGAGCGTTTGACACATGCAATGACCCATGCAAGCGGTAATACGGTGGAAACGCTATGCTCTGGACTAAGCAGCTATCGCTCAAGATCAAGTTTTTCATCGGATCGCTGTTTTACCTCAGTTACGCACCGAAGGCGTTTCGTTATTCGCGCTGGAAGGAAAGGGTTGAACGTGACGTTGCGATCGCCCCGTCTGTAGAAACCTTTGAACGACCGGGAAAATTATTGCGAGCTGAGCCGACTGCCAGCGGTGCCCAGTTTTACTTTGAGCAAGCCGAGCTAGACGTTTGCTTCCTCAAGCCTGATTTTGCACGGATGGATTGGCAACCAGGGCTACGACCCGTTCCTTACGCGATCGCTTGTCATACGTGGGAACCTGTTGCCACTCATCTAGAGGAAACAGCAGACGGTTGGACGCTCACCAGTTATGTGGATGATGCGCCAGTGCTTCAACTTGCTGTGGCCTCTGACGGTCGGGTGACGGTGCTTGACTCGCAGGGCGCGATCGTGCGAGGAGAACTGCCACCCCAAAAGACCGGGGATGGATGGACACATCGATCGACCTTACGACCAGAAGAAGCCATTTACGGGTTGGGCGAACGCGCCGTGCCGCTCAATCTACGTCTTGCCAGAGAGGTGACAGAGAAGCAGGAAATCACCCAAACGCCCAAAACCTTTCGCATGTGGAACTACGACGCAGCGGGTAAATACGACGCTGGGGCTGATCCCATGTATATTTGCATTCCACTCTACTGGGGCTTGCATCACCAGGGCAGCTACCTCGTTTTCTATGAAAACTCGTTTGATGCCCATTTCACGTTTAGCGATGTTGCCACTGCCAGCTTTAAAGGTGGTTCTTTGCGCTATTACATGGCTGTAGGCGAACCTCAGCAGCTAATAGAGCGTTATACCGAGCTAACGGGACGATCGCCCCTACCACCCCGTTGGGCTTTAGGCTATCACCAATCGCATTGGGGGTATCGCACAGAAGACGCGGTGAGAAAAACCTACCAGGGGTTTGAGGCACATCACTTACCCCTCAGTGTGTTTCACCTCGATATTGATGTGCAGGTGGGCTTTCGAGCGTTTACGGTTGACCCCGATCGCTTTCCCAATTTGAGAGGCTTTATTCAAGAATTGCTGGAACACGGCGTGCAGTTTGTCACGATTCTCAATCCGGGTGTCAAGCTGAGCCGTAAGAGCAACTTATTTCTGGAAGGGCGCGTGCTGGATGCTTTCTGTCGGCTAGCCAATGGACAGTTGGTGGTTGCTCCCGTGTGGCCCGGTTGGTGCGTGTTTCCTGACTTTACCAATCCGGTAGTTCGTCGCTGGTGGAGCCGTCAGTATGAGTTTCTGCTGACTGTGGGCGTTGCGGGCTTTTGGCATGATATGAATGAGCCTGCTGCGTTTATTGCCTGGGGCGATCGCTCGCTCCCTCCCCTTGCCACACAGCATTATATGGAAGGCAGAGGGGGCAATCATCTGGAAGCCCACAATGTCTATGGTTTGTTGCAAGCTCAGGCTGGCTACCAAAGCCTGTGTGAAGCTCGTCCCAAGCAGCGTCCGTTTATCGTCTCTCGTGCGGGATGGGCCGGATTGCAACGCTACGCCTGGACGTGGACAGGTGATATTGAATGTACTTGGACGGCGTTACGCCAAACCATTTCAACGGTCATCGGCTTAGGTCTGTCAGGCATTCCGTACAGCGGCCCTGACATCGGTGGGTTTCAGGGCAATCCATCGGCAGAATTGTATCTACGCTGGTTTCAAATGTGTAGCTTCATCACCTTCTGTCGCACGCATTCGGCCAATAATGTGGAAGATCGCACACCCTGGTCGTATGGCGAGCCAACCCTGAGTGTAATTCGCTCGTTTCTGCAACTCCGCTATCGGCTGCTGCCCTATTTCTACACGCTGTGTTGGGATGCGTCGCAGAAGGGCTATCCACCTGTGCGTCCTGTGTTTTGGCTCAATCCAACGAACCCAACCTTGTGGAATATCGATGATGCCTTTCTGCTAGGCGATCGCATGCTAATCTATCCCATTTTGCAGGAGGGGCAGCGATCGCGTGCCATCACCTTGCCTACGGGGCACTGGTATCACTTCTGGGATGATCAATTGTTGGAAGGATCCGTAACGCTCGATGCGCCTCTGGAGCAAATTCCTGTTTTGGTGAAAGCAGGAACCATTCTGCCGATGGCAGAGGGCGGCTCGTTTAACCTGATACCTAAGCAAAACTTGGAGGGAAAACACCTAACGCTACATCTCTATCCACTCACGGAAGGGTCGAGTGAATGGACGCTTTACACCGATGTAGGGGATGGGTATGAAGCGTCTCGGCTCGATCGTCTCTCTATGCAGCGTATTGCGGGTGGTTTAGATCTTTCCTGGGAGGCTGAGGGCGATTTTCCTTTTCCTTATGCATCAATTCAAGTGCATGTGCATGGAATGAGCATCCAGCAAGCCTGGGTGGATGGAGAGGCCACAACGGTTCAGGAGAATCAGGTCAATATCCGCGATCGCTTTGCCCACATGCATGTGAAGTAAGCCGCCTCATTGGTTGATGGATAAAGCTAAAACGAGCAGTGAGTTAGAGAATGAATCATGGATCGTTTGACGCGACTCCGCCACCAGTATCTTGAGCTAACCAACCATGTCTTGCCGAACCTGGCTACTGCTCGCCACTTTCCAGTGCGCTACAATCACTGCTTTCAACGTATCATTTTAGACAACCTTTTTGGTCGCTGCTGGTATGAAGTGTTAGAACGCCAGCGAGAACCTGCCTATAAGCAATTAACCGCAGCACATTTAGAGCAAGCGATCGCCCTGGCTCATTGCATTATTGACCAACCGGATTCTTACCTGCGATCGCTCAATCAGAACGGCCTAAACTGGCGTGGGAAGGTATAGTACCAGTTTTCAGTTTTAAGTTTTGAGTTTTGAGTGACCGAACCTGCGTAGCATCGGTGGTTGGAGTGCCTCAGCGGTAGCTCAATGAAAAGGAAATGGATCGTCAGTGCATGCCACTGCCCTCAAACCACGCAAGCACCCCAAACAGGATGAACAGTGCTCCGCCGCTCCCTGTAATCAGCTTTTCGGACAGGTGTGCGGCCAGTAACCGTCCGCCCATTACTGCGATCGCGGCGCAAACGGCATGTCCGGCAATGGCACCTGCTGTCACGCCCCACGGATCTTTAGCGGCAGCCAGCGCGATCGTCGCAAACTGTGTGCGATCGCCCCATTCGCCCATAAACGTGAGTGCAAACGCTTGCAGAACGATGCCTCGTCTCATGCCTCGCTTCTTGGTGAGCGTGTCAGCCTGTTGAATAGTTTCCTCTGCCTCTTTCACTTCCTCACAGATTGCCGTATTCGACATTTGGCTGGCATCGTATAGTAACTTAACGCCAAAGCCAACAAATAGCACAACCTCGGCTATGTGGAGCACCATTTTGGGCAACAGCGACACCACTTGCCCCATCAGCACTGACAGCACGGTCATCGTTGCCAAGGCCGCGATCGCGCCCACAAAGACCAGGCGGCGAGAGTGGCGCATCGCCAAAAGCATGGCGATAAAAAACGTTTTATCGCCCAATTCTGAAACTGTAATTAACAACAATCCAGCCGTAAACGCTGCTAACATTGCTCTCAAACTCCTCAGGATCGCGGTATCTGAGTGAGCTTGATGAGAACTGCAACAGCTTCACCAAGCTCACATCTGTGAACTCAGTGAAGGTCTCGCTTGCAAATCGTTGTTAGTGTTTAGTGGTTTCCTCTCAGCAATGTTTCAAAGGCTAAGAACTAAAACCGTTCAACTAAATTTTTATTTGTCATCTGAACCAGGCTTATCGCCAGTATGTTGACTCAGATGGGCTGACGTATCGTCAGCAGCTACTCCCCTTCAAACATTTGTATTGTACAGGCACTTGACTACTCAAGCAATCCACAAATCTGGAAGAAGGCAGAGGACAGAGGGCAGAAGGTAAAAGACAAAAGACAGAGGAATGGGGCAGGGGGTAGAGTTAAAGCTACCTCGTCCTTCCACAAGCCTTTGCTTTAACAAATTAAACGCCTCTCTCTGGGGCTGACACCTGCCAGACGTAAGCTTCGGGCAGGAGAGGTTGGAGGAAACGCGATCGCTCCAATGCCTGTTTCAACGGCTGTGACGGGCGAAACGCGATGACTGTTGAGCCATCTGTTTGCAACGTGAAAGCTGCGCTGGTCACCCAATTGGCATCTTGCAGGAGCAGCAGTCGCACGTTGGGGCTTAGCCGATAGCTGAGCGAAATCAAATTACCCAGGTTTGTGGCATCGTCGCCAGCATCACTCACCAGCAGTGGAGAGGGTTCTGCATTAAGCCGATGAGCAATGGTGGCATTGAAGTAGCTCTGGTGTTCGTGCCACCAGGTCAGAGAGGCTGCGCTCATCATAAAGGAGGCGAGGCTGGCAATCAAAAGAGCCAACAAAACGATGCGCCACGCCATGCGGCTGGCAAACGTCCAGGTGTAAGAGGTGAAGCGCAATATAAAGCGGGATGGATTGATCGATCGACGCGGTCTGGCGCTGAGGTAATGGGGTTTTGGTGTCAGTCGGGTGGCTAAGAAAGAGGCGATCGCCAACTGCACACCGGGATAGCACAACGCGAAAGCAGGATTAACCGTTGATTGCTGACTGTTGAGGACGAGGTCTGACAGCACCAGAACTAGAAAGGGCATGATGGTTGAGGTCAGCACAAACAACCAGGCACGATCGACCCGCTGGTAAAGTGCATAAAACGCCCACACAATCAATGCAGCAAGGCATAACCGTATCACCCACAGCCAGGGCTGACCAAACCCAGAATCCACGTCTAGAAACACCGTGGTTACGCTCAAGAGCCAAAGCGTTGCTACATGCCCCAGGCTTGATGAACTGGGGTGCCATTGACTGGTTGTAAAGGAGTGCTGAACGTGCGTGAGCCAAACCAAAAGCCAGGGCATAAACAGCAAACCAGCCACCAATAGAGAGAGCCAGAAACCGTTGAGCCTCTGATGAAGGCTGATCCGTGACTTAGAGGCGATCGCGCTCTGCATAATCCAAAGGGTATGTCCGATGAGTATAAGCACAAACAACGGATGTGTATACAGCCCCAACGTAACGACCAGTGTATACAACCCCCAATGCTGCCAGGCGAACGGCGGACGCTTGAGAACGTCGCGAGAACGAATTTTAGGCACGTCGGATAGTCGGGTTGCGCGCAGGAGGAGGTAATGACTAGCAATGACGGCAAGCGTCAGCAAGGTCAAAGGGCACGCTGTCTGCGCAAACAGAATCTCAAAAGGAGAAAGCGCAAGAAACGTGGTTGCCAACAAAGCAATGGCAGATGAGGCAAACAACTCCCAAGCAAGAGCGGCCATCAACGGGAGCGCGAGCAGGCTCAGCCACGCAGGCAGTAAGCGTGGTGCGGTGAGTGGGCTACCAAAGAGTGCCTGTATGGGTCTACCTAACGTTTGCACCCAGAGGCGATCAAGCAGAAAATACAGAGGAGGGTGCTGTGGGGTTTCCAGCGCCAGCGATCGCACTGTATCAACCAACGTACTGTCTGGCTTTGGTTGTTGAAAGCGCAACAGGTCTTTTGCCGGAATCACCTGATTCTGGAAGATTGCTTGAGCGACTGCCTGCTGAGTGTAGCCTGCTGCCCGCAGCGATGTCTCTACCTCACTGGGTGCATACACTTTGTGGTTCAGGTTGACGAAGTGAAACACAATTCCCATCACCAAAAAATGGATGACGAGCAACCGCAACCAGGTGGGAGACAAGGGACGATTCTGGTCAAAAACAGCTTTCATGTGGGCTTGTGCCTATGTCATTTAAGGCTTCTCAGTCGGCACCGTTGTTTCGGCAGTGGGCAACCTAAAGAACTTTGGCAACAGCAACCCCGTCCTGGCTTGATAGTCAGTAAACGTGGGATAACGTGCGAGAGATTGATCTTTCTTACGCATGCTGGGCAGAAACAGCACGCTCACAAATAGCGCCAGAATAGCGAAGGGAAGCCAGTGCTGAGCTAGCAACGCAAACGAGCTATAAATCAGAATCTCACCCAAATAATTGGGGTTGCGGCTGCGGGCAAAGCACCCTTCGGTAATGAGACCTGGCTGATATTTGAGCGTGTAATACTTTTGAGCATCGCTGACGTAATGGAGGAACGTCCCAACAAGGTTCAACGCGATCGCCAGTGCCACCAGAGGCAGAGGCGGCACGGTACCACGGCTGACCAGTAAGAAGGGCGTGACCCAGTAGAGCACAAGCAGCATGAATACGCCGATCGCGCCACTAAGAGACATTTCCTGCTCCCATTGGCGATCGGGGTAGAGCTGATCTTTCAGCAGCCAGAGAAACCCATAGGTGCCATGTAGTGCCAGGTAAACCCAGGGGCCAAGCGTAAAATTTTGGTACACCAGCATGAGACCAACGACGATCGCAGCCGTGAGTCCCTTGTGCAAATTGATGGCATGTTTTGCTTTCATCACACCGTGATACACCACTACAAGGATGAACAGAATTTACCCAGTTAAAAACTTGTTCCTTGCTTGTTGTATCAGATTTGCAGCCGTATGTAAGCAGCCAAGCATTTAGTAATACCAATTTGAATTGAAAATGCGACACATCCTGTAGGGGTAAGGCAATGCCTTGCCCCTACCCACCGATTGATCTGTAGCCGTCATTCTTTAAATCGGTATAACACTGCGCATGACAGCGCCCAAAGCTATTCGGCAAAGCCCAGCAATGGTGGCATTCTCGTTCAACTTGCCAATAGCTTTTTGATGTGACGGTACGATCTAACAGACTCAGCGGTGTAACCGCATCTACAGAGCGCTGCTCTCATCGAGCAGTGCCATGCGTCGTTGCTGCGAGGCTAGCCCAATCAGGCATTTGCTACAGGGAGGAAACTAGACAGCAAGATACTTGTGCACAAGCGCATCGCTGAGATCGGCGGTATGGCCCTTTGCGACGACCGAGCCTTTTTCCATGATGAAAAACTTTTGGGCAAGCTGACGGGCAAAGTCAATTTTTTGCTCCACCACCACTACCGTGATGCCTTTTTCGCGATTAATGCGTTTCAAGGTATCTTCAATCTCTTGCACGATCGAGGGTTGAATGCCTTCCGTTGGCTCATCCAGCAGCATGATTTTAGGATTGCTCAACAGCCCACGCGCGATCGCCAACTGCTGCTGTTGCCCACCGCTCAACAACCCGCCCTGCCGCTTGAGATGCTGCTTGAGCATCGGGAAAAACTCAAACACCTCTTCTGAGATTTTCTTCGGCTTGTCTTTGGCGGCTGTCATGCCCAACTTCAAGTTATCCAGCACCGATAGGTAAGGGATGATTTCGCGTCCCTGGGGGATGAACGAAATGCCATAGCGAGCACGCAAGTATGTGGGGGTTTTGGTAATCTCATCAGCATCAAATACAATGCTGCCAGACATGACTTTATTCAAGCCAATCACACTCCGCAAAAGCGTCGTTTTACCCACACCATTGCGCCCCAAAATACATGCAATTTCACCCTTTTCAACCGCCATATCGACGTTGAACAGCACAGGCGTTTGACCGTAGGAAACAGTCACATCTGTTAAATTAAGCAGCGGCATCGATTCGTTCACGACCTAAATACACCTCAATAACTTTGGGATTTGACTGGACTTCCTGGACGGAGCCTTCGGTTAATTTCTCGCCCTGATGCAACACCACAATACGCTGGGCAATCTGCTTCACAAACTCCATGTCATGCTCAATTACCACAACGGCATGATGGTTAGCAAGGGTTTTGATAATCTCACCCGTTTCATGGGTTTCATCAGGCGTCATCCCTGCGGTTGGCTCATCCAGCAATACCACAGTGGGATCTTGAGCCAACACCATGCCGATTTCAATCCATTGCTTTTGACCATGAGATAAGGAAGAGACTCTGCTAAACGCTTTGTCCAAAAGACCAATGCGCTCTAAGACCGTTTCAATTTTGGCTTTTTTAACGCTGGTAAGCTTGGCTTTGATGGATGAAAAGACGCTGTGAGATCCCTTTAAAGCCAACAAAATGTTATCAAAGACGGTCAGCTCGTTGTAAACGTTGGGATTCTGGAATTTGCGCCCAATGCCCATGTGCGCGATCGCGTGAGCACTGCGATTGGTAATATCTTGCCCCTGATAGTAAACATGCCCAGATGCCACTGGAGATTTGCCCACAATGGCGTCAAGCAGCGTACTTTTGCCAGCACCGTTTGGCCCAATGATGGTCACAATTTCTCGATCAGCAACATCCAGGCTCACGCCCTTGATGGCCTGAAAGCCTGAGAAAACGACCTTGACATCTCTGACAGAGAGAATGGCTTCGAGGGGTTCTGCCCTGGATTCATTGGCAGACACAAGTGTATCCATAAACCTAGCCTTGTACGTTCAGTTTGTTACCGTAACCTAACATCCCCGGTCAATGCGTTCTGTGACCTAAGTAGCGATTTGCATTGGGGATGAATTGGCTTATTTAACCCGTGAGCGCCCTTTTATCGGACGAGGAGTACCACTGGATGAGGGACGTACAGCTTTGAAGGCCATCAGCGATCGCCCAACCCACCGCGACCCCTGTTGAAGCGGCGTGACCCAATCAAACACCCGCGCCTGTACAAAGCCTGATGTCGAACTGGTGCTTGTGAGGGGAGCGGATTTCTCCTTGGCTACCGATTTGATCTGCTTTGGCAACAAACCCATCAACCCATCCGGTAGAAACAGCACTACGACCAGCAGAATAATACCAACGATCAACTGCCAGTCTTGCGTAACGCGATCGACCGAGTTTTGCAACTGTCCCAGCAAAATGGCTGCAATTAGAGGGCCTACCAGCGTACCCCGTCCGCCTACCGCAACCCAAATCACCACCTGCGTCCCAAAGGCCACGCCCAAATAAACGGGTGAGATGAAGCGATTCAACGGCACAAACAAGCCACCTGCAATACCCGCAATCCCAGCCGATAACGTCCAGACGAAGATCTTGAAGCTGGCAACATCGTACCCCAGGTAAGAAATGCGCTTTTCGTTCTCTTTAATGGAACGCAGGATCAAACCGAAGTTTGATTGCGTTAACCACCAGCTTCCAGCCAGCACACAGGAAGCAAAGATCAAAATCATAAAGTACAGACCGATCGGCGGAATGACTAAACCACCAAAGAGGGTGAGCTTAGAAACATCTGTAATGCCGTTTGTACCTCCGGTATAAGCCTGTTGGCTCACAAAAAACGTCGTCAGCGCTGAGGCGATCGCCAGGGTAATGATGGTGATGTAAACCCCACTGACCTTAGACCGAAAAATGAACCAGCCGATAATGTAAGCAAAAGCCGCTGGAAGCGCCACCATTGCGATCGCCGCAATGGGAAAGAACTGCAACGGCGCAATAAACCACGGCAACTCTTTCAACCCATTCCAAACCATAAAGTCTGGCAATGTGCCCCCATAGTTATTGGCAGTGGCAGAGAGATTTAACTTCAGGTAGTACGCCATCGCATACCCGCCCAGCGTGAAGAAAACGCCGTGAGCAAAGCTGAGAATGCCCGTGAAGCCCCAGACCAAATCTAGCGAAATCGCCAGTACGCCAAATAGGAGTAACTTCGCCATCAAGTTGGCTTGAAACTCGCCCGCGACAAACGGCAGAATGGCGAGAATCAAAAAACCAATGCCCCCGATCGCCAGTAGCTTAACTGGCACGGTTGATTGCCGCAGCCGACCCATTACCTCTGTCACGTTGAAATCTCCCTACATTGATAATCTCTAAGCTCGCTTCTGCACCGTAAACAGACCTTCAGGACGGTAGCGAATCAGCACAATCACCGAAAAGAGCACAATCACTCGTGCTACAGGGTCGTTCAGCAAATAAGCGATCGCTGAGTTCGCTTCCCCAATCAGCAATGAACCTGCGAGTACACCGATTAATTTGTCTACACCACCCGTTACCACCGTCATCCAGGCATCCACCAGGTAATCTTGTCCCATCGGCGGTGCAACACTCTTGAGGGATGAAATGACCGACCCTGCAATGCCTGCCAGACCACAACCATAGGCAAATGTCACCATATCCACCAGGCTCGTGTTGACACCCAGGCAACGGGTCATCTCACGGTTCTGTGTGACGGCACGAATTTGACGACCCAGGGATGTTTTATAGAGCAAGAAGGCCGTCAATCCCAACAGAACCAGTGCGACAAAAATGATAAAGAGTCGGTAGTAGGAAATTTCAACTGACTGGCCGCCCGCCTTGAAAAGTGACAGGTTGCCCTTAATATACGGTGGCGCTTTCACATACTTGAGTTGCGCCGTAAAGATGAGTTTGACAATGCCTTGCAGCACAATGCTGAGTCCCCACGTTGCCAGCAGCGTCTCCAGCGGTCGCCCGTAGAGCTTGCGGATGATGGTCAGCTCCACGATCGCGCCAATGATGGCTGTCAGCAAAAACGCGAAGGGAATGGTGAGCAACAAATCCATCTTGAAGTTTTTCTGAAGCACAAACGTGGTGTAAGCGCCCAACATAATGAATTCACCATGCGCCAGATTGATGATGCGCATGACTCCAAAGGTGATAGCCAACCCCAAACCCGTGAGCAGCAAAATACCGACAATGCCAATACCATTCAAAAGCTGATTGGCAAAGGCGATCGGGTCAATGCTTTTGGCAGGTGGAGATGACTGTGCCAGGTATACCAGAGACGAAACAAAATCCATGACCCCCTACTTCGCCAAAACGGCATCTATACCATCAGTCTCAGTAACATCAGTCTCAGTAACATCAGTCCCAGCAAGACTCAGTCCCAGTCAAAGAAGCCCGACCAGAGGCGATCCCATCTAGTCAGGCACAAACTTAACCGTGCTAAGCCTGCTTCAGAAACTCAGCTGGAATGTCTTTCTTGGTTTCCACAGTGGGGTTGCTGCGATCGTCCGGTGTCTTATGCTTGCACAGACGACCCTTGTAGAGCGCCTGACTCCAGGGAATTGGCTTCACCGCTGCTTTCGTTGCAAAGACGATTTCTGCTTGTCCGTCAGACTTCCACTTACCAATGCGGGAGTACAAATAGGTGTGGTAGTTGTCTGGATCCACTTTCACCGTACCCTGTGGTGCCTTAAACTCTTGTCCACGAGTCGCTTCACGCAGGTTGGCAGTGGTCAGTTCCTTACCTTCACCCATCGCTTTCTCCATCGCTTGCGCCATGAAAAATGTCTGAAGATAAGCCGCTTCCATCACACCGTTGGTCACACGGTCTTGCCCAAATTTTGCTTTGAACTGTTCCACAAACGCTTTGTTTTCAGGCGTCTCAACCGACTGGAAATAATTAAAGCTGGTGTAGTGCCCTTCGGCGAACTCAGAACCCATCGCCAAAATTTCTTCTTCTGTGGTGGGGTACGCCATGATGGGCGTGTCTGCCGACGTCAAACCCGCATCTTTGTACTGCTTGTAAAAGGCAGGAATACTGTCACCTACCAGATTGCTCAACACAAAATCGGGCTTTGCCTGCTTGATCTTGTTGATGATGGTGATGAATTCGGTGGTGCCCAGTGCGGCGTATTCGTCACCGACTACTTCGCCGCCAGCTTTCACCAGTTCTGCCTTGGCGATCCGATTACTTTCTTTAGGGTAGATGTAGTCAGAACCGATAAAGAAGCCTTTTTTCCCAAAGTTCTTAGCGCAGTATGGAATGGAGTCTGTGATCTGCTGGTTTGGTGCAGCACCCGTGTAGATGACGTTGGAGCTACACTCGTTGCCTTCGTAATACACCGGGTAGTACAGCATTTTGTCTTTCTCTTCAAAGACAGGCAGCACAGACTTGCGGCTGGCAGAAGTGTAGCAGCCCAAAACGCAAACTACTTTGTCTTCATCGATCAAGCGCTTGGACATCTGGTTGTACAAGTCCCAGTTGGAGTCTGGGTTTACAACCACCATGTCAAGCTTTTTGCCTTTAATGCCCTGCTTGCCAGCCCAAGGGCCTTTGCCTTCATTGATTTGCTCGATCGCCAGGAAGGTCGCGTCTTGCAGAGACTTCTCTACAATGGCGATCGACCCTGTGGTGGAGTACATCACCCCAACCTTGATGCCGTCACCGGATGCGGTCGATGCTACTGGGCTAGCACCCGGTGAAGCAGAGGTTTCAGCCGTTGGAGCGCCGCCACTCGAACAGGCAGCGACGATACTAGAGCCAAGTGCAAGCGAACCATACTGGATAAACCGGCGACGATTCATACCACCCAGTATGAACAGGGGCTGACGCGACTTCATGAAGCAATTCTCCTTACCGTTTAAAGCACTTATCTGCACAAGCTAAGGAAGCAAAGACAACATCGGCGCTCGTCAGCCGTTGTTAATTCGTTCCGCGTATAGATGGAGTGCTGCAATACTGTGTGATATTAGAGTTACGACTGCATGGTATTTGTATTGGATTATACAAACTGTGGTCGTGGACTCACAATTCATCTGCAGGGCGGTAAATTGGCAACCAGAAAGTCAATCACGATCGGTAGCCCGTCCTGAGTTTTAAGATTAGAAAACACAAAAGGCTTGGCACCCCGCATTTTTCTCGCATCTCGATCCATCACGTCTAGATCGGCACCCACATAAGGAGCTAGATCAATCTTATTGATGATTAAAAGATCAGACTTTGTAATACCCGGCCCACCTTTACGGGGAATTTTGTCGCCGCCCGCTACATCAATAACGTAAATGGTGAGATCGACTAATTCGGGGCTGAACGTGGCTGCCAGGTTGTCTCCCCCACTTTCGACAAACACCAGATCGAGATTGAGAAAGTGTTGCTCCAATTCTTCGATCGCCGCCAGGTTCATCGACGCATCCTCCCGAATCGCAGTATGAGGACAGCCACCCGTTTCCACACCACGAATGCGATCGCCCTCCAACGCCTGACTCCGCACCAAAAACTGCGCGTCTTCCTGGGTATAAATATCATTGGTGACGACGGCTAAATGGTAGCGATCGCGCATCGTTTTGCACAATGCCTCCACCAGCGCTGTTTTACCAGACCCGACTGGCCCTGCCACTCCCACTCGAAATGCGCTCATAGGATTTCACGACCTGTAACGTTCTGCTTTCTTAACTAGCTCTAGCAATCTGCGCAGTGTAAATATCTTTGAGAATGGCTGGCAAATCGTACTGATATTGCCAGTTGGGATAGTGCGACTGGAACTTCCGTACATCGGAAATATACCAGATGTGATCGCCAGAGCGGTTGTCTTCCGCATAGGTGTATTGCAGCTTTTTGCCAGACATCGCTTCACAAATGGCGATCGCTTCTAGCATGGAACAATTGCTATGGCGCGCCCCCCCAATGTTGTACACTTCTCCACAGCGAGGATTTTGGTAGAAGTGGTAGAAAGCATTGACTAAATCATTGCTGTGAATGTTGTCTCTAACCTGTTTGCCCTTGTAGCCAAAGATGGTGTACGGTTCCGACGCGATCGTGCATTTCATTAAGTACGCGAGAAAGCCGTGTAACTTGGCTCCTGAGTGGGAAGGCCCGGTAAGACAACCGCCTCGGAAGCTAGCCGTCTTCATGTCAAAGTAGCGCCCATACTCTTGCACCAACACATCTGCTGCCACTTTCGACGCACCAAAAAGCGAGTGTTTAGACTGGTCGATCGACATAGATTCGTCGATACCAATCCAATAGGGATGATCGGTAGCAATTTCCCAACGGGACTCTTGTTCTGCTAATGGCAACAGGTTTGGCGTGTCGCCATACACTTTGTTGGTAGAAGTAAAGATAAATACTGCATCAGGGCAGTGCTGCCTCGTGGCTTCTAACAGCACCAGCGTACCATTTGCATTCACGGTAAAATCCATATGCGGATCGCTAGCAGCCCAATCATGGGACGGCTGTGCAGCCGTATGGATGATCAGGTCGATCACGCCAGCATGGTCTTTAAAGATGGCTTCGATTGCATCACGATCGCGAATGTCCAGGTCGTAGTGATGATACTGGTCGCCATACTTGTCTTTGAGGACGTTACGATTCCACTGCGTTGAAGCCGCTTGCCCAAAAAAGTAAGCACGCAAATCATTATCAATGCCAATCACATGGAACCCCAAGCGTGCAAAGAAATGCACCGACTCAGACCCAATTAATCCAGCAGAACCCGTAACTAAGACTGTAGGCATACCTGAACACTCTTTATCAATACTCAATGCAAAGTATCAATACCTTACAATTAAACCGTTAAAATCTCTACGACGTTTCAGGTAGAGTCTTCGTGTGAGGCTCTATAACCGCGATCGTGTCAGTAAAAGATGCCTGCATGATCCGTCTTAAAGTTTGGCTAATACTAAGTAGGCAAACAACCGCGACCCCTGACAGAAAAAGATTGGGAGCCGTCAGAAGATATCCTTGCATACTCCAGGAGGGTGCGAGTACCCAATTGATGACAAACCAGAGAGCTTGAAGCGCAAGTACAGCGTACACCAGCAGTTGAGGCAATCGAGTTATCACACCAGCTAACCCAATGAATAAGAGGATCACCGTGGCATAGGAGCCTTGATGAAGAATCGTCGTAGCAGGCCCAAACATGACCAGAACCCAAAACAAAAGGCTAAAAACACTCACTCCCAAGACAAGAGAGATAGGTTTAATTTGTGGCGACAGCTTGGTTCGTTTCAGTAATAAGATGGCGCACCAAAGAAACCACCCAAGATTCAAAAGACCAAGGCTTCTGGTGAGATGAAAAAACTCTTTCTCACGAGTTAATTTGGGAGACAGCATCCCTGTCTCTGGACTAGCGGCAAGTATCTTTAAATTCTCCCACTTGTTATTAGCAATCTGAGCCAAGCTCAAGCGGTTATAAGAGTCTTTAATAGCCTGTATGGTTGAACGAGAATCGATTTGAACCACGCCTGCAATGTGCCATTTTGCTAAACGATTGCCAGGTGGCTCATAAAATTTCTGATAGGCTGACCACGGTGCAAGCAACAGGCCAAAGACTAAACAGCCAAGCACGATCTGGTGCCTCTTTGGGAAAGAGCGTGGCCTGATCAGCATGAGCACGATCGCGGGCAAGGTAAACACTACCCCTCCGTGCGATAACATCCCCAACGCCGCACTACCCGCTGCTAGCCCACACTCAAGGGTTGAGGGACGACGCGACTCCAATACTGACGAGAGCAACAGCGTGAAGGCAAGGACAACGAACGCGGCGGCTAGTAATTTGGGCCAAACGTAGACACTATTGAAGAAAAAGAAACCGGAGCCGATCGAAAACGCCAGCGTTAGAGCGATCTGCCATCCTGAAAAAGTCAAGCGGCGGCACAGTGCCCACATCGTCGCAACCCAGGAGCATTGCGCGATCGTGCTCAGGATTTGGTAATGTAGCCCTCTTGCCCCACTTAAAAATGAGAGGGGGCGCTGTACCAGCATGATGCCTGTTTGCAGCGGTGGGCGATCGCTGCTCAGCCATTCACCCAGCAAGGGGCGAGGATCTTTACCGTCATAGAGGCGATCGGCAAAGAGTTTGGGCAACACGTTGTCTGGAGGAAAGCCATCAAAAAAGCGAACTTGAGCCACCATTTCTGGTACGACACCCAGATTGATTGTGTAGAGGATGGCGGTATACCCCAGACCTACCAGCAGCATTAATAAGAGAGGCCATGCAAGATCTGGAGTGGCAAGAAACAAGTGCATCTTTCGTTGACGACCCCAGGCGATGCCTACAACGGTTGCCAAAAGTATACAAACGCTAAGGCCTGTACCGAGATTGGCGTTGAGCAGGTAAACCCAGAACGTTGCATAGCCAATCAGCGCATTGATCGCCATTGCCAGGATGACGGTTAACGCAGGGTGAAGCGTGCCACGTTGCACCAGGACTTTAGCAAGCAGCAACCCTGGGGTAAGAAACAGAGCAAAGTAAAGCAAATAGAGGGGCACTAACCCGATCGCCGACCATTGCCGACCCAGGAAACTCAGAAAGCTCACCTGCAACGGCGAACTCACGCCCAGCCAGCCTTGAGCCTTTTGGCTACCGTCAATAGCAATGACCTTGATTAGTTGGTTGCGCCAGTCCAGCGGCAACACCCAGTACAATTCTTGCCATCGCTGACCTAAAGGCGGTAGACGCAAGTCACGCTGTTCTCTGGTCGAGATGCGCTCAATCAGTAGCCTATTGCCGTCCGTAGAGGGTTCGCCTGAAACAAAGAGACTCAACAACAGCGGTGCTGGAAAAGAGGGTGACATGAGTTGACCTGTCTGTCGATCGCCCTGAGTCCACGAACCCCAAAGAACAATCCCTTCACCTCGTTTTTTCAGCGTTTGAACCGTACTTTTTCTGACCTCAGGACTGCCATTCAAGGCAAACTGGCCTGTGACGACATACCCAGATCGGCTCGGTGCTAGGACACGATCGCTCCCACAGATGACGGTCAGCGTTACACCAACCAGCACAACGCCCAGGCACACTAGCCCCAAAGCTCTTATCAGGAGTGGATGGCATCGAAGCATTTGAATCGGCATACGACCCTGCGAGTTCCTTAACGTCACGCTGAATTCGTTGCCGCAACCTTCGTCACCCCAGGACGGAGCGTAAAATCGCTTCGTTGTCAGCAATCCAGTGATAAATCGATCGGAGCGTTTCCTCTGGAGTCAGCTTCGGCTGCCAGCCTGTTTGCTGGATCACCTTCTGCGAATCGGTAATAAAAAGGGGCACATCACCGGGACGGTCTTCAAGGACAGACTGGATCGAAATCGTTTTTCCGGTAATCGCTTCGCAAAGCTGCGTCGTTTCAACCAGTGATAGACTACTGTTCGTGCCCCCACCCACATTGAACACTTCACCATCCAGAGCCGAAAAATGCGCTAACTGATACTCCACTAAACGGAGCAAATCATCAATGTGCAGCAGATCCCTTACCTGTTTGCCTGTGCCGCCAAAGCCGATATAGCTTAGCGCTTTTCCAAAATAATGCGCTGCCATCCAGAGGGTAAACACCCCTTGATCCACCTTTCCCATCTGCCACGGCCCAGTGAGAACGCCACAGCGGTTGACGATCGCAGGCATAGCGTATGCGTCCTGATACTCCGTGATCAGCAGTTCGGACGCTAGCTTGGTCGCACCGTAGAGCGATCGGGCACCGTCCAGACCAAAAGTTTCGGCAATGCCATTGGGCGAAACACCTGCTAATGCCTGCTCCGGAGTTAGCTCAAAGCGAGTGGCACCTTCTTTCAAGGTCAGCGACTTCAGCGCCTGAATGGGATAAACCCGGCTGGTCGAGAGAAATAGCACCCGTGCCTGCGCCTGCCGTGCCAGTTCCAGAATGTTGATCGTCCCAATGAGGTTGGTTTGCAGGACGTATTGCGGCGAACTGAACCCGGCTAATACTGACGGTTCGGCTGAACAATCGATGATGGTCTGCACTGGAAATGCACTCGGCTCTAAGTCAGAAGGCGATCGCACATCGCCATGCACAAACGCAATATCCAGCTCTTTCAAACGCGATAGATTCAGCTCGGAGCCGCGTCGCCGTAAATTATCGAGGCAGGTAATGTTCCAATCGGGATGGTATTGCTTTAGCCCGATCGCCAAAGCACTGCCTACAAACCCGGCACCACCCAAAATCAACACATGCTCAGGCATTCAGCTTTAACTCAGAAACAGCCGCCCGACCTTTGCTGCGGTGATAATCGCCCCGTGACAGGTACTTTTCCAACCAGATGTACAGCACAATAAACAGATAACGACTGCCCATTTCTTTAATCTTGAGCTTGGAAATGCCCGTTTTGCGGTTATACCAGCGATTGGGAATAACGGCATAGGAAAAGCCACGCACGATCGCCTTTAAGGGCAATTCAACCGTGAGATTAAAATGGTGGCTCAGAATCGGTTGTACCCCTTCGATCACATCACGCCGATAAAGCTTAAACGCATTGGTTGTGTCGTTGTAGTGCAACCGAAAGAGCACTTTGATGAACCAGTTTGCCAATCGGTTAATATACAGCTTGTGAATCGGATAATCGACAACCTTGCCGCCTTTAATGAAGCGAGAGCCAAACACGCAGTCATACCCTTCTAGCAGCTTGTAGTACCCTGCAATTAGATCGTTTGGATCGTCCGACGCATCAGCCATCACGATCGCCACCGCATCGCCATCAAACTCTGCTAGGCCGCGACGAATTGCAAAGCCAAACCCATTAGGTGGTTGGTTACAGAGATAGCGCACGCTAGAAAAGTCTAAGGTCAACTGCTGACAAACGGATAAAGTATTGTCGCTGCTGTTGTCATTAATAATCAAAACTTCGTGATGAATTCTCTCTCGCTGTAGTATCTCAACCAGAGCGCTCACCGTTCCATATAAACAATCCTGCTCGTTGTGAGCTGGAATCACGATCGATAGTTTCATCACTCCTCCGCGCCTTTGTCCTTGGTTTAGCCGTTTAAAGAGCTACTGTCCCACCACAACGTGCAATCATAACATCCACAATGCTTAGCAAGCGATAGCCTCAAAGATGATTGCCGCAGCGATGCCTTTAGGGTTCAGGGCTGATTAACTGACAAATCTTTTGACTGATTGCCCGCACCACCCTCACCCTAGCCGCTCTGGGAGCGGTGAGAGAGTCCTGTCACTCAACCAGGGGGGGCAGGATTTAATTGAGGCAGCACAACTTGCCGTTGAGCAATACGTAGGGCCGTCTGGTTAGATGCATCATAGACCCAAGCATCAAAAGAGTGTTTCCCTCGCGGTAAGCCTGCTAGATCAAGAGTAGCTGACCAACCGGAGTTTTGATAACGCTCATCCTTCAAAGCGTTTGCCACATCGGGTCGAGCAGTGCCAGTTTTGACGATGCCCAGTATTCGATGTTCCGTTCCTATTGTGAGGATGACCCAATGGCTAGCCGCAGAGTTCTTAGCCAATGCCCACCCTGCAAAAGTCAGCGTATTCTTAAGGGAACCACTCTCATTTACCTGGGCTATGTCAATATAACCAGCCAAATTAGAATCTGGCTGAGCAATAAATGTCGTTTGCTGAAGCTGTGCTAGATCAAACACTGGCTGCTGCTGAGGCAGATTGACTGGGAAAGAGGCGAGTTTTACTTCCACGTCAGGTTGAAAGACCATTGGGTTGTTCGTCAATAGCTGAAAAGAGCTGACGGCTGTTAGGGGATGACCACTCAATAGCGAGACAGCTTCTGCTTGATCTTTTGGTAAGTAGCTTAGCAAAAGGCCATTTTGAGCGTTGTCTGGCACAACTCTGTAGATGCCAACAGTGCCATTGGTGTATGTCACTCGCATTCTGATGGGTGGGGTTCTAAAAAGGGCTTTGTAAAGCTTGCCTAACCATGAATAGCGAAACTCGATCGCAGCATAGGTTACAAGTCCATTCTCAGGTAAAGACTTTGTCTCTCGCCACTTCAAAGCAAAGGTTTGCTCCGCTGTTTCTGGTAAGCAAATACTTGTTTGGAGCTTTTCTAGCAAGGCAGCCTGCATCGCTACGGTTTCTGAGCCTAATGTAATGGAATCAGGCAGTTGCTGAGAAACGTTGTAATGGCAAAAAATATAGCGAAAGGTTTTTGGTTCTTCAAAAAAAGGATGTCTCTCGTCTATCGCCATAAACGAGTAAAGCAAGTAATCTCTCGGCGCTTTGGCTAAGCTCTCCAAATTAGTGTTGTCGAGGAAAGCGGTGTAGGCCGAGTAAGACTGAAAAATCGGTCTTGGCTGCCAGTTAATGTCATTTGCAGCCGCGATCGCGGCTTCCCAGGGCACAATATCGATCGATCGATTGCCAATCATTTTCTGAACTGACAAAGGCAACCGCCGTTGCTTAAAGTTATCATGACTCAATTTGTCTAGATTCGCTCGATACTGGTCAAAGTGTATGACATTAACCAGATTATTCATTGCAGCTTGTGGCGCTAGAAACTCAAGGAAGCGATCGATACTAGAAAGGTAGGGGAGAAACAAACTCGCACCCCAGAGGGATACCACCAGCGTATAGCTAAACAGAATGGATGCGAGCTGAATTCCTCGCTTTGAACGAAGCCTGGAAATTTGCATGGCTACAATCCAGGGCGCTAGAGCAAAAAAGATTAATTCATGGCTACCCTGGCGCACAAAACCATGTTTAAAGCTAAGGAATAGGAGCACCGCAAGTGATAAGGAAAAACCCAAATCATTGCGGTATAGACCCGACGCTAGAAAGGCTAAAACGAACAGTAAAATAGAGGCTGCAAGCCAAACGTGGCGAAACTCTCCTACAATCCCCATTGCACTTGAGTATCCTGACGCAATCTCTAGTGAGCCTTTAATGTAAGCAAGCAGTGATGGTGAGGAAAACAGGATGACAAGCAGTAAAGTCAAGCCATAGGTGAGATAGAAAAGGTACTTACCAGTGACTCTTTGCCTAAATTGGGTCTCACTAGCGGCGGCTTCGGGCTGCGATCGCCATCGAGAAAAGGCCGCTACAGCAACCTGTTTGATGAGCACTACAGTGCCAGAGACGATAAGGCATAGCCCAACGTAAGCGAAGCCTTGCAGGCGGTTAGGATTCAACAGAATTAGGGAAACGGTTCCTAACGTGATGAAGAAATCAGTAATCGCAAGCAAAGAGATTTCTTGATGTAACTTATGCTCAATGGCTTGATATGCCCTGAAACTTAAGAAAATCAAGATCACTACAAAGGTGCATACACTAATTGTAAACTTAGTAAACAGTGCAAAACCTGAAAATACTCCCAGAAAAATGGCCTGCTGTCTGATCTTTTGGACGGGTAATAACAGCTCATTTGATAATAAAGTGAACAATAAGAGCAGAATCTGATACTCAGGGGGTACACCTAATCCAGTTGCCAGAAGATAGAAAAAGCATAAGCCAATGAATAGTATGAGCTGCTGTAGAAAGCTTTTAAGACTACATAGTTTAATGACTGTGAGAATAACAAGCGAGGCGTGTAATAATAATTGAAAACTAAACGTCAGCCACGTATTGTTTTCAAAGCCCATTGTTGTCAGAAGATAGCCAAGCGGCCCATACGTAAAAATAATATCTTCTCCAAAAACCAAGCCTTTATCTGCTGCATAGTTAATGGCATAGACCCAGGATGGATCGAGTCCTGTAGCAAGCGGTCTCAAATTCGGCAGAAACCGAATGAGAAGATAACCCATGCAGGTAATAAGAGCCACCAAAGAAAAAGTAAGCTTGAAATGTCTGGGCAACGTGTTATTAGGCAGCATCGGGTTCGAGAATTCGGTTAGAGACGTTTAGAGAACTTAATGAGCAGGCCTTGTCCACCAGGCGATCGCGTAGGGCTGGGTGGCTTCATTAACCTGGCGCTGAAACTGTACGCGCAATTTGTATCGTCCGGTTTCAGGCACTGGATGAAAAAGATGCTGGACGCTATCAACATCGCTGATCGATGACCAGATACTCTGATTGACATCGTTGTCATCGGCACGCATGAGGTAAAGCGTGAGGGTGTTCAAGCCGCGATCGCGGAAGCTTTCCTCCATGTCAAACTCACCGTTGTTGTTTTTGTCTATCAGTTCCACTAGCCGATTCCAAACGAGTGTTGCGGAGACAAAGCTTCCCTTTTGCAACGGTTTGTCCAGCACATAATCTCGAAACGACGGCGTATCGGCTTCGGCTGCTTTAGTTTTCCCTTCGCTCTCACTTTTTAGCCCTACCGTGCGGTAGTCCCACCCGATCGCGGGTACGGCTGCAATTGGGGCATACTGACCGGGGCTAAACTGCTGATAAGCGCGAAAGGCGTTTAGTTGCCCTGCACCCATCTGAGTGTTTAGGGGTACTTTGCGATCGCTATAAGCATCAGATTCAATCCAGCTACGATTGTTCTTGTTCAGGATGGTGCGGCTCATGCCAAGAGTAAGCCCATCACCTGCATCTTGGATCTTGTCTGCTGAGTTGAGCAGCACGGCTTTCATGACTTGCTCACGCCGCGCATCAAGTGTCCAGGGGAGGGTACAGCCCGGCTGTATGCAACTTCGCCGCAGTTGGCGATCGCCATATTCTTGCAGTAGCGCTACGGTTGCCGTGACGTGAGGAGCCGCAAAGCTCGTGCCGCTGGAGGTCATCAGACTACCATTGAGAGCAACCAGGCTGACATCGTTACCGGGAGCCACCAGCCCAATCGCGCGGCGTGGCCCGACGTTACTTTCGATACCCGCGATCGCAGAACCTGACCCAGACGCATCACCCAGGTTGGCAAAGTCAAGCTTGCGAAAGATGCCTTCTAACCGGGTTGTAAAAGCAACATTAATGCCGTTGAAATTGTCGGTGGGAATGGAAATGCCGCCCTTGCCCTGATTGCCTGCAATGACATATAGCACGTCATGCACACGGGCAGACCAATCAATACACTGGGTCAGCAGGGCATTACCGTCTAGCGTTGGATTCGATCGCGGATCTTGCCGCAACGACTCACCAAAACTGAAGTTGATAGCTCGTACATCGCCGCCGTTTTGTTCCGCGACATATTGAGCCGATAAGCATTCTTCGGGTTGCCCGTAACGTTTGGGCGTTCCAGCGGCTGATGAATACAGTCGCGCCCCTGGTGCTACACCCGGTAGCCCCTTTGCTGCGCTGATCATAATGCTGGCAACGTTTTGAGCATGACCATCCACATTGGCGTTCATGCGAGCTGGAGAATCACGGAAAAAGACGCGTACCAGCGGTACGGTGCGATGTTGCGTGACGGCTTTATCAATGCCAAACTGACCTGGGCGACCGATTTCCACCTGACCGATCGCAATTTTGCGTCCAATCAGGTTATACGGCGGAGCGTGTAGTCGTAAGGCGTCAATGCCAGCTTCCCCGACTGAACTCGACTGTGGGGCTTTGCTAACTGCTGCGGTGGCACCGAGTACGATCGCGCACACGCCTCCACTGAACCAGACTATCGTTCTCAGAACTTGCCGCCACGCCACAACGGTTTCTCCACAAGATTAGTGTTTTGCCAAGCATTTTTTGAGGCATTAAGAATCCTCAAGCAATAAACCCAACGATTTTCTGGCTCTCAAGGCGAAGTTGATTAGGCGTCAATGAGTCGTTCAGCACAGGCACTCAGCCACTCATCGATCCCTTCACTCAAAGTTGACAATCTACTAGGGACTTGAATCACAGTTTGTTAAACTAACTACAATACAGCGCCGCTAGGAGATCCATACCGCCATGACCCAAACGCCATCCAGTAAAAAGCCGATTGTCGTTGCTCCATCGATTCTATCAGCCGATTTTAGCCGCTTGGGCGACGAAATTCGCGCGGTTGATGAGGCTGGTGCCGATTGGATTCATGTAGACGTGATGGATGGTCGCTTTGTCCCCAATATCACGATCGGCCCGCTGATTGTAGAGGCAATTCGCCCCGTGACCCAAAAGCCGCTCGACGTTCATCTGATGATTGTGGAGCCAGAAAAGTATGTGGAAGACTTTGCCAAAGCCGGAGCCGATCACATCTATGTGCACTGCGAACATAATGCCTCGCCGCACCTGCACCGGACATTGGGGCAAATTAAAGAATTGGGTAAGCTTGCGGGTGTTGTACTGAATCCTGGTAGCCCTCTAGAGCTGATTGAGTATGTGCTTGAGCTTTGCGATTTGGTTTTGATCATGAGCGTCAACCCTGGCTTTGGCGGGCAAGGCTTTATTCCAGGTGTGATACCCAAAATTCGTCAGTTGCGCCAAATGTGTGACGAGCGGGGTCTCGATCCCTGGATTGAAGTGGATGGCGGCTTGAAAGGTAACAACACCTGGCAAGTGCTGGAAGCGGGTGCAAACGCGATCGTGGCTGGATCGGCTGTGTTCAAAGCCCCCAGTTATGCTGAGGCGATCGAGGGCATTCGCAACAGCAAGCGACCAACTCCAGAGTTGGCGAAGGTTTAGCGTCTGGTCTTCAGTTTTGATCATGAGGGGGCGATCGTGTGACGATCGCCCCCTTTGTCATAAGCATTAATGACAGAATCGCCGATTAATGTCTTAGTAGGAACTGTTGCGCTGAAAGGTCATCCTTAATGTCGTCGCCTCACCCTCGGCTGGTTAGGATTGTTCGCCTTTTGAGTATCGCGTTGCTGGTGCTGGCAGTCTGCTTTCGGGTTATACACCTCGATCGTAAGGTGTACTGGCATGACGAAGCCTACACCTCTATGGTCATTACTGCCCGCCCTGGAAATTATCTTAGCCGAGGTCTGTTTCAAAACACCGTAGTGAAACCAGCAGATTTGCTGGCCTATCAGCACTTTGTACCCACGTTGTCTTTGACAGATATGATTGCGCGCAAAGGCGTTGAAGATGCTCAACATCCGCCTCTGTACTACATCCTTTTACGGTTTTGGGCAGAAGTGTGGGGAACCTCTCCGACCGTCACCCGTGGGTTTACAGCATTGCTCAGCCTACTGCTGTTTCCAGCCGTGTACTGGTTTTGTGTCGAGTTATTTGAATCTTCCCTTGTCGGCTGGATCGCGATCGCCCTCTTCGCCGTTTCGCCCTTCCAGTTGGTCTATGCGCAAGAAGCGCGGGAATATGGGCTTTGGACAATTCTAAGCCTCGCTAGCAGTACGCTTTTGTTGCAAGCCATTCGGTCTCCTTCCTGGCGAAACTGGGTTTTGTATGGGGTGTCAATGGTGACAACACTTTATACAGCCTTATTTGCCGTGTGGCTTGCTGTTGGTCATTTTTTCTACCTTCTTGTTGTAGATGAAGGCAACCAGTTGATGAAGCTGCCCTGGCGGCTTGGCAAGCGCACGGTGCTTTTTGTCATTACGCTTCTGGTTGTTGGCTTACTCTTTATGCCCTGGGCGTATTTTGTGACCACGTCTGGCGGGTTACTAGAAAGCTCGACTTCGTGGATTACAGTGCCGTTGCCATTGATTGACAGCATTCAATCCACCATCTTTAATTTTAGCCGCAGCTTTGTCGATTTCAATTTTGAGTTGAGTAATCCCGTTGCTTACGGGTTTGCAATTCCTGTTTTGATGCTCCAGGGGTATGCGATATTTGTGCTTTGCCGTCATGCTTCCAGGCGAATCTGGTGGTTTATGCTGACCTTTGTTGGTAGCACCGCATTGGCCTTTGGACTACCGGATTTATTGTCGGGTGGGCAGCGGTTCACCGTAACACGATATATCATTCCTTGTTTTGTTGGGCTGCAAATTGCGGTTGCTTATCTTCTAGCCATCTATTTAACCAGGCTGCAACGCTGGAAAATGCAGGCTGCAACGCTAGTTTTTTCCCTTCTCCTGACTATGGGAGTTGCGTCTAGCAGTGTATACATACAGTCAAATACCTGGTGGAATAAGGTACTCAATGCCAATTATGAGCAGGTTGCTGCGATCGTCAATGGAAGCGATCGACCGCTCATAGTTACCGATGCGTTTGGCTATAACCCTGCCAGCATGATCTCTTTGAGCTATCTTCTCAAGCCCGATGCTCAATTCTTGTTGTTGCCACCCGTTGGTAATGCTTTTTCACTTAAGACACTGCCTCAAGACGCTCACAACATTTTTTTAATGAATCTTCCAGAGGTGTTTCGCCGCCAATTTATCGCGAAATATCAACGATCGCTCACACCCATTTTTCAAGATTCGTGGAATGAACTGTGGAAGGTTCAATAATCACAGAGATTGTGAGAAAAGTGATACAGGATGTATGGCAAATTATTTTCGCAACTGGCGTTGAGCGAGAAGTCGATCGCGCACAACCTAGGGCGTGTTTTAAAACCCTCGAAAGCCCCCCACCCCCAATTCTGGGGGCTTCCAAACAGGCTTCAAAGTCCCCCAATCTTGGGGGCTTAAAGCCCTTTGGGCATACAAGAAAAGGGGGCAGAAGCTTCAGCAACGAAGCGATTAGGAGTTTTAAAACACAACCTAGAAACCACATCGTTTCAGTGCGCCATCGAGAGACACGTTAAAATTATAGCCTCGCTCGACTGTTGGAAAGTAACCGGGAGGCGGTGGTGCCATGTTGGGTTCCCTGCCCTGCTTGTAATCCATCCGCTTGGTTTGTGGGTTGTATGTCCATGCAATCAGCCATTCGCCAGAAAGCGTTTGCCATCCCACCTGGTCATACATTTTGCGGTAGTCACCCAGTGCTTTCAAAATATTTTGCTGTGCCGTAAAGCCAAATTTACCCTCGCTAGCAGCACTCCAAAGCGCATCTACTGTTTTGAGGTCTGTGCAGGAGAAGGTATCCATCTCATCCTGGGGAGTGTATCCCAGTGCTTGGGCTTTTGGCCCTGCGGCATCGAGAAGGCGAAGGTCGGTTTCTCGATCGGCGGCTTTCCAATCTTTTTTCTGAAGGTCGGCTTTCAATTGGCTGTAATCGACGTGGCGATCGCTGGCGAGTGCAAGTTGCCCAGATGCAGCAAGGGGTGCAGATGTAGAAGGCGATGGAGAAGGAGTGAGTGGCGCAGCAGAGTGAGTAGAGTTCGCCTCGCTGAATGAATTAACCCTTGTATCAGACTGACGAAACCACCAAAACCCACCACCCATTAAGCTAGCGGTGATTAAAAAGGCAAGTATTAAAGCCGGAGTTTCATTTTTTTGTGGCATACGATCGAAGGTGCATTTAAGACAAAAGGATTCTCTGTCAACCGCTGCTCAACTGCTAGAGAAGAGAACAGTTAATGGGTAGAAGCGTCTTAGAACAATAGAGAAACTGAATAATTGAGCAATGAAACAATAGCTACAAAAGTAATAGGGCTATACGCAAAGTTTAACTTTCTACTGAGTCAGAAAACAGCACAGAACTGAAGAGATTGAGCTGTTTAGATGATCTTTATATGTTGAGATATAGATACATCTAAACGAACCGAACGCTTCTAGTTTTCAAGAGATAAGGCAAGAAGTATACAAATCTGTAGGGACAAATTATACTTGTGGTTTTCCATAAAATCTTCCATGATTGGAGTTGAAAGCTTTTATAAGTGCTAATTGGCATTGGCAGAAAAGCTGCTCTACCGAAACGTTTGTCATGATTGCTCTGGCTGCTTCTTAGGCTTCTTTACAAAAGGCTTTTGATTGCGTTTAGAGGAACTGTTGATGAGGGCGATCGCTTGTTGCTTTTATGGATAGATTGTGTGGCAAAGCTGATTGACTTCAAGAATGGTATCCGTTCAAACACGAAATTTTAATGACAATCGGTTTTCGGTCAGAG
Source organism: Stenomitos rutilans (assembly GCF_059505485.1). Lineage (NCBI taxonomy): Bacteria > Bacillati > Cyanobacteriota > Cyanophyceae > Leptolyngbyales > Leptolyngbyaceae > Stenomitos > Stenomitos rutilans. Next base: position 63,799 of record NZ_JCACKR010000048.1, read on the forward strand.
GTTCACATTCAACGTTCAACTGGAGTTCAGTGAACCCATGCTTCAAGGATGGATTCAAATTGCATTAACGCTACTCATTGTGGTAGCAATTACTCCTGTTCTTGGGGAGTATATGGCTCGTGTCTATTTAGGACAGCGAACTTTTTTAGACCCACTCTTAAAACCGATCGAGCAGATCATTCTGAAACTTAGTGGCGTACAGAGCCGTGAAGATATGACGGGTTGGCAGTATGCGCGATCGGTGCTTTACAGCAATCTCGCGATGGCGCTGCTGCTAGCGTTGATCATTGTGAATCAAGCGTGGTTACCGTTTAACCCAACCGGGTTGAGTGCGCCGACCTGGGACACTACATTACATACGGTGATTTCATTTATCACAAATACCAATCAGCAGCACTATTCTGGCGAATCGACCTACGGGTATTTCGCACAGTTTGCAGGGTTAGGATATATGTTTTTTGTCTCGGCTGCAACTGGATTAGCGGTCGGGATTGCATTTATTCGTGGCTTGACGGGTAGACCACTCGGTAATTTTTATGTGGATCTGACGTTATCCATTACTCGCATTCTGTTGCCGATCGGTATTATCGGTACGATCCTTTTCATTGCGGCGGGTGTCCCAGAAACGCTGGCAGGCCCTGTGGTCATTCCCACACTGGAAAATCCTGCCATTAGTCAAGCGATCGCGCGGGGGCCTGTCGCTCACTATGAAATCCTCAAGCAGCTTGGTGAGAATGGTGGCGGATTCTTTGCCATCAACTCGGCGCATCCCTTCGAGAATCCCAACCCCTTTACCAATTTGTTGCAGATTGTGGGCATGGTGGCGATTCCAGCCTCGTTTATTTATACCTATGGCGTGTTTGCTAATAATCGCAAGCAAGCCTGGTTGGTGTATGGGATGGTGCTGGCGATTTCGGTGACGTTTATCATTGTGACGGCGATCGGTGAGTATAACGGCAATCCGGCAGTGAATGCGTTGCTGGGTGGTCAAGCGCCGAACCTGGAAGGGAAGGAAGTCCGGTTTGGGTGGGCACAGTCTGCTTTGTTTGCTGCCATTACAACCGGAACAATGTGTGGTGCGGTCAATAGCTTGCACGATTCGTTTATGCCCAATGGTGGCTTTGTCACGCTGGCAAATATGTTTCTGCAAATTATTTGGGGTGGGCAGGGGACGGGCACGGCGTATCTCTTTGCCTACCTGCTGTTGGCAGTCTTTGTGACAGGGCTGATGGTGGGTCGCACTCCCGAATTTTTGGGACGCAAGATTGAGAAGCGAGAGGTTGTACTGGCAAGCTTTTTAATTCTACTGGTGCATCCGATCGCCATTCTCATTCCCGGCGCGATCGCAATGGCGTTGCCGAGCGCTCCGGATGGAACCACTTTACAGGGCTTCTACAACGGTATTGCCAACCCCAGTTTTCACGGTTTGACAGAGGTGCTTTACGAATACGCTTCCGCAGCGGCTAATAATGGTTCTGGCTTTGAAGGGCTATTGGACAGCCAACCTGCTCCCTCAGCGCTGTGGTGGAATCTTAGCGCGAGCTTTAGCCTGCTGGTGGGACGCTATGTGCCGATCGTGGCGTTGCTGCTGTTGGCTGATAGTATGTCGCGCAAGCAGCCCGTGCCAATGACCACTGGCACGCTTCGCACCGATACCTGGCTCTTTACGGGTGTGACAGCAGGCGTGATTTTGATTATGGGTGCGCTGTCGTTCTTTCCGGTGCTGGCGTTGGGGCCGATCGCCGAAGCCTTTCAGATTGCCAAGGGGATTGGGTAAGTGATGCTATATGATCCCCGAAACTTCTCTGACCTGTGCTGAAGGCGTTTCTCCTGGCTTGCAGCAGGCAATCAATATATATCGCTCCAGTCCTCTCTCCGTTGCTAATTTCTTTGGTCTGGGGGCTGTGCTAATCCTCACGCTTCTCGCCAGTCAGAAACTCGTCCTTAGACTGCATGCTCAGTGACAGTAGCATTGCTTTGCTTCATTCCAGCGGATGACGATGTTAGAACGCCAGTGGCATCGAAGACCGTTTTAAGCAATGCCGAAGACAAGACTGTCTCAATCATCTCAACCCAACCTTTACGCCCAACACGGCATTGTCTTCTATGGAATCCAGTTCTACCTCTCTTCGTTCGATTAAGGTGCCTCAGGGTCCCCGCGACTCTCGCAGGCATACGCCCAAGGTAAATATGTCTGGTTTGTATCAACGGGCGGTGCGCGAGTCATTTGTGAAGCTCAATCCCCGCATTCAAGTGCGAAACCCAGTGATGTTTGTGGTATGGGTAGGCACTGTAGTGACGCTTTTGGTGACGATCGATCCCAATTTATTTGGTTCTGTACAGGCAGATGTGGGGCAGCAACGCTTGCTCAATGGGTTAATTACAGCAATTTTGTTTTTCACGATTCTGTTTGCCAATTTTGCAGAAGCAGTGGCAGAGGGACGCGGCAAGGCCCAGGCAGATTCGCTGCGATCGACTCGATCAGATACCCTGGCTCGTAAGTTGATGACGGATGGGTCCATTCAAGAAGTCAGTTCTACGGCACTGCGCCGGGGCGATCGGGTGAAAGTGATTGCGGGCGATATGATTCCAGCCGATGGTGAAGTGACTGAAGGCATTGCCTCCGTAGACGAATCGGCCATTACGGGCGAATCGGCTCCCGTCCTTAAACAACCTGGAACAGACATTTCAAGCTCTGTGACGGGTGGGACGCGCATTCTGTCGGATGAGTTGATCATCAGCGTAACCTCTGATCCAGGACAAGGCTTTATCGATCGCATGATTGCCCTGGTGGAAGGCGCAGAACGCACTAAAACGCCGAATGAGATTGCGTTGACAGTGCTGTTAGCGGTGTTGACGCTGGTGTTTCTCATTGTGGTTTCGACAATTCCACCGTTGGCAAATTATGTGCAATCGCCCACGACGATCGCCATTTTGATCTCGCTGCTGGTAGCGTTAATTCCCACGACGATCGGGGGCTTGTTGAGCGCGATCGGCATTGCTGGGATGGATCGGGTGGCTCAATTCAATGTCATCGCCACCTCTGGTCGTGCAGTGGAAGCCTGCGGTGACATCAATACCCTGGTGTTGGATAAAACGGGCACGATCACGTTAGGAAATCGTTTGGCGGATGAATTTATTCCTGTCAACGGACACACAGTTGAAGAGGTGGCTCAAATTGCACTCGCTGCCAGCGTGTTTGATGAAACACCAGAGGGACGGTCGATCGTCAGCCTTGCAGAGAAGTGTCAAGCTGTAACCGATTTCAATTTGAAGGACGCGACAGGTGTTGAATTTTCTGCTCGCACCCGCATGAGTGGCACAGATCTTCCAAATGGGCGTGAAGTGCGAAAAGGCGCGGTAGATGCAATTAAAGGGTTTGTTAGATCGCGCAGTGGATCGGTACCATCTGATCTGGATAGCGCCTACGAGCGAGTGTCGCGTTTGGGTGGTACGCCGCTTGCGGTGTGCGAGGACAGCGAAATCTATGGTGTGATTTATCTCAAAGACATTGTAAAAGCAGGTCTGCGAGAGCGATTTGACCAACTCCGCCGCATGGGAGTAAAAACCATTATGCTCACAGGCGACAACCAAATTACCGCCTCCGTCATTGCGAAAGAAGCGGGTGTGGATGATTTCATTGCTGAAGCCACACCCGAAGACAAAATTGATGTCATTCGGCGAGAGCAGTCGCAAGGCAAGCTGGTTGCCATGACAGGAGACGGCACCAACGATGCACCCGCTCTGGCACAGGCAAATGTGGGTGTAGCAATGAACTCAGGCACCCAGGCCGCCAAAGAAGCTGCCAACATGGTGGATTTAGATTCTGATCCCACAAAGTTGATCGATTTGGTGACGATCGGCAAGCAGCTTCTCATTACTCGCGGTGCGCTGACGACGTTCTCGATCGCCAATGACATCGCCAAATACTTTGCGATCATTCCTACCATTTTCGCGGCAGCAGGGATCGGCGCACTCAATATTATGGGATTGAAAAGTCCCCAGTCTGCCATTATTTCAGCGCTCATTTACAACGCCCTGATTATTCCTGCCCTCATTCCATTAGCCCTCAAAGGGGTGCAGTTTCGCCCCCTGACAGCAGACCAACTCTTGCGCCGTAATATCTTGCTCTATGGCGTTGGTGGTGTTATTGCGCCGTTTATTGCCATCAAAATCATCGACGTGCTGATTCCCTTTTCATAACATCCACATCTGTTCTAGCAGGTTGCAACCTCTTCCATACTTTCTCCCTTCTGCCTCCTGCCTTCTACCCTCTGCCTTCAACAGCCCACCTTTCCCGACTTCCTCCATCCCTTTACCTTCTACTGACTATGAAACGCCTCCTCGATCGACCACCCCTTCTTTTCACTCAAACCCTTGCACCCGCCGCCGAAACCATCATCGAGATCTGGACGGAGTGGCGGAGACAAAAACTACCGCTTTATCTCTTTCTCGGTTTGTGTCTCAACCTCGTACTGGCACCTGCCGTGTTTGCTGCAACGGGTAACGATCTGTCTCGCACCCAGGCGTATTGGCTGGCAGCACTCGGTTTAGTCACTATTGCCCTTGCGATTTACCTCTTTTTTGTCATGTTTGTACCGGAGAAATTCTAATGAGTTTTGCGCGTGAGGCTGGTAGAGCCGTTCGATCTACCTTGGTGCTGTGGGTCATTACCGCGATCGCCTATCCCCTGATCATGATTGCGTTTGGGCAAATTGTCTTTCCCTTTCAAGCGAATGGTAGTTTGTTGAAAAATGCGAAAGGCGATGTGGTGGGTTCTGCATTAATTGGTCAGCCCTTTACATCTGACAAATACTTCAACAGTCGTCCCAGCACCACCAGCTACAGTACGGCTGACCCTGGTAAAGATAAGGATGGCAAGCCCCTGGACACGTCGGGGGTGCTAAATACGGGAGTCTCTGGTGCGAGTAATTTGGCTCCTAGCAACCCAGCATTGCTCGATCGCATCAAAGGCAAGAGCGATCCTGACCCCAGTAAAGCGATCGAGGGTGATCTGCCGCGACTGCAAAAAGCGGGTGTTAAACCAACCGCAGATCTGGTCTATACCTCTGGCTCTAGCCTTGATCCCCACATTACGCGAGAAGGGGCGATCGCTCAAATTGATCGAGTTGCCAAAGCGCGGGCACTGCAACCCAACCAGTTAGAAGACCTGATCAAACAGAATACTGATGGTCGGTTTCTGGGTCTTTTGGGTGAACCAGGTGTCAATGTGCTGAAGCTGAATTTGGCGCTAGATGCCCTCAAGCCTGCCAGCTAGAACACTAAGACCTCCGATCGCCTCAAGAAATCGGAGGTCTGATATCAGAGTTTTTGTATGTGTAGTGATTTTTCGCTCCGTGCCCCTTCACGGTTCGCTGTCGTGGGGGATGGGTTGTCTTTAGAAATTTCTTGCCGTCGCCCTTTCAGTCATTCCAATGCTTGCTTGCATCAGCGCTATCGCCTCCTCAAGCCTTTGGGACAGGGCGGTTTTGGCAAAACCTTTCTCGCCCAGGATGAATACCAATCTACAAAGGCGCTTTGTGTCGTCAAGCAGATTCTGCCTAACCACAACAATCCACAAGTAACTGAGCGCTTTCAACAAGAAACCCAACGCTTAGCCGAGGTGGGTGAACATCCTCAAATTCCCCAATTGTTGAACCACTTTGAGCAGGATGGACAGTGCTTCATCGTGCAGGAATGGATTGACGGCTCGACGCTGGAACAAGAGGCGGTGGAACAACTCTTTGATGAAGGGGAAGTGTGGGCGCTACTTCGAGACTTGCTGCCTATTTTACAGTATCTCCACGATCGCAACATCATCCATCGTGACATCAAACCCGCAAACATCATTCGTCGCCGCCACACGGGTGCCACTGATTGCAGCTCTCATTCATTCGTGCTGGTTGATTTTGGTGCAGCTAAGCAGATTGATGAGATGCAGCCCGTTTCCACCGGAACTATCATTGGCAGTGCAGAGTATGCCGCTCCTGAGCAAATTCGAGGTCGTGCCGTGTTTGCCAGCGATCTCTATAGTTTAGGAGTAACTTGCCTGCACTTACTCACCCAAATGTCACCCTTTGAGTTATACGATGTGGGCGATGCCATTTGGAAATGGGAGGCGTACTTAACGCAGCCAATTAGTACCGCTCTAAAGCACATGCTCTGTACGTTGGTGCAACCAGCCATGAGGCGGCGCTATCAGTCGGCGGCAGAGGCATTCGTAGCATTAGAGGCTTTGACCCTACAGCCAGCCAAACGGATCGCACCGTCTGCTTTAGCTCTAACAAGTTCAGGGGTAGATGGGGACTGTATGTCATGTGTGGTTTCGCCTGCTGCGATCGCGGCCAACTACACCATACAAACGGTGCGATCGATCAAGGCTGCTACTGCCTATAATCCTCAGTCTCAGCGCTGGCACTCGCTTCCATCTGCAACAGTGCCCAATAATCTTACCTGTGACGTGGCGGTCTTCTTACGCTCTCGTCTTCTGAATACGTCCGCTCCCCACACTGATCGAGGTTCGCCAACGAATTTAATGGCTCCCAAACATCTAATGAGTTGGCGCTTAGTCGCCGTTGGGTTTGGGACTGCTGTTGCCAGCGTAGCACTAACCTGTCTATGGGTCTGTGTGAGCATCATTTTTCTGGCTCTTGCGGTGCCACCACAATCCACAACCATGCCAGCGAAAGTCACGTCTTCAGTGTTACCTCGATCGCTTTAAACCACGAGGATAATAGCCCAGATGATTCTCCATAAAGCCGGAAACCGCTTTGCCTGGCTGCAAAAATTACGGACTTACATGCCAAAGCGCTTCAATCCAGACGTGAGAGAAGCAACTGATATTATTTTTAGCGTGATGGTGATCTTTATGATCACTTGCATCGGCTCAATGCTACTCATCTGCTTTTTCTTTGAGATGGATCGACGATTGTCTAGTCCACCTGTCCAACCACGATCGGACGCGGCTGCTACACCCACCCGATAGATAGTGATGGCTCTAGTACAGCGCATCAAAAGTTCTGCAACGTGGGTTGAAAGAGTGCTGAGTGCTGTAGCTTGCTGCCGCTTTGCGGTGGACTGAGTGCTGAGGACTGAGTAGCGCTCAAGCCTGTTGCATCATTTCTGTTCCAGGACACTAGGAGTTGAGAAGGCGATCGCTCAGGTCGAGCTTGCCCGGTTGATTGTAGTTACAGCGAAAGATGCAGCGTTTATGGTTGGCGTGATGTAACTTGGCACATTTCACGGCTCTTCGCCCAAACCAAAATTGATATAACGCGGCAGCAGCAAGCATCCCAAGAGGCGGCACCAGCGCGTAAAGCCAAAAGGCTGTCCAGTTTTGGGCTGGAAACGCTGAGGCAAAACTGCGCGCAGGATTCATGCCAAAGCCGGAAAGCGGCGCTTCAAACGTGACGTAGAGCATCACTAAACATCCGGCAAACAACCCCGTGTAGCGGTTGAGCTTTGAGTTGTTACTGGTTAATAACACCATCATCATCATCACGAACGCAATGACACCTTCACCAATGAATGCGCCTAGCCAGCCCAGTGCTCCTGGAACCGTAACCACATAATTGACTGGCGGTTGCGTAAAGGTGCTGCCAAAGAGTAAGGCAACTAAACACACTCCTGCTAGCCCGCCCAGGCACTGAAACAGGATATAGAAAATGGCATCCTGACGTTGGACTTTGCCTGCTTGGTAAAACGTGAGCGTTACGGCAGGATTCATGTGTGCGCCCGATTGCTTGCCCCAGGGGGAATAGATAAGCGCGATCGCGGTCGATCCCATTGCCACCCCAATCAGAAATCGGCGTAGATCAGCATTGGCGATCGTTTGATGCACAGGTGAAGCAGGATATTCAAAGAGGATCGTGAAAACTCCGGCTGAAACCATAAAAAGACCGAGTTCTGCGGCTTCCATCAAATATTCTGGCAGGTGCTTTTTAAGGGTTTCCATGCGGATCGTCTCCCACGCTACGCTGGACATGTCGATGTTCCACATTTTGTAGAATCATGGCGGCGACCAAACCTGTCCAACCTGTTTGATGGCTGGCTCCCAGACCTGCGCCATTATCGCCATGAAAATATTCATGGAAGAGGATTAAATTACGCCAGTGTGGATCAGTTTGAAAGGTCTCCAAGTTCCCATAAACGGGACGTTTTCCCGCTTCATCAGGTTCAAAAATGGCGACTAAGCGATGGGAAAGCTCGATCGCCACCTCTCGCAGCGTCATTTCGTGACCCGATCCAGTGGGATATTCTACTTTAAACTTGTCACCAAAATACTCGTAGAACCGCCAGAGGGCTTCGATAATCAGGTAGTTAACGGGAAACCAAATGGGGCCGCGCCAGTTGGAATTGCCCCCAAAAAGACCTGTGGTAGATTCGGCTGGTTCATAGCGCACACAGTAATCATGTTCACCCTCATGCAGCATATAGGGATGATCTAGATGGACTTTCGACAAGGCGCGAATGCCATGAGGACTCAGGAATTCATTCTCATCCAACAAGTAATGTAAGACGCGCTTTAACTTGGCTCCGTAGACGATCGCGAGCAGCCGTCTGGCTCCCATGCCCGGTGTTTCCATACAGGCTACTTTATTCTTTAGCTGTGGGCGATTGCGAATAAACCATTCCATGCGCCGCTTGAACCCTGGAAATTGCTGAAGCGTGTCTAATTCCAACACCGTCACGGCAAACAGCGGAATTAAGCCCACCATTGATCGCACCCTCAATGGAAACTGACGACCATCCGGCAAGTGCAGAGCATCGTAATAAAACCCATCTTCATCATCCCAGAGAGCAATCTTTGCATCACCAATCCCATCGATCGCATCGGCAATGTAGAGAAAATGCTCAAAAAACTTGCTGGCAATGTCTTCGTAGGCATCATCCTCTTTTGCCAACTCCAGCGCGATCGCTAGCATATTCAAACAATACATGCCCATCCAGCTCGTGCCATCAGCCTGGTTCAGATAGCCGCCTGTGGGTAATTCTTTGCTGCGATCGAAGACACCAATATTATCCAGTCCCAAAAAGCCGCCCTGAAAGACATTGTTGCCTTTCATATCTTTGCGATTGACCCACCAGGTAAAGTTCAACAGCAGTTTATGGAAAACCCGCTCTAAAAATTGGCGATCGGCACGTCCATAAAACTTTTGCTCGACCTGATAAACTCGTAACGCAGCCCAAGCGTGAACTGGCGGATTCACATCGCTAAACGCCCATTCATACGCAGGGAGTTGTCCACTGGGCTGCATGTACCATTCGCGGGTGAGGCGATCAAGCTGTAGTTTCGCAAAGTCTGGATCGACGACAACTAACGGAATTAAGTGAAAGGCCAGATCCCACGCCGCGAACCAGGGATATTCCCATTTGTCGGGCATGGAGAGAATGTCTTCACTAAATAAATTTGTCCAGTCGTGGTTACGCCCTGTTTTGCGTTCTGGAGGTGGGGGTGGCTGGTTGGGATCACCCTTCAACCAGTCATACACCACGTAGTTGTAATACTGCTTGCTCCACAACATGCCCGCAAACGCCTGCCGCTGGGTGTTGCGTTCGTCCTCCGACATGGGGAAAGGGCAAATGCGCTTATAGAACGCATCGGCTTCCTGTTGACGGGTTTGAAAGATGGTGTCAAAATCTGCACCCAGTGATTCATTGAGTGCCTGCTGATCAGACAGGCGTAGGCGAATGGTTTTAGTTTCGCCCGGTGCAAGCGTCAGTGGATAACGGGCCGCAAATTTGGTACCAATGCGATCGATATTGACAGCGTGCTGTTTGCCATGCACCACGTAATCATTGATGCCATCTTTAACATACAGTGATGGATTGCTCGTACCAAAGAGCCGTTCGTAATTGGTTTCGTTATTAGTGAAGAGCAGTTCTGCGCCGGGTTCACAGTAAAGCCAGTGAGTACCCAGAGTGGGATGATCGGCTTCCAGCACACTGACGGGTGCTTCGGTAATGACTTTGATGAAAGGTGCTTCCATCTCAGGTTGCCAGTCCCACAGGTTACGAAACCATAGAGTGGGTAACAGGTGAAGCGTTGCGGCTTCTGGCCCTCGGTTGGCGATCGTCACCTGAATTAAGATGTCTTCTGGTGTAGCTTTGGCATATTCCACAAACACATCAAAATAACGACTTTCGGCAAAAACACCTGTATCCAGTAGCTCAAATTCCGATTCAAATTTACTTCGGCGACGATTTTCATCGACTAACTGCGTATAGGGAAACGCCTGCTGGGGATACTTATACAGGCATTTCATGTAGGAGTGGGTGGGCGTACTGTCGAGATAGAAATAATATTCTTTGACATCCTCGCCGTGATTGCCTTCACTGCCCGTCAACCCAAACAACCGCTCTTTTAAGATAGAGTCGTTGCCATTCCATAGGGCGATCGCAAAGCACAAACGCTGGCGGCTATCCGAAATCCCAGCGATACCATCTTCACCCCAGCGGTAGGCCCGCGATCGTGCCTGATCGTGTGGAAAATAATCCCAGGCGGAACCATAAGGGCTGTAGTCTTCTCGCACGGTGCCCCACTGCCGCTCACTCACGTATGGGCCCCACCGTTTCCAGTAGCGCGTGCGATCGCGATCTTCTTGTAATCGTTGTTCTTCAGCCGTCATAATTTCCTTCTAAAAAATAGTCGGCGACCAATGCAAAGGCTTTTCAAAAATAATTGTTTCTGACTCAACTTTGTCGTGTCGGTAGGGTTTTACCTCCCCAGTTTCGACAAAGTCCAATTGCTTTCAAAAGGAGATAACACTGTCATTAGTACGAACCACACCGAGTCTGGTTTTTTTGATTTCAAACCAGCGTTAGAGAATGGATTCGAGTTGGCAATAAGGAGCTTTTCCAATTCCCACTTTCCGATAAAGTTCTGAAATCAGAAACAGCCCAGCAGTGCTGCATCTTGAGTGGGATACGAATGGATAACGTCTGGCTCAAGCGAGTTGCCTGCCTCTGAAGATACAGGAGTGGGCAGCGCGTAGGCTTTTGCAAAAAACTGACAATGGCGCTGAGGACGCTGCTCTTTGCGATTTGAGCTTATTTCAATGCTACTCAATTATAGATGGGCACCCCCTGATGCTTCGATCCTCTGACCTGTAACCCAGCGGCTGTCTTCGGATGCCAGAAATGAAACAACATCAGCAATATCATCTGGCATTCCAATGCGCTTGATGGCTGAAGTCGCCAGTGTTTGTTGCTGTCCCTCCTCAGAGCGTAACCAGCCAGCGTTGAGATCAGTATCAATCGCGCCGGGAGCGATCGTGTTCACGGTAACACCTCGTTCTCCCAGTGAAGCGGCAAGATATTGAGTCAGCACGTTAACGGCTCCCTTAGAAGCGGCGTACACGCCATAAACTGGATAGGAGAAGCGTGTCAAACCAGTACCAAGATTGATGATTCGCCCGTTGTCGCGTAGACGGGAAAGCGCCGATTGAGTGATGAAAAACAGCCCTTTTACGTTGAGGTCAAACTGCTGATCAAATTCTTCTTCTGTCCAGTCACCAATGGGTTTTGCGATCGCAGTCCCAGCGTTATTTACCAAGACATCTAACTTGGATTCACCTGTCAAGTTGACTAGCTCAATGTCTAGTCTCTCGAACATGGCATGAATGCTAGAGACTTGAGAAACGTCGGCTTGTATAGCAATTGCCTTACTGCCTAACGCTGTAATTTCGGCAACAACTTCATCGGCTGCGGCCTGATTTTGACCATAGTGAACAATAATGGTTAACCCGTCTTTTGCCAATCGCAGCGCGATCGCACGACCTAACCCACGACTCGCGCCTGTTACAAGTGCAACTTTATTCATAGTCTCTCCTTAAAAACTTGAAAAACTTGAGAATTTGATGGAAACCACTCCGCTACTGTTCTTGATAGTTCCAGAGCAAGCCACCATCGACGAAAAAGGTGGTGCCTGTCACATAGTCAGATTCAGAAGAGGCTAAGAACGCGACGATCGAGGCCACATCACCGGGTTTGCCCAAGCGCCCCAGCGGAATATTTTGCAACAGTGCGCCTAGTTTTTGAGGATCGTTTAAAAGCTTGGTGTTGATGGGCGTTTCGATCGCGCCAGGAGCCACATTGTTGATGGTGATTCCTAGAGGCGCAAGCTCGATCGCCAGGTTGCGTGTCAGCATTTTCAACGCGCCTTTACTGGCACAGTAGGCAGCAAAGTGAGGAAAGGGCAATTCTTCATGCACTGAGCTGATGTTAATGATTTTGCCGGGGCGTTTAGCTTCCCTCAAATGCTTGACAAGCGACTGAGTGGCAAAGAAAACACCTTTAAGATTGACATCCAATACTGCATCATAATCGGCTTCAGTGACATCCCAAAAGTCAGCATTTTTTTCAATCCCGGCATTATTGACCAGGATATCTAGCTTGCCAAAGTGGGTAATGCTATCGGCAACCATGCGCTGTACGTCTGCCATCGTGCCCAGATCAGCTTGCACTGTAAAGCCCTCGATCGAGTCGCAGTGTCCATCCACCATATGACAGCTACCACCCGCTGCTTTGACTTTCTCCAGCGTTTCTTCTGCACCCTTTGGATTCGAGCGGTAGTTGATGGCGACATTGGCTCCTTCCTCGGCTAACCGAATGGCGATCGCCTGTCCAATACCCTGACTGCTGCCCGTTACGAGCGCTACCTGACCATCTAGCCTCATACGATTCTCCTATTTTCAGCATTGACTAACCATGACATCTCAAATCGTTTTGGTGTTTGCAAACATTTGGATGCGCGGCACCCCGACCACTCGTGAGCAATCGCTTACAAACGCGCAGTTAAGTGATCAGCCACTCTTAAAGCATTAGCAATAATGGTTAACGTTGGATTAACACCAGAGTTGGAAGGGAAAAAGCTACCGTCTACTACGTAGAGATTATCAATATCATGAGTGCGACAGTTGAGGTCAAGGACAGACGTAGTGGGATCTTCGCCCAAGCGACACGTGCCACACTGATGCCCCACCACTTGAATACCTGTGTTGTTGCGTGGATAGATACCGTGGTGCAAGTGCACGTTCTCAGCTTTATGGTCGATCGCTTTCAATACCTCTGTCCAACGATGCACCAGGCGATCGCGGGCTTTGGTATTATTGGGCGTGTAATCCAGATGCAATTTTTCTCCCTCTACGCGCACTCGATTGTCGGGATCGGGTAAATCTTCGGTTTGTAGCCACCAACCTGTAGAATGATTGGCAATTTGCTGTAGCCCAAAACCTGGGACTAATTTTGCCAGCGGAGCCAATAGGGGCGGCGCTTCAGCGGGGATCATGTCCCCAAGGACATTCCCGGTATTTTGCACTTCACCCATTGGATAGGGAAAATCAGGCTCGCCCCAGTAGAAATCATTAATGCAGATGGTTTTTTGATACACATCTGGGTTTGGAGTAATGCTGAGCTGTACCATTGCGGTGGTCAAATGTTTCATCAGGTTACGTCCGACTTGATCAGAACGATTGGCAAGCCCGGTGGGATGACGATCGTTGGCCGATCGCAACAGCAGTGCCGCTGAGTTAATCGCACCACAAGCCACGACCACAATCCCCCCCCGAAATAGGTGAGTCTCCCCATCAATTTCCGTCTCCACGCCTGTAATCTCTCGGCCCGATTCGCTGGTGTGCAGTCGCAGCACTTTTGCTTCCGTTTTCAGCGTGACGTTAGGAAATTTAAGGGCAGGTGCAATCCCCTCGACTTCAGCATCGGCTTTGGCATGAACCAGGCACGGAAAACCATCACACGTATCACAGCGAATGCATGTACTGAGGGTGCGATCGACTTCATTGAGCTTCAACCCTAACGGCAAATGGAAGGGATGCAACCCTTGCTGTGCGATCGCCTCACTCAACTGCTGCATCCGTGGCTCATGGCTAATGGGAGGATAGGCGTATTCACGGCTGCGGGCTGGTTCAGTCGGGTCTTCTCCTTGTTTGCCATGTACATCGTAAAGAACCTCTGCTTGGGTGTAGTAAGGCTCAAAGTCAGCATATTTAAGTGCCCACGCAGGTGAGAGACCATCGTAGTGTTCAACGTCTTCAAAATCCCGCTCCCGGAGGCGCAACAAGGCCGCTCCATAGACTTTGGTATTGCCGCCAACCCAGTAGCTCATTTGCGGTCGAAACGGCTTGCCATCACTGTCATACCAGTGATCAGAGGTGTGGTAGCGCTCCTTCACATATACTTCAGCCGCACTCCAATTTGCCTTTTCTTTGGGTAGGTAAGTGCCCTGCTCTAAAATCAGAATTTTCTTGCCAGTCGGAGCCAGTTTGTACGCCAGGGTGCCGCCTCCAGCTCCCGTGCCAATAATAATGAGGTCATATTGCTCATCACTGATCATGGTCGCTCTCCTCTTTGATATTTGCTCACCAACGTTTGCTCAGTCACTAAGAAGAAACACTCTCAGCTACTAGTGCCACATCATTTCAGGTTACTCGTTGAATCATGAAGTCTCCGACTGCACCCATAACAGTACCAATAGGTTCTGAGTAGCCGATGAGTGGTGCCATACAAATAGATGAAAGAAAGGTGAGGGTTAGAAAACTGTCTGGCAACGTGTTCTGTAGTCACTCATGGAATACCACAAATAACGTCTTAAAACATCCTCCAGACACGTTTGAGGTTGAACTGCTTTCCCCCCTCTACACAGAGTGGGTTTAGACGGTACCTTTTCGGCAAAAGATCTTTGTACGTTATTTCTATACAGAATGGAAACTTCTTTGCGGGTTCGTCAGTCTCAGCTTCCACCCACACATGCGGTCAACTCCTTGCAAGGATGGGTTTTCAGTTCAAACGTTGACTGCAAACGGTGCATTACTCTCAGAGATTGCTATCTGCTGAGAACCGATTAACATTAGGAGCTTTCACTATGAACCGCTTAATGCTTGCAGCGATCGGAGCCTTTCCGATCGTCGCTCTTTCGTGCTTGCCGAAGCCTGCTTCAGCCGAAACCGTGCCGCAAACCGCTTTTTCGCGTGCACCCATTGTGATTGCCGATCGCGACAATAATGATTGGCGTAATAACGATCGTCGAGATAATGACCGTCGCGACAACGATCGTCGAGATAATGACTGGCGCAATAACCATCGGGATAATGACTGGCGGAATAACCGCCGTGATTACGATTGGCGGAATAACCGTCGAGACTATCAACGTCGGGTATGGATTCCTGGTCATTGGGAACGCGGGTTCTTAGGGATTGGTCGCAAGTGGGTTGCGGGTCACTATGAATATCGCTAACTAGCAGCTTCCAGTAGACCTCCGAGGTTTTCGAAACCTCGGAGGTCTGGGAAAACCTCGGAGGTCTAGAAAGTCTCGATGGATGGAAATAGGTTGGGTTTGATGAGATCTTTGGGTTACAAAAGAGGCATCTCCTTGCCGAGCAAGCCCCATGCCAGAAGACAAGCCAGAAGAACCGTATGCCTACTCGCCCACCACGATCGAGAAAGTTTTTGAATTACTCGACAATAAGCTGGTCTCGTTCGGTGTTCCAGGGGCGTTAAGCTTTGTTGGCATTACAAAAGCCCGTGAAAATCAATGGACAGAAGCAGGCTGGTGTTTTGCAGGGGCCGCTGGGGTTTGGCTCGTCATCAAGCTTGGCAAGAAGCTATCACCCAAGCTAGAGCAGGCAATGGATGGCGCGATCGCCAGTATCGAGCGATCGTTATCAGACCTGCGATCGGACTTTGAGGGGCAATACCTGAAGCAACAGGCAAATCTCTGTGAGGAATTTACAACTGAAGGCTTTAACCCCGATCGCACCGCTCTTCCTTTATTGGCAGAAGTGTTTGTGCCGTTAGAGTTGAGTGGAGCGCTGGGCATGGCTGATCCAGCAGCACCCATCGCAAAAACAAATCCTTTGCGTCAACGTGACCCCTTGCAGCGTGACTCAGTATTGCGATCGACACATTTGCGATCGGAGCATCTCAGCATTTGGGATCTGTTGGCACGATCCCAGCGCGATCGCAAATTCACTCACCTACAACCTGCAACAGTCTCTCCCCGGAGAACTTCCGTCGATTATGGGCGGGGTTTGGGTGGCGGCTGATTGGTTTTCGGTCTGGGTAGAGGGGGGTGTCTTTTCTCTCGCGCAGAGAATTGTGAAGTGTAGCACATCGCAGTCCTAGACAGACCTCCGAGGTTTTCAAAACCTCGGAGGTCTAAGCCCCCACGGGTGTCTAACCTACATCCAGCATGAGCGTTTTGAGGGTTGTCACGAACTCATTGGTGATGGGAGCCAGAGGCCGATCGCCCGATTCCAAAAACACCTGAATCTCTGCCTCAGAGACCAATGGTTGTAAGATATCGAGCCTGGGTAAGGTGCCCGATCGCAGCCCAGCGTACTCAAGGTAACTGGGAAAACTCCCAGTCCTTTGGATGAGACACCAGCCCAGCTTTCGTTGGGTTGAGGTGAATGTACCGCGTGAGATGGTATAGATACTCGTCGCTATCTACCGCAATTGCCTGAAATTGACCTTGAAACAACGATCCCACCCGGTTGTAGCGCCGATTCATCGCTTTGGTATACGCCACCGATAACCGTTGCATCGCTTCAGACACCGCCTCTGTTTTGCACCGTACTAACAAGTGGTAATGGTTAGGCATCAAGCAATAAGCCAGCACATCCAGAGTTTCTTCGATCAGATGTCGTCGCACCAGACGCAAAAAGTGCAGGTAGTTTTCCCGCTCAAAGAAGATGGGATTGCGATCGTTCCCACGATTGTAGAGGTGGTAGTCATGATCCGTCTGGAACTTTACATCGCGACGCGGCATAAGAACGGTTTAGCTGCAACGACTCTCTTAAAATTCCCTCTTAGACCTCCGGATTTTAGACCTTCGAGGTTTTCAAAACCTCGGAGGTCTGTAGAGAGGCAGCGCAACTAACATCCGCTCGATCGCACCTGACTACCAGAGAAGTTGCACCAGGTGCAGGAGGAGTCAAACTTACTTTCACTTGATCGCAACTAACTATCAGACGAGTTTCACTCAGTTCAGAAGGAATGGCAGCAACATTCATTCGATCGCAACTGACGATCATTCATCGATTCATCATAAAAAATAAGCGATCGCAAGTAAGCGATAAGCGTTACTCGATCTTGCGTCATCACAACTTACACCGACTGCAATTGAAGCAACAATTTGACAAGCCTCAATCCCGTTTAGGTTAGTCTCGCCTTCACACATCTACTGTGGGTTTAAAGCAATGGCAATGACCAGGGGAAAATCAACTAGAAACCACTTCAGCACTGCGCGATCGGTTTCCTTAATTTACTCAATTCTTCTCAGGAAGATGGATAGCCTCAGACGCTAAATTGCAAACATCTATTCTTCCAAAGGAGTGCATCATGGCACGGCGTAAAAAAGTTTCTCGTGTCCTCGAAAAAGCCCAGCAGCGCGAAGCCAGTCTGCGATCGATTAGTGCTCAACTCGACCTTGGCAACGGACTCACCCTAACCACCTACACCAGCCGTCTGCAAGACTTACAAGCCCAGCTCTCCAACTACAACACAACCCTTTCCCTACTCGACAAACTCTCTGACGATATTGCCAATACGGAACAAGACGTGCGCGAACTCTCCGAAAAAATGCTGATGGGCGTTGGCATCAAATACGGTAAGAGTAGCCAGGAATATGGCATGGCAGGCGGCGTACCCAAAAACAAGCGTCGTCGTGCCACAAGTCAGCCATCATCTTCCGCTTCTGCTAGCCCTCAGTTTGAAATGGTAACGTCTACCTCTACCAATGGTAGAAACTCCGAAACCACCAACGGCAGTACTCTTTTGCAATGAAATCACTGGTTTTAGATTTCGCTTCCTCACCGC
The DNA here is from genome assembly GCF_059505485.1 of Stenomitos rutilans. Taxonomy (NCBI): domain Bacteria; kingdom Bacillati; phylum Cyanobacteriota; class Cyanophyceae; order Leptolyngbyales; family Leptolyngbyaceae; genus Stenomitos; species Stenomitos rutilans. The sequence continues at coordinate 81,631 of NZ_JCACKR010000048.1, forward strand.
TTTAAAACAGTAACCCAGCCGCAAATCAAAACCAGTGGCTTGTCGTTAAGGAAGTGCTGCATCAATCGGGTTTCTCTAACTGAGCTGTCACGAAACCCGTTGATGCAAGACGCGATCCTTCTCTTAGAACGTGAAAGTCGTCCGAATCACGCCTACATATTGAGTTGCGTTCGTATCATTCCCTTCTGGGTTAAACAACACAAACAAACCGGGCGTAATCGCAATATTGTCAGTCAGGCGATAGCGGTAAAACGCTTCCACATGAAATGGCGTATCACCATCCTGACGGTTTGCTGTTAGCCCATCGTTATCAATAACGTGGGGCGTAATGCCAACGAGAAGGCCGCCCAAGCTACCTTTTTTACCCAAATCGGGAAAGCCCAGATAAGCTGCCGCATAGAGAATGGTAGCATCATCGTCGCTGCGATTGCGGTGTGCAAAAGCGGCTCCTGCCCAGCCACCCACAGTGATTCCAGGGCTAAGACTAAGCTGTACCGCACCACCCACACTATCAGCAGTAAACCCCACTCGATTGGTGGCGCTATTAGCAAACGGATTGGACGCATAAGCGGTACCAATACTGGCCGTGAGGTTTGCTCGGTTGCCATTGGCGGTATCACCCACCAACGTACCGGGGCCGTAGTAGGAGTGAGCGTAGGTAAGGCCGATCGTCAGCGCTTTACTGGGTGTAAACACCACCTGCGCGATCGCTGCATAGTCCCCATTAAAAAGGCCCGCACTGTCTATAGGATTGTTGCTAGCACTGCTTCCAGAGAAGCCACCCTCCAATCGGAAGGCATCACTAAACTTATAAGCAGCCGTGATACCTGCGGCTCCAGACAAACCAGTCGCGTTTAGCTGAGGATTATTGACCCGATAGATGGGGCTAAAGCGACCAAAGCGAGAGACGGCTCCAGCACCACTGCTTTCAAAGGGGCTGAGGGTGCTTACCAACGAGTCATAAAATTCAATGTTAGCGGCATCAATCTGAACGCGGAAGTTGTTGCCCAAGGGGAAGCGGTAGAAGATCTTATCGATTAAAACAGAGTTGCCTTCGTTGCCATCAAACCCTAAGCGCGTTTCATTGGTTCCGGTCAGGTTGCCACTATAAGGAGTGATATTGCGTGCCTGTAGTCGAGTTCGCAACAAGTCCTTACCACTAAAGCTAGTATCCAATGCTAAACGAACCCGGTCTGCAAAGATAGGATTTGTCTTGTTGTCTCTGGTAACGGGCGATCGATCAGCATTGGTCAAGCGGGTGTTGTTGCCCGATCGCACCGCGCGATCGCCAAACGTGTCAGAGATACTGAAGATGACTTCGCCCCTCAGTTTGGTGGTGGTCGAGAACTGCTGTTTTTCCAGCGTTGCGGTGCGAGCTTCTAACGCATCAACCCGTCCACGTAAGGTTGCCAGTTCCGCCGCAAACTCTTCTTGCAGCTTTTGCACCGCCAGCAAGTCTTCCTTTTTTACCAAATCAGCCGTGCCTGCGGCGATGAGTTCGTTAATGCGATCAAGGCACGCATTCAACCCGGCAGCAAACTCGTAGCGGCTCAATGCCTGATTACCGCGATAGGTTTTGTCTGGGTAGCCCACAATACAGCCATAGCGTTCTACGAGCGATTGCAGCGCTTGAAACGCCCAGTCGGTCGGCTTGACATCTGAAAGCTGAGAAACTGACGTGACTTGGTCAGCGGTACTTGTTCCAAAGTTTTCAGCACTGTAGGCACTGAGTAACGGCGCTGAGGCAGTGGGCTGAGCAGGTGCGGCAGAAAGGGGGGTGCCTGTTGATCGTTCACTGGGAACGCCTGCTACGGCTGCGAGGCTGAGCGCGCCCACAAACCCTGGAACCAGAGCGAGCGCCTTCAGCAAAATCTTGGCGGTCATGATACTAAAACCTCACACAATTAGAACGGATGACTGAAAAACGGCAATGCCTGCTTCCTGAGACGATCGCGGAAACAGCGTATTCTTAGCACCACACAACCAGCAGGTCTGGAGTCAAGCTGATGGTAATCAGGAAAACTACGATTAGCTGATCGAATTACCGTATTTTAGAGTAGGGCCATACTCTCACAGACTTTTCTAAAACACAAGTCGGACGCTTCTAAAGTGATCAAGCCTTAACACCTGGGTTTGAAGCGTCGGTCAAAAGCTCGATCGATTAATGCTGCTTGGAACCTTTTCACTTGCCTTTAGGCAAATACCTGTGGCATACTTCAAATTTGTTCAATTTTACGGTATCTTGATCGATATACCGTAATTAAAATTGAGCTTACATGCATTCGTGTTGAAGCGCATTTGTCTTGCTGGGGCAGACCGGGTTAACTGCTGCCCTGTTTACCCCTTCGTCAATGCCACCATCGGTATGGCTTACAGCGGTTTTCAATCTCAATGAGCCAGGTCTTAATCAAGATGGGCTTATCAAGATGGACATCGGGAGTTAGGGTCTTGAGGGTGGTGAAGGCAAAGGAAACTGGCAGTAATTTGCAGAGTGTCTTTCACCGTTCACTTTAGGAGAATCAAGATGGGTAGTTCATCGCATAGGGCAAATGTTTTAAACAGTGAACGGCTTTCGCCAGTGCAATGGGTACGATCGAAGGTGGTGGGGTCTGCGGCGGTACTGGCGATCGTGGTGGGGTTAGGCACGCTTTCTGCCTGCACGTCTGGCAGTAACAATGCCGACAATGCTTCACCACTGCCCAGTTCGTCACCCGTCAGCACCAACAGCACGCCTCAAAACGTTGCTCAAAGCAACGTCGTGCGGATTGGCTACCAGAAATACGGGACGCTCTTTTTGCTCAAGGCACGCGGCAACCTGGATGAGCGGTTAAAAGCTCAGGGTACAAGCGTGCAGTGGATTCAGTTTCCAGCGGGGCCACAACTGCTGGAGGCATTGAATACGGGCAGTGTGGACTATGGCTCGACGGGTGAAACGCCGCCTGTGTTTGCTCAAGCAGCGGGTGCACCACTGATCTACGCCGCAAATGAACCGCCCGACCCTACAGGGGAAGCTATTTTGGTGGCAAAAGATTCACCCATCAAAACGGTGGCTGACTTGAAGGGCAAAAAAGTGGTGCTGAACAAAGGCTCGAACGTCCATTACCTGCTGGTACGAGCGTTAGAGGAAGCAGGACTGAAGTATAGCGATATTCAAGCGATCTATTTGCCGCCTGCGGATGCACGAGCCACCTTTGAGAAGGGCAGTGTGGATGCCTGGGTGATTTGGGAGCCGTTCCTGACCGTGGCGAAAAAGGCAACGGGGGCGCGTGTGCTGAAAGATGGCATGGGCCTGGTGGCAAATCGTCAGTTTTACCTCGTGGCGAAACCGTTTGCGGAGCAGTATCCCGATCGTGTGCAGGCGGTGATCGAAGAAACGCAGAAGGTAAATGAGTGGGCCAAGGGCAACGCCAAAGAAGCAGCTACCATTCTTTCGCCTCAGGTGGGTATTGATGTGGCTACCCTGACTGAAATTTTGCAGGGACGCTCCTATGGCATTACTCAACCTGTGAAGCCCGATGTGGTGGACTACCAGCAAAAGATTGCGGATGCTTTCCTGTCACTGAAACTGCTGCCAAAGCCGATCGCGGTTAAGGATGTGGCGCAATTACCGAAGCCGTAGGACTTAGGAGGAATCGTTTTAATGCAACTACTTTGGTTTATTCCAACGCATGGCGATGGACGCTACCTAGGTACGTCGATCGGGGGGCGATCGACTGATTATGACTACCTGCGGCAAATTGCGCAGGCGGTTGATCAGCTTGGCTATACGGGTGCGTTATTGCCAACGGGACGGTCTTGTGAAGATGCCTGGATTGTCGCTTCAACCCTTGTGTCTCAGACCCAACGCATGAAGTTTTTGGTAGCAATTCGTCCGGGTATTGTTTCGGCAGGAGTGGCGGCACGGATGGCAGCGACGTTCGATCGCCTGTCGAATGGTCGCTTGCTGGTGAATGTGGTGACGGGTGGCGATCCGGTCGAGTTGGCAGGCGATGGCTTGCATCTAAGCCATGACGATCGCTATCGACTGACGGATGAGTTTTTGACGGCGTGGCGGACGATCGCGAGTGGTGGTGAAGCGAACGTTCAAGGCAATTTTCTGGATATTCGCGGTGGCAAGTTGCTGTTTCCGCCTGTGCAGCAGCCTTATCCGCCGCTCTGGTTTGGTGGCTCGTCGCCGATCGCGCAGCAGATTGCAGCAAAGCATGTGGATGTTTATCTGACTTGGGGCGAACCACCCGCTCAGGTGGCAGAGAAGATTGCCTCGGTGCGCCGTTTGGCAGAAGCAGAAGGACGGACATTGCGGTTTGGCATCCGGCTACATGTGATTGTGCGCGAAACGGCTAGCGAGGCGTGGGAAGCGGCGAATCGGTTGATCAAATATGTGGATGAGGAGGCGATCGCGACGGCACAGAAAGCCTACGCTCGGATGGATTCACAGGGGCAGCAGCGGATGACGCAGCTACATGGTGGCAATCGTGAAGCGCTGGAAATTAGCCCGAATTTGTGGGCCGGTGTAGGGTTAGTGCGAGGTGGCGCGGGAACGGCTCTGGTAGGCGACCCGGAGACGGTGGCGGCTCGGATGCAGGAGTATGCAGATTTGGGCATCGACACGTTCATTCTGTCGGGCTACCCGCATTTGGAGGAGGCTTACTATGTGGCAGAGTTGCTGTTTCCTAAGTTGCCGTTAGAAAATCTGCCGACGAAGGCGAAACAGTATGCGCTGAGTCCGTTTGGTGAGGTGATGGCAAATGATGCGTTTCCCAAGACGGCTGAGAAGAAGCCGCAATTGACAGTGGATTAGTTGTAGTGCTGCCATTTGCATATCACTGCCCCTATCCGCTGTCTTCAATGACTCAAAGTTTTTGGCTCCGAGCCTTGGGGGGCAGCCCCCAAACCCCCCGAACTGGGGCCGAAGCTTCCCTCAGACCCCTTCCAAAGGTCGATCGGTGAGCGTTGAATGCCCAAAGCAGCGCGATCTGAAGTGCCCAAAAGCAGTTCCACTTCTTTAAAGACAATTTCTATCTCACTCAGCCATCAGCCCAAACCTCAGATCTCTTGATTGCAGCTCACAACTCCAAAGCTCCTTCTACCTTTCCGTCCCTTACTTCCAAATGCTCCTCGCCCCCCTGCTTCCCCCGCTCCCCCTTCCCCGCACTCCTTTTGCCCTTTACTTTTTTCCTTCTCTTCAATGCCCAAACCTCTGAATCGACACATTAAAAAACTCATTCCGTGGGGTGTTCCTATCCTGCTGATCCTGGTCTGGCAGTTACTCTCGCAAACTGGGATCTTGCCAGCACGGATTTTGCCAGCACCTACAGCCGTTTTACAGGCGGGTATAACGCTTGCGACGACGGGTGAACTGTGGCAAAACCTTTACATCAGCGCGATTCGAGCGCTTACAGGCTTTCTCATTGGTGGGGTACTGGGCTTTGTGCTTGGCTTGCTCAATGGATTGTTTCCGGTGGCAGAACGGTTGCTGGATACGTCGCTGCAAATGCTGCGGAATATTCCTCACCTGGCGCTGATTCCGCTGGTGATCTTGTGGTTTGGCATTGGGGAAGAAGCAAAAATCTTTCTGGTGGCGATCGGTGTCCTCTTCCCCATCTATCTCAATACCTATCACGGAGTTCATACCGTGGATCAAGGTCTCATCGAGATGGGCAAAGTTTACGGGCTGAAGCCGCTGGATCTGTTCTGGCAGATTATTCTGCCGAGTGCGCTGCCGTCCATCCTGGTTGGCGTGCGCTTTTCGTTGGGGATCATGTGGCTGACGTTGATTGTGGCAGAGACGATCGCGGCTAGCTCTGGTATTGGCTACATGGCAATGAACGCACGGGAATTTTTGCAAACGGATGTCGTGGTGTTCAGCATTCTGCTGTACGCCCTGCTAGGCAAGCTGGCAGACGTTGCGGCTCGACTTTTGGAAGAACGGTTACTTCAGTGGCATCCCAGCTATCAAACTCGCTCTGCTGATGCCTGATACCTTTCGTCACAACAATCATTATCTTAAGGAGAACCAATGGCATCACTTCCGAGAGGAGCGGATCTCAAGCTCTTAGGTTTAGAAAAACGCTTCGGACAGCATCCGGTGCTGCGAGGTATCAATTTAGAGCTTCCACCGGGGCAGTTTGTGGCGATCGTGGGGCGGAGCGGCTGTGGTAAAAGCACTTTATTGCGCCTGGTCGCAGGGCTGGAGTCTTCTACAGATGGCGGCATACTCATTGATGACAACTCGTTACGACAACTCAACCGATCGGCGCGAGTGATGTTTCAAGATGCACGGCTGCTACCCTGGCGGCGGGTGCTAGAAAATGTGGGGTTGGGGCTACAAGGCAACTGGCGAGAACAGGCGCTGTGGGCACTCCAACAGGTCGGGTTAGCCGCTCGTACCCGCGATTGGATTGCGCCCTTATCGGGTGGGCAACGTCAACGAGTCGCGCTGGCACGGGCACTGGTCAGTAAGCCACGGTTGATGCTGCTGGATGAACCCCTGGGTGCCCTGGATGCATTGACGCGTACCGAAATGCAACACCTGATCGAAACGCTCTGGTTGCAGCAACAGTTCACGACGCTGTTGGTCACTCACGATGTTGAGGAAGCGGTTGCCCTTGCCGATCGCGTCATCATGCTAGACGAAGGCTTGGTCGCTCTGGATCTCACGGTCAACTTGCCGCGTCCCCGGCAGCGTCAAGAACTGGCGTTTGTCTCACTGGTAGACCAAATCCTCAAGCAAATTACAGGCGCTGTACCTGCCGGACAGTCGATCAAAACCACTAGTTCGCGCACCTGAAGCATTTTTCAAACGTCAAGCCTGAGTTGTCGCTAAGTCGTACTCTCCTCCCTAAACGATCGCTGCTGATGGGTGGCTCTCGCGCATCAGCAGTTTTTTCATGCATACGGCTGCTAGTCAACTGCGTCAATCCTGGATCTATAGCAGTACGTAGATGGATTAGGACACATCGCCATCATCAAAATACCGCTAGTACTCCAGTTGTAGATTGCTAGAAAGGTTAGGTAGGAAGTGCACAAAAGTTTTTTAATGACTCCAGGCTTCAGTTCAGTTCTAAGGACAGCCGCCGCAACTGTTTCAAGCGAAGAGGTTCAAGCCTGGGGGGAACAGTTTAATCGGTTGCATGAGCGGATTGCTCCCCACTTGAAACGGGTAGACACCAGACAGCACGCCCAAGCCTCTCTGCAAAGGTTGTTGAGTTCGATTGAGCGCAAAACTGATTGGCAGATTGCTGACCAAGTCGGAGAGGCGACTCCCTATGCCATTCAACATTTAGTCGGACGCTCAGTATGGGATGCCGATGCGGTTTGCAATGAAACCCGCCGCTACGTTGTAGAGCCGTTGGGACAACCTGAAGGGATGCTCGTGATTGATGAAACGGGGTTTATCAAAAAGGGCAACCTGTCGGTGGGTATGCAACGTCAGTACAGTTGCACAGCCGGATGGATCGAGAATTGCCAGATTGGGGGTGTTTTGAAGTTATGCGACACCGCAGGGTTACACCTTCTTACATCGAGCACTCTACTGACCTAAGCGTTGGACCGAAAAGGCACAACGATGTCAACAGGCAGGAGTGCCGCAGACAGTAGGATTTGCCACCAAAGTTCAAGCGCAACTACAGCTTGAAGTGAGCTTAACGCTCCCGGAAGGACGACGGTTGCTATCCGCCCTATTGTGGTCTTGGACTCCCAGTGTGGCTTCTATCTTTACCTGGTCAACTTGGTGGCGCGTTCATCAAGCCTTTGCCAGGTTCGATCACGACAAACGCTGTCTGATTTCTCCAAAGCTGGATCTACAACTGTAGTACTAGCCTTCCGGCAATGGCCTCCCTTTCGGTTCAGGTAAAGCGGGGCCGCGCTCATAGGGCATTGGAATGTATTGCACGGACGGTTTGCCACCTTGAGCCTGAGGGAACAAATCCATAAGATTGTAAATTGCTCTGGGCAGTCCTACCGTGATCGGTAAACCGAGTTCAGTCGCTTCTTCAACCGTAACCGGGTAATCGTGAGTCACTCGCCCTGCTGTAAGGGCCTCAATGATAGGCTCAACGCGCTCCGGGGCAATTTTGGGATAGGGAATGGTGTCTTGTAACAACGTCCTCACAAAGCGTTGCACCTGCTGAATAGCTTTGCGCGATAGATCCGCCATAATCAACGTCTGGTCATCAATCTCACTGATCGGCTTTTGCTCCACAACCTTGAGGATACTGGCCGCCGCAAAATTACCAAGCTGCGGATCAACTGGCCCTAGAACCGCATTGGCATCCATCACGATTTCGTCTGCCGCTAAAGCCAGCATGGTACCACCACTCATTGCATAGTGAGGCACAAACACGCTCACCTTAGCGGGATGGCGAATAAGTGCTCGTGCAATTTGCTCAGTGGCAAGCACCAACCCACCGGGTGTGTGCAAGATTAAGTCGATCGGCACATCAGGTGGTGTAAAGCGAATGGCGCGTAGCACTTGCTCAGAGTCTTCGATCGTAATGTAGCGTGAGAGCGGTATGCCTAAAAGGCTGATCGATTCCTGTCGGTGAATTAAGAGAATTGTGCGGCTATTGCGCTGACGCTCAAACTCTTTAATCGCTTGCACTCGCCGAAACTCAATTTGCCGACGCTGCCAGAGAGGCTGTAGCGACGAGAAGACTAGAAAGATCCAAAAGAGGTCAAAAAAGTTGAAGTTCAAAAGCATTGCTCCCTGAGGCGAAGGAAACTACCTGTTGCCTTCCATTATTTCAGCTCGATTGGCAAAAAAAGTCTATCTGAAGATCGTCCTTCAAACTACAAGCAGAAGACAAATACCTTATTCAAGAATCGCATCTCTCCAAAGAGACAAATACTTCATGTCGCAATCCAATACTAACGGTAGTACGTTATACGCTTACCCGGCGTTAAGGTTTGAATGATAGTGTTTAGCTTTTGAGGAAACGTTATGAGTACCGCTAAAGAGACTTCTAATAGCCCCCAGCCCGCTAGAGATAGCTCCGATCGCGTCGAGTCAGATGTTTACGATAGAGGTATTGTTCCTGCTGAAACAGCCGCTCGCAAAGAGCGAGAAGGCGAAGAGTATAAGACTCATCCAACTGAAGACAATTCTGACAGCGTGCAGACTGATGGGGGCTATACGGTAGACAAAGAAGGTCTGCTGAATAACTACGCCGTTGAACCCGAAATGTACTACGAAACCCCTGGTGATGCACGTCAACCGGAAGATGAACCACACATTAAAGAAGGTCAAGGGCCTGGTGTCGTTTAGTCGTGACTGGAAATCGAATTTGCCAGGTTGATGAAATTTGAATAGCTATTGTAAGCCTGAGCCTCATCAATGACTTAGGCTTGCGATAGAACAGATTATTAGGTCATAAGTATTTAAGTTACTAGCTCATAAATGTTTAAGTTTGAGTGACATGCTTTAAGTTTGAATGACATGCTCTGACGTGGAGGAATCTTACGTCAATGTTGCTTGCTAAAGCAGTCTCAAACCGTTTGTAAGAGAATGTTGTATTTGAACCAGTCAACAGTCAGCAATTATGCAGATTTAATGATTGCTGATCGCTGAAGGCAAATTCAAAATCATTTTCGCAAACTAAGTGAATCGCTGTATGTAGTCATTGAGTGCTCCAAAAAGAGGCTTCATCCTATGATGTTGCGTACACCAAAATGACTGCCTAAATTCGGTACCGTTAAATTTTGTAGGAATTCAGATTAACGCGATCGCAGCACGGCCTTAAATGTTTGATGGACCTCGAAACGCTCATTCGATTAAAACGGACGATTCGTGCGATCGGATTTGATGATGCGCCTTTTGTGCGACGGGCAAGCGAGCCAGTAGCAGTTGCAGGCGTGGTGTGTGCAGGCACCCGTTTTGAGGGCATGGTATGGACGCAGGTGCAACCTGATGGCTGGGAGGCGACCGAAGCCCTCGCGCAAACGCTGCTTCGCAGCAAGTTCTTACCACAGGTGCATATTGTGTTACTGGATGGCATCTCGCTGGCGGGATTCAACGTGATTGATCTACCGCTCCTGGCTAAACAGTTAGAGCGTCCTTGCGTCTCCGTCATGCGCCGCTTGCCAAAGCTAAGCGCGATCGAATTTGCGATGCGACGGTTGCCTGACCCAGAGCGTCGGTTAGCGATGCTTCAACAAGCGGGCAGCATTCATGCACACCCACCGTTCTATTTTCAGGTTTGTGGCGCTGAGCCAGTCGTTACAGCAGCAGCACTCAACCAATTAACCGATCGTGGGCATGTTCCTGAAGCACTGCGGTTAGCCCATCTAATCACAGCAGCCGTCGTTAAAGGCGAAAGTGGACGACAGGCGTAGGGGAAGGGATGAGGGATGAAAGTTTTGAGTTTTGAGTTTTGAATTGCTTCCCTTGCCTCCTTGTCTCCCCTGCCCCCTGCTCCTGATACCGATTTAAAGAATGACGGCTACAGATCAATCGGTGGGTAGGGGCAAGGCATTGCCTTGCCCCTACAGGATGTGCCGCATTTTCAAGTCAAATTGGTATGACTCCCGACTCCCATTCCCCACTCAAAAACAAACTTGACGTGAACGTTAAAGTTGCGTTATAAGTAAAGCGTGAACGACAGAATGCGTATCGGTGAATTTGCTGAACGGGCGGGGGTGACACCTCGAACGGTACGGTACTACGAAAGTCTAGGGTTGCTTGGTCCCAGTGAGCGAGCGGGCGCAGGCTTTCGTTACTACACGGATGTAGAACTCGGTATTCTGAACAAGATCAACATCTATAAGAAATTAGGTCTGAGCCTGGATGAGATCGCCGTTGTGCTGCCGCTCTACTCCCAAGATCCGACTGGAGTGCAGGGCAAACGGAAAATCGTCGAAATTCTCAAAGCACATCTCCAAGAAGCAGATGAGAAAATTGAAGCGTTGAATCAGTTTCGATCGGAACTCCAGGCAAACATCGATCGCATTCAACAATGGATCGATGAGCGCACTGAGCGTTAAACATTTTTGGGGCAGTAATTTTTTTGCTCTAAACCTGACGTTGACGTAAAAGTTAAAAAGGATAGGAAAATGCAAACACTCCAACATGCAGAAACTCAAAATTGTTATGGACGGGGTTGGGGCAAGCGGAACGGAAGGGCTAGCGAAGCGGGTAAACCGGGTCTTGACAGCTTGAGAGGTTTTGCCCCAGATCTCGGCTACCCCATGATCGAGTTTGCCTTTGATGATGTGTATCCTCGTTCAGATCTGGTGAGATCACAAGAAATTGCGGCGATCGCTGTGCTCACGGCACTCGGCAACGCACAGCCGCAGCTTAAAGTCCAGATTCACCATGCGTTGAACGTGGGCTGTACTCGTACTCAGGTAGTGGAAGCCATGCTGCAAGTGGCTGTACATGTTGGCTTCACGGCTATTTCGCCTAGCACCACCACCGCAAAGGAAGTCTTCCAAGAGCGGGATGCGCGAGCGAATGAACTCAACCACGCTTAACCGTTGGTTAGAGCCAAAGCAAGAAAAATTTAGGCAAGGAAGAGTTAAACATGGCAGGTAAGTTAGATGGAAAAGTGGCGATCGTCACTGGAGCCTCATCGGGTATTGGGGAAGCAACCGCGATCGCGCTGGCAGCAGAAGGTGCAACCGTGGCGATCGCAGCCCGCAGGAGCGATCGCTTAAACAAGCTCGCCAAGCACATTACAGAGAAAGGTGGACAAGTCTTGTCAATTACTGCTGATGTGTCTGACGAGGATCAAGTTAATGTCATGATGCAAAAGACGCAAGCAGAATTTGGCAGAGTCGATATTCTCATCAACAATGCGGGTGTCATGCTGCTAGGCATGATCGACGGTGCTAATACCGAAGACTGGCGGCGGATGATTAACCTCAACGTACTGGGGCTGATGTATGCTACGCACAAAGTTTTGCCGCTGATGAAAGCGCAGGGTGAAGGACATATTGTGAATATCTCGTCGGTTGCAGGTCGCGTCGCCAATGCCGGATCGGGTGTGTATAACGCTTCCAAGTGGGCAGTAGGAGCCTTCTCGGAAGCATTACGCAAAGAAGTTTATCAGAACAACATTCGCGTCACGATTATCGAACCGGGCTTGGTGGCAACGGAACTGCCGCAGCATGTGACCGACCCCAAAGCGAAAGAGACAACGGCTAACTTCTACGGTTCGGTCAAAAACTTGGACGCTGAAGATATTGCAGCGGCGATCGTCTATGCCGTGACTCAGCCATCGCACGTGAATGTCAATGAAATTCTGATTCGTCCCACAGAGCAAGAGCGTTAGAACGCAAGCGATCTCTTTCTACACCTCACTGTCCAGGTTTAAAGCCTCAGCTTCCGAGTTCCAAGTTCCATTATTCCAGTTCAGAACGCCATCATCCGAGTTCCAAGCTCTAACGTCCGAGTTCAAAACTCCATCATTCCAGTTCAGAACTTCATTATCCGAGTTCTAAACACCATCTTTCGAGTGCAGAACTCCATTGTTTGAGATCAAAGCGCCGTCTTTCGAGTGCGGAACTTTATTGCTCAAGCTCAAAGTTCCATGATTCAGGCTTAAAGCTTCCTCGCGAGTAATCAAACTTCGATCGCAGGCATTTGCATTCGCACAAACGTAACCCATAAATCAGGAATCACGGTCATGAAAACCAGAAAACTAGGTAATCAAGGGTTAATTGTCTCCGCATTGGGACTTGGCTGCATGGGCATGTCCCAGGCGTATGGTGCTGCCGATGAAACCGAGTCGATCGCCACCATTCATCGTGCCCTGGAGTTGGAGATTACCTTGCTCGACACGGCTGATGTATACGGGCCACATAAGAATGAGGAGTTGATTGGAAGGGTAATTCAGGATCGCCGCGATGAGGTCATTCTGGCAACCAAGTTTGGCATTCAGGGGTTTGATGGCAAGCAAATGCTGATCAACGGTAGTCCTGAATATGTGCATCAAGCCTGCGATGCTTCTTTGCAACGACTGGGCATCGACACGATCGATTTGTATTACTTGCATCGGGTTGATCCAAAGGTGCCGATCGAGGAAACCGTTGGTGCAATGGCACAACTCGTACAGCAAGGCAAAGTCCGCTACATCGGGCTTTCAGAAGCATCGTCAGAAACCATTAGACGTGCTCACGCCGTTCATCCCCTGACGGCTTTACAAAGTGAATACTCGCTCTGGAACCGCGATCCAGAAGATAACGTTCTACCAACGCTACGTGAATTAGGCATCGGCTTCGTGCCCTATAGTCCAATGGGACGTGGATTTCTTTCGGGACAGATTACTAGCCCCGATGATTTTGCTGCCGATGATTTTCGTAGAACATTGCCTCAATTTCAAGGCGACAACTTCTACAAAAATCTGCAAGTGGTCGATCGCGTGAAGGAAATCGCTACTGAAAAAGGGGCAACACCCGGACAACTTGCCCTTGCCTGGTTGCTGGCTCAGGGCGACGACATCGTGCCCATTCCCGGCACCAAGCGCCGCACCTATCTAGAGGAAAACGTCGGCGCAACTGACATCCAACTGACACCGAAAGATTTGCAACGCATTGAAGCCGTTGCACCCAAAGGAACCGTAGCAGGCGATCGTTACTCGGCAGCCTTGATGAGCACCGTCAATCGCTAAAGCAACGCCGATAGAACTTACGCAAACCTCGGAGGTTTCCAACCAGGAATCAAGCATCGTCATTAATGTCGTCGCTTAAACCTCCGAGGTTTTGGTCAAAGGCGTAAGTCTTGATCAATCAACAACTGTATTTAGAGGATAAATTCATGAAAACGAAAAAACTGGGCAATCAAGGTCTTGCCGTCTCCGAGTTAGGTCTTGGCTGCATGGGCATGTCGGAGTTCTACAGTGGGCGCAATGAGGAAGAATCGATCGCCACGCTGCATCGTGCCTTAGACCTGGGTGTCACTTTTCTCGATACAGCTGATATGTATGGCCCGTTCACCAATGAGAAATTGGTGGGTCAAGCCATTAACGATCGCCGTGATCAGGTCATTTTGGCAACCAAGTTTGGCAACGTGCGATCGGAGGATGGTGGCTTTCGAGGAGTCAATGGTCATCCCGATTACGTCCGTCAAGCGTGTGATGCGTCGCTCAAACGGTTGGGTGTAGAGGTGATTGACCTTTACTATCAGCACCGGGTCGATCCAAATGTGCCGATCGAGGACACCGTAGGCGCAATGGCAGAACTCGTCCAACAGGGTAAAGTCCGCTATTTAGGACTTTCGGAAGCGGCACCCGCCACCATTCGACGGGCACATGCCGTCCATCCCATCTCGGCTCTGCAAACCGAATATTCCCTCTGGAGCCGTGACCCTGAAGATGAAATTTTGCCAACCATTCGGGAGTTGGGCATTGGGTTTGTGCCCTATAGCCCTCTTGGTCGCGGCTTCCTGTCTGGGCAGTTTACCAAGCCAGATGATTTACCTGCGGATGACTATCGCCGCAACTCGCCTCGCTTTCAGGGCGAAAACTTCCACAAAAACCTGGAATTAGTCGAACAAGTAAAAGCGATCGCCGCCACCAAAGGCGCAACTCCCAGCCAGTTTGCCCTCGCCTGGTTGCTGGCTCAGGGCGACGACATCGTACCCATTCCCGGCACCAAACGCCGCAAATACCTGGAGGAAAACGTTGCTGCAACCGACGTTACGCTGACTCTCGATGAGTTGAAGCAGATTGAAACCGTCGCACCAAAGGGCATTGCAGCGGGCGATCGCTACCCCACCCAGCACATGAGTGCCGTTAATCGTTAAGTGTGGCGCACACCGCTGAAGGCACTGAAAAAGCTTGCTGGTAGAATTTGCTAGCTTTGAACCGCTGGAAATTCGCCACTTAATCTCCTGCATATTGCCCTATCTGGTCTGTACTGGATAGGGCAATTCTGCATCAGGCTAAAAGCCGCTGTGATTCAGTTGTTATACGGAACGAACGAACAGCAAAGTGAAGTAGCTTGATATAGCATCGAAGCCCTCATTCTTTATTCTGCTGCCGAATGAGTTACGGTTGCCTGTTCTGATGACGTAAAAATTAGTTGTCTTAATCGTAGAACGTTCATTGACTTTGCTATGCCGCCCAAAAAAGAAAATAATGGATGCGGATGTTCAAGCATTCCAATTTCATTCATCATCGTTTTATTAGGGATTGGTTATTGGGGCTTTACACATTTCGATTTTCGCAAAATCAGTCAGCTCTTGCCGACGATGCAGCCACCAGCAACACTTACACCTCAGAAATCAACTGCTCCTCTTCTGACTCCTGTGCCTGGACAAGTTGAAACCGCTGTTTCTCCACAAAAATCTTCCGGTACACCCGCTATTGCACAAGCACCTTTACGCAGTTCTTCTCCCAAGGCATCCTTAACTCAAGCTCTTTGGGAGAAAAAGTTGATTCGAGGCATCTATTTAAGCCGCTATCAAGCGACTAATAATGCTGATGAACAAACGATTCGACAACGGGTTCGCTATTACCATAGTCAAGGCATCAATACTATCATTCATGGGGTATGGGGCAATGGCTGCACGATGTATAAAAGCGAGGTCATGCAGCAAACGCTGGGTTACCAAAGTTGTCCCAATCAATTTCGAGATCAATGGCTAGATTGGCTCATTGACGAGGCGCATAAGCAGGGAATGCAAGTACACGCCTATTTTGAAAAGGGAATTAAAATCGACAAAAACAGTCCAATTTTCGACCTGGCAATCTCAAAGCGATGGCTCGTGCCTGGCGTTGATAAAACGTATACTGGTATCGATCAATACGTACTGGATATGGATATTCCAGAGGTTGCTAATTTCTTTAGGAAAATATCAGTAGAGTTTGTCCAAAAGTATCCAACCATTGATGCTGTTCAGTGGGATGATTACTTGGGCTATTACGCTGGCTTACCTGGGAAAGAAGACCGCACGGCTCGTTTGACCAAGTTTGTGCAACAAATGCGATCGGACATGAAGAAAGCAAACCCGACCGTCAGTTTCGACCTTTGCCACCATAATCCTTACTGGGGTAAGCGTTACTTTGCAGCAGATTGGCAAAATTGGGGAGTCGATCGAGTCTTCATCCAAACCTATAACGATGCTAACCTCAATCAGGAATTGAATTACGCTAAACATTATGCAGGTGTAGCTATTACCGATCAACAACTGTATCGCTTAAAATCACTGCTTAAGAACACCGAAATTAAGAGCATTTTAGTCTTTCCTTCATCTGGAAAACCTGAAGAAGCCGCTGCCCTTGTTAGAAAAACTATTCAATGAGTAGTTTAAAAGAGTCAAATCCTTAACATCATTACAGCTATTTTCACTCGAATGAGCTACACCTTATCTCCTTTGATCCCTTGACTCCCTTGCTTGTACTTCACTTGCTTGGAAATGGCTATGACTTATCCTAGAAAGAGAAAGCATGGTAGATCCTTATAAACTATTCAAGTACAGCCTAGCTAATATTGCAGTAATCGTCTCTATTCCTGGATTGGGCGAACGACTATACGGAATAGCTGATCAAATGCGAGGCCAGCCTTTTGCAGATGTTGGAGTTGTTATGTATGAGCATAGCGGTAGAGCCTGGCTATTCTGGCTAGTAAGTTTCCTATCGTCATCTTGTTTTCTTATATTTATGCTTAAGCACTATCTCAGCCGAGAGAGCAGCCTACCGTTCTGGTTTGGAGGAATTACAATTCTTCTATGTTTACCCTGGTACCTTTTTGCTTTGGCATGGTAGTAATGAGGATCGTTTGCTCTAGTAACCGCAAGCTTTTCTAGGCTAAGTAAGTTGAATCAGTCCACCGATCGCCATTCGGATTACCAGTGAGTGTGTTACATCAGTAAGGTGTTATTAAGCGGCACTCAACTTTGGCAGGACGATCATGATGAAGAGCGTTGTGGTTACGGGAGCATCAACGGGCATTGGCTGGGGTACGGTCAAAGTGCTCGCACAGAAGGGTTTTCATGTCTTTGGCAGTGTGCGGAAGGCAGAAGATGCCGATCGCCTCGTGGCGGAATTTGGCGAAGCCGTCACACCCCTCAAATTCGATGTGACGGATGCAGCGGCGATCGCCAGTGCTGCCAAAGAAGTACGAGAACGCTTGAACGGCGAAACTCTGTTTGGGTTGGTCAATAATGCGGGTATTGCCGTCTCTGGGCCGCTCATGCACTTGCCAATTGACCAATATCGGTTTCAGATGGAAATCAATCTCATCAGTCCGCTGGTTGTGACGCAAGCCTTTCTCCCGTTGCTGGGCACCGATCGCACCCTCAAAGGAGCATCCGGACGCATTATCAACATCAGTTCGGTTGGCGGCAAGATTGGTAGCCCCTTTCTGGGTGCCTATTCTGCCTCGAAACATGGACTGGAAGGGATGTCTGAAAGTTTGCGACGGGAACTCATGCTCTACGGCATTGATGTCATCATTGTGGGGCCAGGGCCGATCGCCACCCCGATTTGGGACAAAGCCGCTCAACTCGATCTCTCCATCTATGCCCAAACAGATTACGCAGACGCGACAAAGAAATTAGGTGATTACGCTATCAACCGAGGACGACAGGGCTATCCACCGGAACGGGTTGGCGAAGTCATCTGGGAAGCGCTCACGGCTGCCAAACCGCGCACACGCTACGCGATCGTTCCCAAACCTCTCACGAATTGGATACTGCCAAGCCTGCTACCTAAACGATGGGTAGACAAAATCATTGCCGATCGCTTTGACCTCAAACGCAAATAGTTTGAATATATATAGCAATCCCAAGTCAGTTGTGAGAAATTAGGGAGGACTCAGACAAGGTTGA